>CAZJNA010000081.1:0-11519 GCA_964547325.1 uncultured Opitutaceae bacterium | reverse complement strand
TTTCCGATTTCCGCTTTTGGTCTTCTCCTTCCCCGTGGCTTCCCTCAAGGACATCGTCGCCTATTGCGACCAGCGCACGCGCCGGGGCGCGTTCCAGGATGCTCCGGGGGCCTTGAACGGACTGCAGGTCGCCAACGACGGCAAGGTCACGCGGATCGGAGCCGTGGTCGACGCGGGCCTCGTGCCGTTCCAGGCCGCGGTTGGGGCAGGCATCGACTTTCTGATAGCCCATCACGGGCTTTTCTGGAACGCGCCCGAGCCGCTGTCCGGGCCGGCCTACGACCGGCTGGCAACCCTGATCCGGGGAAACTGCGCGCTCTACTCGAGCCACCTGCCGCTGGACGCCCATCCGGAGATCGGCAACAACGCGCTGCTGGCCCGGCAGGTCGGCCTCCAGCCGCTCCGCGGTTTCCTGCCCAACCCGGGCGGTGACATCGGGCTAGTCGCTCATTGCGCCCTGCGGAGGACGGAGCTTCGCGCGCGGCTCGAATCCCTTTATCCCCGAGTGACGGCGATCGAATTCGGCTCCGAGGAGCCGCGGGCGGTCGCGTTTTGCAGCGGCGGCGGAAACAGCGCCATACCCGCTCTCGCCGCGGCAGGGGCCGACACCCTGGTCACCGGCGAGCTGCGCGAGGAGCATTTCAACCGGGCGCAGGAGGAGCGGCTCAACCTCTACCTCTGCGGCCATTACGCGACGGAGGTCCACGGCGTCAAGGCGCTCGCCGCGGAACTGGCGGAGAAGTTCGGGTTGCCTTGGGCCTTCCTGGCGACCGAGAATCCGCTCTGACGCACTCCCCGGGCAACCCCATGAAGAAAATAGCGATCATCAACGGCCCCAACCTCGACCGTCTCGGCACGCGCGAGCCCGATATCTACGGCCGCACGACGCTCGCCGGCCTGGAAAAGGCCATGCGGGCGGAGTTCGGGGCCGCTGCCGAGCTGCAGTTCTTCCAATCGAACCACGAGGGCGAGCTCATAGACCGGATCGCGCAGCTCGCGGATGCGAAGGTCGACGGCATCGTCCTGAACGGCGGAGCCTTCACGCACACGAGCGTCGCCCTGCGGGACGCGCTCCTCGGCTCGAACCTTGCCGTGGTCGAGGTTCACATATCGAACATCTACAAGCGCGAGGAGTTCCGCCACACGTCGCTCACCGCTCCGGCCTGCCGGGCGATGATCAGCGGGCTCGGCCTCGAGGGCTATCACGCAGCCGTCCGCTTCCTGCTTCTCGCGCCCGCCGCAGGCTGATGGGTCCGCCGATGCCGGAGGCCGCTTCCGCAGAGACCGACGCCCTCTGGCTCGTCTGCCATACCCGGCCGCGCTGCGAGAAGAAATTCGCGGCGCTGATGGCGGCGGAACGATTCGAGCACTACCTTCCCCTCGTAGACAGTGTGCGCCGCTACGCACGCCAGACGAAGCGATTCACAAAGCCTCTTTTTCCCGGCTATGTGTTCGCCCGGGTGCCCGTCGGGCAGAAGGCCCGCATCTACCAGCAAGATCTCCTCGCCCGCGCCCTTCCCATCGCGGACGAGCCGGCATTCCTCCGCCAGCTCGCCGACGTCCGAGCGATGATCGCCTCCGGCTACGAACTGACGCTCCGGCCGCTCCTGGCCCAGGGACGGCGGGTGCGCGTCGTCGGGGGGCCGCTGCACGGCCTGGAGGGCTTTGTCGACGATCCGGCCGATCCCCGCGGCATCGTCCTGTCGGTCGACGTGCTGCGGCAGGGCCTCCTCGTCAAGGTGGCCGCCGAGAACCTCATCGTCCTGCCCTAGCCAGCCTTTGTCAGCCGCCGTGCGCGGCGTGCCATGCCCACTGCCCCACGTGCATGCAGAGGCAGGAGGCGAGCGCCGCGGCCGTGTCGTCGATGACAATTCCCCAGCCTCCCGGCAGCGACTGGAGCCGGCTGATGCCGAACGGCTTCGCGATGTCGAAAAGCCGGAACAGTCCGAGGCCGGCGAGAAAGACCGCAGAGGCGGGAAGCGGATTCAGGAGGTGCGGCCAGCCCAGGAAGCAGAGCGGCATGGCCACGAACTCATCGAGGATGACTTCGCCCGGATCATTCCTGCCGATCCTGGACTCGGCCTCGCCGCAAATGCCAACAGCCAGATAGCCTCCGATCGCGCTCAGGAGGAGATTGCCCGCGGTGCCAACCCGCCCCGCGAACACCGCCGTAAAGTAGAGAAGCCCGGCGACAGATCCCCACGTGCCGGGCGCAGGAAGCCGCCGGCCGACCGGCCCCAGGGTCGCCCACGCCACGACCGTTCGGGTCGCCAGGAATCGCGGCCATGCCGGTTGCTCCAGCTTCATTGCTCGGCCGCGGCGAAGACCATCTTCCGGTGGTGGATGATGTACCGCACGCCCGACCAAACGGCTAGAGCGGTGCCGATCCAGAAGATGACCTGTCCGGTCTGGCGAACGACCGAGGCGAAGGCATGGAGATCCCGCGAGACGAAGTGGGCCCAGTCCCTATCGACCATCGGGGCGGCGAGCAGGAAGCCCAGGGCGATCAACTGCGTGACCGTCTTGGATTTGCCGCCGCCGTCCGCGGAAACGATGATTCCCTTGGAGGCGGCGACCATGCGCATTCCCGTGATCAGGAATTCCCGGCACAGGGTAATCAGGGCGAGGGCGACGGGAATCGCCTGCCGGTCCACGAAGACGATCACGAGGCCCATCACCATGATCTTGTCGGTGAGCGCATCCATCAGCTTGCCGAAGACGGAGATCTGCCCGCGCGAGCGGGCCAGGTAGCCGTCGAGCCAGTCGCCGACCGCGGCCGCTATGAAGAGCCAGAAAGCCAGCGAGGCCGAGCCGAGCCATCCCTGGTAGCAGAGCCACGCTATGACGAACATCAGCGGGATCCTCGAGAGCGTGATGGCGTTGGGGAGACTCATCGGAGAAAGCGGAAATCGGAAAGCGAAAGGCGGAAAACCCAATCAATCGGAAAAACGTTGCCGTGCAAAGTTAAAGGCTGGATCGGTCGCATTTTTCCTCGTTTCCGAATAGGGGGTACCCTTAGTCTTCCGCTTTCCGCTTTCCGCTTTCCGATTTCGCTTTCTCCGATGCGCCACTGCATCTATCCCGGCACCTTCGATCCGATCACCTACGGGCACCTCGACGTGCTCTCGCGGGCCGCGCGCCTGTTCGACCGCGTGACGGTGGCAATCGCCGACAACCCGGGCAAGGAGCCGCTTTTCTCGCAGGAGGAGCGGCTCGACATGGTGCGCCCCAACATCACGTCGCTGAAGCACGTCGAGCTCGCGACCTTCAGCGGGCTCCTGGTGGACTTCGCCCGCGCCCGGAAGGCCGACGCGATCATCCGCGGCCTGCGCGCCCTTTCGGACTTTGAATTCGAGTTCAACATGGCGCTGATGAACCGACACCTGCAGCCGGAGATCGAGACGATCTTCGTCATGCCAAACGAGCAGTTCAGCTACACAAGCTCGTCGCTGGTCAAGCAGGTCGCCCAATATGGCGGCAATGTCGCGCATTTCGTTCCGCCGAACGTGGCCGCCGAACTCAAGCGGGCCTACGCCGCAAGGCGTTGATTCGCGCAACCTTTGCCGGGGGGGTGCGTCTAGGCAGCGCACAGACCCGCGAATTCGCACCCTTTTCAACGCACCCACGACCGTATGGCTAAACCCAGCAGCTTCAAAACCCCCGTCACCCTGGCCGTCGTCCTGGCCGCCGCAGCCGCAGGCTGGTACTTCTGGCAGGGCCACAAGGAAAAGGGCCCCGAGTTTTACACCGCGAACGTCACGCGCGGCGAAATCATCCAGACCGTCACCGCGTCGGGCACGATCAAGCCGCTCGTGGACGTCCTGGTCAGCAGTCAGATATCCGGGTACATCACTTCCTGGAGGACCGATTTCAACGCAAAGGTGAAGAAGGGCGACCTCCTGGCCACGCTGCTTCCGACCAACTATCAGGCTGCGGTGAAATCGGCCGAGGGGGACCTGGCCAATGCCAAAGCCAATTTCGACCTGCAGACCGTCACCCTTGGCCGCGACAAGGATCTCCTGGCGAAGAACCTGATCCCGCAATCCGATTACGACACGCAGGCTGCCCTGGTCGCCGAGGCGGCCGCGCAGGTCCAGATCAAGTCGGCGACCCTGGACACGGCCAGGACCAACCTCGGCTACTGCAACATCGTCTCCCCGATGGACGGGATCGTTATCTCGCGCAACATCGACGTCGGCAATTCGGTCGCGGCCACGCTGAGTTCGCCGACCCTTTTCGAAATCGGCAACGACCTCACGCAGATGCAGATCGACACGGCCGTGGCGGAGGCGGACGTGGGCAACGTCGAGAACGGACAGATGGTCAATTTCTCGGTCGACGCCTATCCGAACCGCCAGTTCCACGGCGTGGTCTATCAGGTGCGCAACGCGCCGCAGACGCAGCAGAACGTCGTCATCTACGACGTCATGATCAAGGTCGACAATGCCGACCTGAAGCTGAAGCCCGGAATGACCGCGAACGCGTCGATCGTCATCACCCGGCACCCGAGCGTCCTTCGACTGGCAAACAGCGCCCTGCGCTTCCGCCTGCCCGAGGGAATCAAGGCCGTGGCAGCTCCCGCGCCCGAGGCCCCCAAGGGAACGGCTGAGGCGGTTGCCGCCGCGCCCGTGAAGCAGCTGAGCCCCGACGAGCGGCGGCAGGCGCTCCGGCAGATCATGGCCGAGGCGGGCTACACGCGGGGAAGCGGCCCGCCCACCCCCGACCTCATCCAGAAAATGCAGGATCTCGCGAAGGCTCGCGGCATCGATCTTCCCGCCTACATGCTCGGCGGGGGCCGCAGCGCGGCCGCTGCGGGCGACGCCCCGGTGTTTCGCCTGGTCTACCGGCTTCCCGCCGGCGGTCCCGCGGCCGCCGCGGCGCTCGAGGAGGTCCGCGTCCGGATCGGAATCACCGACGGCGCCAACACCGAGATCCTGAGCAACGAGCTCAAGGAGGGCGACACGATCGTGACCGGAGTGAATCAGCCCTCCGCGGCTCCCGCGCAGGGCGCGGCCAATCCCTTTGGCGGCGGCGGCGGCGGCGGGCGGGGCATTCCCGGCGGCGGGCGCTTCTAGCCGCGCTGCCCCAACCCGCGCCCATCCGCCCCGGCGACCCATGAACAGCGTCGTAAAGCTCGATAACATCCACAAGGTCTACGACTCGGGGGAGGTCCAGGTTCACGCCGTCCGCGGCGTGTCGATCGAGATCCAGAAGGGCGAGTTTGTGGCGCTTATGGGCGCCAGCGGCTCGGGAAAATCCACGCTGATGAATCTGCTGGGCTGCCTGGACCGCCCGACCCAGGGAAAGTACCTGCTCGACGGCACGGATGTGTCCGCCCTGGACAGAAACGAACTGGCCGACATCCGGAACAGCAAGCTCGGGTTCGTCTTCCAGGGCTTCAATCTCCTCGCCCGAACGACGGCGCTCGAGAACGTCGAGCTCCCCATGTTCTACGGCCGGCGGCGCATCACCCGCAAGGAGATGGAAGAGCGGGCCATGCACTGCCTCAGCATCGTCGGCCTCGGAAACCGGGCCGACCATTTTCCGAGCCAGCTTTCGGGCGGCCAGCAGCAGCGGGCGGCGATCGCCCGCGGGCTCGTGAACCAGCCCCAAGTGCTCCTGGCCGACGAGCCGACCGGCAACCTCGACAGCAAGACGTCGATCGAGGTGATGGGCGTCTTCCAGAAGCTCAACGACGAGGGAATCACGATCCTGATGGTGACCCACGAGCTCGACATCGCCCGCTACTGCAAGCGCAACCTGATCCTTCGCGACGGCCAGCTGGTGAATGACATCCGGATTGCGGACCGCCTGATCGCCGAGGACGAGCTGCGCAAGCTTCGGGAGGCGGAGGCGGCCGCAAAGCTGACGAACTGAACGCCATGCGCTTCTTTTCCACCATATTCGTCGCCCTGCGCGCCCTGCGCCGGAACAAGATGCGCTCCATTCTGACGGCGCTCGGCATCATCATCGGCGTCGGGGCGGTGATCGTCACGGTCAGCATCGGCGACGGCGCGCAGTCCCAGGTGGAGGCGACGATCGCCAGCCTCGGCCAGAACATCATCCTTGTCTTTGCGGGCAGCGCCAACACCGCGGGCGCGCGCAGCGGCTATGGCGGCGCCGGCACCCTGACCATCGACGACGCCCAGGCGATCAAGTCTGAGGTCCGCGACGTGATCGCGGTCAGCCCGGAGGTCCGCGGCAACGCCCAGGTGCTCGCCAACGGCCTGAACTGGGCCACGCGGATCCTGGGCGAGAGCGAGGACTACCTTTCGATGCGGCAGTGGCCCCTCTCCGCCGGCGCGATGTACACGGACCAGGACGTGCGCGGCGACGGCAAGGTGTGCGTCCTCGGGCAGACGGTCGTGAACAACCTTTTTCCGGACGGCGACCCGGTCGGAAAGAGCATCCGCGTCAGGAACCTGCCGTTCAAGATCGTCGGCGTCCTCGCGACCAAGGGCTTCTCGCTTCAGGGCGTCGACCAGGACGACGTGGTGCTGCTTCCCTACACGAGCGCCATGAAGCGCTTTTCCCGCCAGTCCTTCCTCCCCTTCATCAACGTCCAGGCGGATTCCTCGGACCGGATGCCCGCCGTCGAGCAGGACATCGCGAATCTCCTGCGGGACCGCCACCACCTGACCCAGGGACGCGAGGATGACTTCACGGTGCGCGACCAGCAGGAAATCGCCGACGCGGCCAACACGACGAACCGCACGATCGCCTTCATGCTGGGCGCGGTGGCCGGCGTCTCCCTGCTCGTCGGCGGCATCGGGATCATGAACATCATGCTCGTTTCCGTGACCGAGCGGACGCGGGAGATCGGCATCCGTATGGCTGTCGGCGCGCACGGAAGCGACATCCGGATGCAGTTCCTCATCGAGGCCGTCGTCCTCAGCCTCATGGGAGGAAGCATCGGAATCCTTCTCGGCATCGTCGGCTCGCATCTGCTCTCGAGCATCCAGCACTGGCCGGTCGTGATCTCGACCGTCTCGATTGTAGCCGCCTTCGCGTTCAGCGGCGCCGTGGGCGTGTGCTTCGGCTACTACCCCGCGAGCAAGGCGGCGCAGCTTGATCCCATCGAGGCGCTGCGCTACGAGTAGGCGGTGTTCCGCACCCCGCGTTTCCTCATCCCGCTCGTCCTCGGCGCCGTCCTTCGCGCGGACGCCGGCATGGATCAGGCCGTCTCGCTCTATCGGGCGCGGCGGTACGGGGAGGCCGAGGCCGCCCTCGAGCCGATGGCTGCCTCGCGCCCCCGGGATGCCGCCGCGTGCTATTACCTCGGGATGTGCCTGCGGCATGGCGCCGGGGGCGGCGCCCTCGACGCGGCGGTGCCCTGGCTGGAAAAGGCGGCGGCGCTCGCGCCCGACAACGCGGTCTATCTCGGCGATTTAGGGGGCACCTGCCTGCAGCTCGCGGATCGGCATCGCTCGTTTTCCTTCGCCACGCGCGGGCGCGCCGCCATGGAGAAGGCGATCCGCCTGGATCCCGGATACCTCGAGGCCCGGGAGGGCCTCATGCAGTTCTACGCCCGCGCGCCCTGGCCGCTCGGAAGCGCATTGAAGGCCCGCGCGCAGGCCGGCGAGATCCTGAGGCGGGACGCTGCGCGCGGCGTCCGCGCCTTCATTTATCTTGGCCGCGAGCTCGAGAAGTCGGGAAGCCGGGCCGCGGCCCGGGAAGCCTACGCGACCGCGCTCAAGGCCGATCCCGGCTGCGCCGAGGCCCGCTCGGCGGTCGCCCGCCTGGACGCGGTCTCCCGATGACGGCACGCCCCTTGAATCCGCCGTCCTCAGCCCCCTCACGAGAGCGCTTCCTTGCGCTTCTTCGGGAAGCCGTCCGCGACGGCTCGCTGGAGAAAATCACGCTCGGCAAGCACCGGGGCGCGGA
Source organism: uncultured Opitutaceae bacterium (assembly GCA_964547325.1). GTDB lineage: Bacteria > Verrucomicrobiota > Verrucomicrobiia > Opitutales > Opitutaceae > Palsa-1447. The sequence goes on along the minus strand of CAZJNA010000081.1, from coordinate 3,635 downwards.
CGTCTCGCTTGCGAAGCTCTCCGTGCGTCCGGTCGTCCTGGCCTCGGGGCCGAGACTCTCCTTCGTCTGGCGCCACGCCACGCGCGACCTGACAAAGAATTTTTCGCTCGATGCGGGGCTCGCCGCGATAGAACCCCTGGTCGGCGGGGATTTTCTCCATGCGCATCTGTTCACGGCGCGGGCGTCCGCGCAGCTCGAATGCGAAGAGGACGGCTCGGCGCGCCTTCGCGTGATCGCCAGGGCCGGCGGGAGCCCCGGCCGCGACGCGCACGACCAGCAAAAGCTCTATCCGATCCCCGCCGACGTTCCCTGGCTCCGCGACCTCGGCGTGACGAATGACCGCGGCCGCCCGCGCGAAGGCATGACTCCAAAATTCCGCCAGATCGAGAAATTTGCCGAATTGCTCGGCCACCTCCTGAAGGAGTCCGGCCTGGATGCGGCGCCCGTCCGGGTGACCGACATGGGATGCGGCAAGGGCTACCTGACCTTTGCGGTGGCTGCCCTCCTCGGCGAGCGCGCCGAGGTTCGGGGCATAGAGGTCCGCTCGGAGCTCGTCGAACTCTGCAACCGTGTGGCGGCGGCGCGCGGGCTTGCCCCCCGCCTCTCGTTTTCGGCGGGCCGGATCGAGGGATCCGAGGTTGGCGGAACGGACGTCTTGATCGCGCTCCACGCCTGCGACACCGCGACCGACGACGCCCTTGCCAAAGGCGTGGCCGCCGAGGCCCGCCTTCTGCTCGTGGCGCCTTGCTGCCAGAAGGAGCTCAGGCCGCGCATGGTTCCGCCGGCCGTCCTGGCCGAGTCCCTGCGCCACGGCATCTTTCTCGAGCGGGAGGCCGAATTCGTCACGGACGCCCTGCGCGCCCTGCTTCTCGAATGGGCCGGCTACCGCGCCCGCGTCTTCGAGTTCGTATCGACGGAGCACACGGCGAAGAACATCATGATCGCCGGAATCCGCGCCCACGCGCCCGGCGACGCGGCGCGGGCGGCCCGGCTGCGCGAGTTCGCCGCATTCTACGGAATACGCCAGCAGAGCCTTGCGCGGCAATTGGGGTTTGATCTGGCCGCCGAATAGCGTTTGTCTGAGCCTTCCCCATGGGACAACAACTCAACAAAGTCATCAAACGGAAACGCCGTCACGCCTACCTGAAGCGCAAGAAAGCCGCCGCGGCCGCCAAGAAGAAGTGACGGGCGCCCCGTGATCAAGGTCAGCCTCATTTCACTCGGCTGCGCCAAGAACCTGGTCGACAGCGAGATCATGGTGGGGCACCTCCAGGGCGCCGGAATGGAGGTCGTGCCGGACGCGGATTCCGCGGACGTCGTCATAGTAAACACCTGCTCGTTCATCGATTCGTCGAAGCAGGAGTCGATCAGCCATATCCTGGAGGCGCACGAGAAACGCGGGCTGCGCAAGCGGCGCCGCGACCAGAAGCTCATCGTCGCGGGGTGCATGTCCCAGCGCTTCTCCAAGGATCTTCCCGGCGAGCTGCCCGAGGTGGACGCGTTCATCGGCCTGGACCAGGTCACCCAGGTGGCCCCGATCATCCGGGAAATCTATGCCAGGGAGCGGGGCGCGGCTCCGGCCAGCTTCGTCACCCGGCGCTCGACCTTCATCCCGGATTTCGACACGCCGCGCTTCCGGCTCACGCCGCGCCATCTCGCGTACGTCAAGATAGCCGAGGGCTGCAACCACCCGTGCACGTTCTGCATCATCCCGCAGATCCGGGGCAGGCACCGGAGCCGGACGGTCGCCAGCGTGGCGGCCGAGGCGCGGCAGCTGGTGGCCGAGGGAGTTCGGGAGCTCAACCTGATCTCGCAGGACACGACTTTCTTCGGCATGGACACCTGGGAGGAGCGCCCGAATCCGAGGACGCCCGTCGATTCCTCGCGCGGCACCGCGCTGACCACCCTCCTCCGCCAGCTCCAGGCCATCGAGGGGGACTTCTGGGTCCGGCTGCTCTACACGCATCCGGCCCACTGGAGCGATGAATTGATCCGGACGATCGCCGAATGCCCGAAGGTTGCCCGCTACGTGGACATGCCGCTCCAGCACATAAGCGACCGGATGCTCTCGGCGATGCAGCGCGAGACGAGCGGCGCCCACATCCGCGACCTGGTTCGCCGCATCCGGGCCGGCATACCCGGGATCGCGCTTCGCACGACCTTCATCGTCGGATTTCCCGGCGAAACCGAGGCCGACGTCGACGAGCTCTGCGATTTCATCGCCGAGGCCAGGTTCGAGCGCCTCGGGGTCTTCCGCTATTCCCAGGAGGAGGGAACGCGGGCGGCCAAGATGGACGGGCAGATTCCCGCGCGCGAAAAAGAGCGCCGCTGGCACCGGGTCATGCGACTGCAGAAGGAGATTGCCGCCGAGGTGGGCAGGGGCGCCGTCGGCCGGGAACTCACCGTCCTTGTCGAGGAGCCAGGCGTGGCGCGGGGAGAGGCGGACGCCCCCGACATAGACGGCAGGGTCTATGTGCCGCGCGAACTGCCGGTCGGCGAGTTTTCCCGGGTGACGATCACCGGCTGCCACGACTACGATCTTCTCGCGCTTCCCGCGGGCCAGGAGCCCGCCGACTACAAGATCGCCAAGCAGGCGCAGTAAGGCGGGAAGGGATCGTGTCCCTGACGGCGCTCCACCGCCCTTCGACAATTAATTTTATATCGATACTGCCTCTTATCTTAGCGCCATCCGAGACGCGACCCCTTTGACACGGCCGCGGCATAGCGCGGAACGATCCCGTCGAAGTTCCCGTTGCTGAAAAAGACGACGACGCGCGGGGGGCCCACGGGCGGCAGCGTGTCTGCGGTCAGCTTCGCCAGCAGCGCGGCGTTGTCCTTGAAGGCGCTCGCCACCCTTCCCCGCTCCCCGATCTGCCGCGCGACGGCTTCCGGATCGAAGCGTTCCCCGGCATCCAGCTTTTCCGGCCGGCTGACCGGGCCGAGATAGATCTCGTCCGCCTCGGCGAGGGCGCCCATGAAGGCATCCTGGAGCGTCCTCACGCGCGCGGTGTTGCTCCGGGGTTCGAAGACGGCCGTGAGTCTCGCGCCGGGAAAACGTCCGCGAAACGAGCGAAGGGTCTCGGCCAGGGCCGTCGGGTGGTGCCCGAAATCCTCGATGACGGTGAGGTTCGCCGGCGAAGCCAGGACTTCCTGACGGCGCCGGACGCCCCTGAAGCGAGCGAGGCCGTCCAGCCGCAGCCCGCTCGGATCCCTGGCGTCCAGGGCCAGTCCGGCGGCGGTCGCCGCCATCGCGGCGTTGCGCGCATTGTACAGGCCCGGCAGGGCCCACTGGACGCGGGCCCACTCCCTGCCTTCCCAAAAAAGCGCGAATTCGGCGCCGGACGAGGTCTCGCGGAAGTCCGCTATCCGGACCGTGTTGTCACCCCCCGTGCCCACGCGCACGACCCGCGCCCAGGGCATCGGGCCGAGGGCGGCCAGATTGGCATCGTCCCCGTTGAGGACGATGCAACCGCTTCGCGGCACCAGGCGCACGAAATGCGAGAAGGTGCGCTGCACGTCCGCGAGGTCTCGAAAGATGTCGGCGTGGTCGAATTCGAGATTGTTCAGGACGGCGATCCGGGGCGCGTAGTGGATGAACTTGCTCCGCTTGTCGAAGAACGCGCTGTCGTATTCGT
>CAZJNA010000080.1:8845-14008 GCA_964547325.1 uncultured Opitutaceae bacterium | reverse complement strand
GGCAGCTCCTCGTCGAGGCCCATGGCGGCGTCGCCCGGCTTGTGCGGATTCTCGGCCTTCCGCAGCCAGTCGTCGATCTGCCGCGGCGTGAGGATGTCCGAGGCCGGCAATTCGTCCAGGGACTTGAGCCCGAGGAATTCCAGGAACTTGTCCGTGGTGCCGTACTGCAGCGGCCGGCCCGGAAGGTCGGCGCGGCCGGTGATCGCGATCAATTCGCGCTCGAGCAGCCGGGCGAGGCCGGCCTCAGCGGCGACGCCCCGGATCGATTCGATCTCGGCCCGGGTCACCGGCTGGCGGTACGCCACGACCGCAAGGGTCTCGAGCGAGGACTGGCTCAGGCGCGCCGGCGTCGGCTCCTGCCGGAGGATGCGCACCCAGCGCGCGAAACGGGGATGGGTCGCCATCCGGTAGCCCGTCGATCCCTCGATGAGGAGGAGGCCCTCGTCCGCCGCACGGAGCTCCGCGGCGATCTCGTCCATGGCGTCCCGGATCTGGGCCGCGGTGACCAGCGAAGGCACGTCCGCATAGAGTCCGGCGTCGTCCGGCGCCTCGGCGAAAACCTCGGGCTCCTCGGCCGGCGCGCCTGCGGCGGGCTCCGCCGGGGCCGGGGCATCCCCGGAAACGGCGGGGGGCGCGGGCGGGGCCGACGTCTCGTGAAACCGGGCGACGGCCGACTGCACGTCCTTGATCGACAGCGGCTGGCTGGAGGAAAACAGCAGCGCTTTCAGGACTCTTTTCAACTCGAAGGCCATGGCGCCCTGACATCTCTCGGATTCCCCCGGGCGTCAACAAGGGACTCGCGGGTTGCGCCCCGGGCCGGTTTTGATTTGCCTCCGCATGCAATGCACCGAAGTGGATTTGGCGATGCCCATGCGCGTGGCGGAAGCGGGAAATGTTCAGCCGCGAGTGGCGGTCGCCTGAAAAAAGGTTTAGTTCCGTCCGCGATGAATCCGGCTTCTGACTGAGAGCATGCCCCTGGGAGCACGCCCGCTTCTCCGTTTTGCGTACACGAGTCCGAACATCGGGGCTCGTTCTTTCCCGTGAACGCGCTCCCGTCCTCCGCCGATCCCGAGGCATCGCCGCGCCGCTCGATCCCGCTGCGGATCGCGAGCCGGCTGAGCCGCGTCGGAAATACGCCATGGGGCCGGGTGGGCATCTTCGTCATTCCGGTTATCCCCGTTATCCTGCTCGCGGCCTTCAGCTATCGCCAGATGCGCTCGGAGCTCACCGAATCTGCGATGGCCCGCAAGGAGGCGCTGGCCCACCTCGGCGCGCTGACGCTGGACATCCGACTGCGAAACCTGACGACGATCGGCACCGCGATTGCCAGCAGGGTCAGGCTCCAGCAGCTGATCGCCGCCGGGCAATGGGCCGAAGGCATGCAGCTCCTGACCCAGGCCCAGCGGGAGCTCACGGATATCGACCATTTCCTCCTGACCGACATCCGCGGAATAGTTCGCGCGGATCTGCCTACGCTGCCGGGCTCACTTGGCCACAACGTCTCGGGCCAGAATTGGTTCCGGGAATCGATACGGGATGGAAAGCCGCGCGTCTCCGACATCTTCCTTCGGGGAGCGCGTTCGCCGTCCCCGACCGTCATCGTGGCGATCCCCATCCGCACCAACGAAGGGGCTCTCCTCGGCTTTCTCTCGCTCCAGTGCAAGCTGAACGGCTTCCCCGAGTATTCCGCAGGGGCGGAACCCGGCGAGAGCGAGTCCGTCTCGATCGTCGACCGCAAGGGAAACGTCGTCTCCGACTCCCGGTTTGCGGTCGGCGGCAATTACAGGAACCTGGCCTCATTCGGCCCGGTGCGCAACGCGATGGCCGGCCGGAAAGGCGTCGAATTCGTCCGGTCGCCCGACGGAACGGTCGCATGGGTCGCCGCCTACGAGCCAGTCCCGTCGTTCGGCTGGAGCGTGATCGTGAGCCAGCCCGAGTCATATGCGTTCCACGGCCGGGACCGCACGCTCCGGCGCATGGTGTTCGTCTTCGGCATCATCTCGGGGTTGAGCATGGTATTCTCGTATTTCCTGGCGGCCGGACTCCGGGTCGTCGCCGAGGCTCGCGACTCCGCCCTTGAGTCGGCCCGCGCCAAGTCGGAGTTCCTGGCGAACATGAGCCACGAGGTGAGAACGCCGATGAACGGGGTGGTCGGCATGGCCGGGCTTCTTCTCGAGTCCCCCCTGACCGCGGATCAGCGCGAATGCGTGAACACGATCGTTTCGAGCGGAGAAGCCCTGCTGTCGGTCATCAATGACGTTCTGGACTACTCGAAGATGGAAGCCGGCAGGATGACCCTCGAAAAGGCGCCCTTGGACCTGGGCCCGGTCGTCGCGGGCGCGGCGGCGCTTCTGGAGGCGTCGGCCCATGCGAAGGGCATCGCGCTGCGGCACAGCGTTTCGCCCGAAGTGCCTGCGCGCCTCATCGGCGATCCGGCCCGCCTGCACCAGGTGCTGGTCCACCTGATGGCGAACGGCGTAAAATTCACGACGGCCGGGGAGGTCGTGCTGACGGTTGAAAAGGTGGAGGAGACAGGCACCGCGGCCATTGTCCGCTTCAGGGTGCGCGATACGGGAGTCGGCCTTTCCCCCGAGGTAGCCGGCCGGATTTTTCGGCCTTTCACCCAGGCCGATTCCTCATCCACCCGCCGGTTCGGCGGCCTGGGGCTCGGGCTCGCCATCTGCCAGCGCCTGGTCAGACAAATGGGCGGGACCCTCCGGTTGGAAAGTGCGCCGGGAAAAGGCGCGGCATTCTGGTTCGACGCGGTCTTCCTCAAGCAGGCCGCTCATGAAACGGGCGATCCGCTCCGGCCCGTCGGCGCCGCAGCCGCCCCTGGAGACGTGTCGATCCTCGTCGTCGAAGACAATGCCGTGAACCGACGCGTGGTCACCAGACAGCTCGAGAAACTGGGCTATCGGGCCGAATTGGCGGCCAACGGCCGGGAAGCCATCGAGCGCCTTCGCCAGCGCTGCTTCGATCTCGTGCTGATGGATTGCCAGATGCCCGAGATGGATGGGTACGAGGCGACCCGGGAGATCCGGCTGGGCGAAGGCGGCGGCCGCCACACGGTGATAATCGCGATGACCGCGCATGCGCTCATCGGCGACCGCGAACGATGCCTGGCCGCCGGGATGGACGATTACGTCAGCAAGCCGTTCATGATCGAGGATCTTGCCCGGGTCATCGCGCGGGGACTGGCGGCAAGGGAAAAGTGACGGTGCGGCGCTCTTTTCTGGGTGGCAAACCGCCCATTCGCGGTTCTCATTGTCTCTCCCGCCCATGAGCTCCCCCGCCGACTCCCAGCGCAAGTACTCATCGATCGTCAACGACGGCCCCGACCGGGCCCCGAACCGCTCCATGCTCCGCGCAGTCGGATTCAAGGACGAGGACTTCGGAAAGCCCGTGGTGGGCGTCGCCTCCACCTGGAGCATGGTCACACCCTGCAACATGCACATAGACGGCCTCGCGCGCGAGGCCGCCGCCGGCGCCGACGGCGCGGGCGGCAAGGCGGTCATATTCGGCACGATCACCGTGTCCGACGGGATCAGCATGGGGACTCCCGGGATGCGCTATTCGATGGTGTCGCGGGAAGTCATCGCCGACTCCATCGAGACGGTCGCGGGCGCCGAGGGATTCGACGCCGTGGTCGCCATCGGCGGCTGCGACAAGAACATGCCGGCCTGCGTCATGGCGATGGCCCGGCTCAACCGCCCTTCCGTCTTCGTCTACGGCGGCACGATCCTTCCCGGAATCCACCCCGAGAGCAAAAAGGAATGCGACATCGTCTCCGTGTTCGAAGCCGTGGGGCGCCACGCCGCGCACCAGCTCGACGACGCGGGCCTGAAGGTTGTTGAAGTCTGCTCGATCCCCGGCCCCGGCTCGTGCGGCGGCATGTATACCGCCAACACGATGGCCTCGGCCATCGAGGCCCTCGGCCTTTCCCTGCCGAACAGCTCCTCCCAGCTCGCGATCGGAGCGGAGAAGAAGGATGACTGCCGCCGCGCCGGGGAGGCGGCGCTCGCGCTCCTCAAGGCCGGCATACGTCCGCGCGACATCCTGACGAAGCGGGCGTTCGAGAACGCGATCACGGTCGTGATCGCGCTCGGCGGCTCGACGAACGCCGTCCTTCACCTCCTTGCGATCGCCCACTCCGCGGGCGTCAGGCTGGGGCTCGACGACTTCACGCGGATCGGCCGGCGCGTGCCGGTGCTCGCCGACCTGAAGCCGTCCGGAAAATACGGCATGTCCCACCTCGTTCGGATCGGCGGCCTTCCTCCCCTCATGAAGACGCTCCTTGAGGCCGGCCTCCTCCACGGCGGCTGCCTCACCGTGACCGGGAAGACGCTCGCCGAGAATCTCAAGTCGGCGGGCTCCTACCCCGCGGACCAGGATGTCGTCCGTCCCCTTTCCAACCCGATAAAGCCGGACAGCCACCTGCGCATCCTGTACGGCAACCTCGCTTCGGGCGGATCCGTGGCGAAAATTTCCGGAAAGGAAGGCCTCAGGTTTTCCGGGCGGGCCATCGTCTTCGAAAGCGAGGAGGTTGCCCTCAAGGGGATCCTCGGCGGCCGCGTGTCGCCCGGCCAGGTGATCGTCATCCGGAACGAGGGCCCGAAGGGCGGCCCCGGAATGCGCGAAATGCTTGCTCCGACCAGCGCGATCATGGGCAAGGGCCTCGGCAAGGATGTCGCCCTGGTCACCGACGGCCGTTTTTCCGGCGGCAGCCACGGATTCGTCGTCGGCCACGTGACCCCCGAGGCCGCGTCCGGCGGCCTGATAGCCGTCGTCAGGAACGGCGATTCGATCACGATCGACGCCGTCAAGAACGAGATCACCCTCGACCTGCCACCCAAGGAGATCAAGGCGCGCCTCAAGGCCTGGCGCCCGAAGCCGCCGAAGGAAAAGCGCGGAGCCCTCGCCAAGTACGCCCGCCTTGTGACCGACGCCTCCCAGGGCGCCGTTACCGACAAGTTCTGAGTCCGCCCATCGCCTTCCACCTCCGACTTCTTCTTCCGCTTCCCGCTTTCCGCTTTCCGCTTTGCCCTCCCCGCTTTCCGCTTTGCCTGCCCGCCTGCCGCCTCCGACTTCTTCTTCCGCTTTTCGATTTCCGATTTCCGCTTTGCCCTCCCCGCTTTCCGCTTTGCCTGCCCCGCTTTCCGCTTT
>CAZJNA010000080.1:7359-8745 GCA_964547325.1 uncultured Opitutaceae bacterium | reverse complement strand
CCCCGCTTTCCGCTTTGCCTGCCCCGCTTTCCGCTTTTCATCCATGACCTGGTCCCGATTCAAGGAACACTATTTTCAGAATCCCTCGCTGGGATTCTCCCTCGACATCAGCCGGATCCCGTTTCCGGACGGCTTCATCTCCTCGATGGAACCGGCGATGCAGAAGGCCTTCGCCGAGATGGACGCCCTCGAGGGCGGGGCGATCGCGAACGCCGACGAGAATCGCAGGGTCGGCCACTACTGGCTGCGCTCGCCGGAGCTCGCGCCGACCGCGGAGCTGACGCATGAGATCACCTCGACCCTCGCGGCGATCAAGGAATTCGCCGGAAAGGTCCACCGGGGGGAAGTCGCCGGACCCGCCGGAAAATTCCGCGAACTGCTCGTGATCGGGATCGGCGGCTCGGCCCTCGGGCCCCAGTTCGTCAGCCAGGCGCTCGGCCGCCTCCGGGGCGCCCGCGACAAGATGGCCGTCCACTTCTTCGACAACACGGATCCGGACGGCATCGACTCCGTGCTCGCGCACATCGGCCGCCGCCTCCGCCAGACGCTGGTCGTCGTCATCTCGAAATCGGGCGGAACAGCCGAGACCCGAAACGGCATGCTCGAGGCGGCCGCGGCGTTCAAGGCCGCCGGCCTCGAGGTCCCGAAGCACTTCGTGGCGGTCACCGGCGCCGGATCGAAGCTCGATGCCACGGCGATCAGCGAGGGCTGGCTCGCCCGCTTCCCCATGTGGGACTGGGTCGGAGGCAGGACGAGCGAACTCTGCGCGGTCGGCCTCCTGCCCGCCGCCCTCCAGGGGATCAAGATCGACCCCCTCCTCGCGGGAGCCGCGGCGATGGACAAGCTTACGCGCCGGCGCGTGACCGCGGCCAATCCCGCCGCCCTGCTGGCCCTCATGTGGCATTTCGCGACGGACGGACGCGGCGCCAAGGACATGGTCGTCCTTCCGTACAAGGACCGGCTGCTCCTCTTCTCCCGCTACCTCCAGCAGCTCGTGATGGAGTCCCTCGGCAAGGAATTCGACCGCCAGGGCCGCACGGTGAACCAGGGGATCGCGGTCTACGGCAACAAGGGCTCGACCGACCAGCACGCCTACGTCCAGCAGCTCCGCGAGGGCGTGAACAACTTCTTCGTCACCTTCATCGAGGTTCTTGAGGACCGCCATGGGACAAGCCTGGAGGTGGAGCCGGGCGTGACCTCCGGGGATTTCCTGCAGGGATTCCTGCTCGGCACCCGCGATGCCCTGTCCGAAAAAGACCGGTGGTCGGCCACAATCACGCTGCGCGAAGTCTCGCCCCGCTCGGTCGGAATGCTGATCGCCCTCTACGAGCGCGTGGTCGGCCTGTACGCTTCGCTGATCGACATCAACGCCTACCACCAGCCGGG
>CAZJNA010000080.1:5625-7259 GCA_964547325.1 uncultured Opitutaceae bacterium | reverse complement strand
CCCTCCTCCTCCTCGTGCTCGCCGCGGCCGCCCTCGCGGGGGCGTGCTCGACGCAGACGCCGACCGATTCCGCTATTCCGTGGAGCCGCCCCGCAAACTGGGAAAACCAGGTGCCTGGCATGGGCTCGGGCAACATGCACTGACCGGCTGCCGCCCCGCGCAGCCATCTGGCCAAGGAAACACCGGGATGGCCTCCTCAGCGTCCCTCGTTCCGGAGCGGGGTCATCTCTACGTCGTGGCGACGCCGATCGGCAACATGGCCGATCTGACCGAGCGCGCCCGTGCGCTCCTCGGCACCGTCGACCTGATCGCCTGCGAGGACACGCGTACGACCGGGGCCCTCCTGGCCCGGCTCGGCCTCCGCCGCGAGCTCCTCGCCTATCACGAGCACAACGAGATTGAGGCGGCGGAGCGGCTGGTCGAGCGGCTGGCCGCCGGGGCCTCCGTCGCCCTGGCAAGCGACGCGGGCACCCCCGGGCTGAGCGATCCCGGATTCCGCCTCGTGAGGGCCTGCCGCAAGCGCGGCCTTCCCGTCGTTCCCGTTCCCGGCCCCAGCGCCCTGGCCGCGGTCCTCAGCGCGAGCGGCCTGCCCACGAACGGATTTCTGTTTGTCGGTTTCCTTCCGCCGAAGTCCGCCGCCCGCATCGCCTTCTTCGAGCGCCATCGCGCGTTCGACTACACGATCGTCCTCTACGAGAGCTGCCACCGGATAGACAAGGCGGTCGCTGAAATCGTGGCCACGCTCGGCGGCGAGCGCGTCCTCTGCGTTGCCAAGGAAGTCACCAAGCTGCACGAGGCCTTTCTGGTCGGACCCGCGGCGGAGGTCCAGGCGCGGCTCGCCCAGACAAGCCTCCGCGGGGAATTCGTCCTCGTTGTGGCTCCGGCAGACTTTGTGCTCTGAGCGGCGGAGCCCGCTTTCCGCCTTCCGATTTGCCTACCCGCTTTCCGCTTTCCGATTTCCGCTTTCGCCTTCTCCGCTTTCCGCCTCCGCCTTCTCCTTTTCCGATTTCCGATTTCCGATTTCCGCTTTCCGATTTCCGCTTTCGCCTTCTCCGCTTTCCGCTTTTCATCTCCGGCTTTCCCCTTCCGCTTTCCGCTTTCCGCTTTCCGCTTTTCATCCATGCCCTCCCCGGTCGCCATCGTCGATATCGGCAGCAACACGATCAAGCTCCTGGTCGCGGCCAGCGGGGCCCGCGGCCAGGCGGCAGCGCTGTTCATGCGCACCCTCGACGTGCGGATCAGCGCTGGCATCAGCTCCTCCGAGCCGAGGCTCGGAGAAGCGGGAATGTCGGCCGGCATCGCCGCCGTGCGCGAGCTCCTGGCTGACGCGAGCCGCCTCGGGGCGAAAAAAATCGTCCTCGTCGCGACGAGCGCCGTCCGCGACGCGGCCAACGGCACCGTCTTCCGGAGCCGCGTGCGCCTGGAGACCGGCCTCGTCGTCCGCATCCTCTCCGGCGCCGAGGAGGCCAATTACATCGGACGCGGCCTGACCTGCGACCCGGCGCTCGCCGCGCTGCGCGACTTCTACCTCTTCGATCTCGGCGGCGGCAGCCTGGAGTGCCTCGTGTTTCGGGAGCGCAGGGCGGTCCAGGAGGTGAGCCTGCCCCTGGGCTGCGTTCGGCTGACGGAAAAAT
>CAZJNA010000080.1:0-5525 GCA_964547325.1 uncultured Opitutaceae bacterium | reverse complement strand
GCCACCCTGATCGCGATCGCGGAAATCGGCCGGTTTCCGGCCTACAACCACTCGCTCTACAACCTGCGCTGGGGCCTGGCCGCCGAGGAGCTGGCCCGCGGATAGAGGGACCCGAGCGCCGCAGTCAGGTCCCGGAAATCGGCGGGAGGCGGAGCGCGCAGGTCAAGCGGCCTCCCCGTGGCCGGATGCGCTAGGGCGAGATGCGCCGCGTGGAGCATGACGCGGGGCGGTCGCGGCAGCCGCGGATCCGCCTTCCAGCCATAGGACGCGTCGCCGAGAAGCGGATGCCCGAGGGAGCGCAGATGCACCCGGATCTGATGGGTGCGTCCGGTGTGCAGCGTGCACCGGACGAGCGCCGCCGCCTTGCCGAAGCCTTCGACGAGGGACCAGTCGGTGTGGGCGGCCCGCCCGCCGCGTCCCTCGGCGAGGACTGCCATCCGGTGGCGCTGGCGCGGATGGCGGCCGATCGGCTGCCGGATCGTGCCGGACAGAAGCGCCGGGACGCCCGAGACGAGGGCGAGGTACTCCTTGACGACCGTGCGGCCCGCGAACTGCGCGGCGAGGGCCCTGTGGGCCGCGTCCGTCTTCGCCACGATGATCACGCCGGAAGTCTCCTTGTCCAGGCGGTGCACGATACCCGGCCGCTCGACGCCGCCGATTCCGCTCAGGCCTCCCCGGCAGTGCGAAAGAAGCGCATGGACGAGCGTGTCGCCCCCGGTCCCCGCGCCCGGATGCACGACCATGCCGGGGGGCTTGTCGATCGCCAGCAGGTGCTCGTCCTCGAAGAGGACGGCGAGCGGGATCGCAGCCGCCAGAAGCGGCGACGGGCGCACGTCCGGCAGGTCGAATTCCAGGACATCGCCCGCGCACGCCTCGTCGCTCTGCGAGGCCGTCTTTCCATTGCGGCGGACGAGCCCCGCCGCGAACGCCCGCTGCAGGACGGACCGGCTGTGCTCCGGATGGGCCCGGGCGAGAACCTTGTCCGCCCGCGCCCGGCGCGAGCCGGGCGGCACGACATGGATCGCGCTCATGGCCGGCCCGCCTCCGCCGCGAGCAGGCCGGCGATCTCGCCGAGGACCGCGTCCCGTGTTTCCCGGGGCACATCCGCGACCTCCCAGCCGTTCTGCGCGATTCGGGCGAGCTCCGAAGCGCCAAACCCGAGTCCGTCCGCCAGGGCCTCATACTCGCCGACGACGGTGTTCGCGAAGCAGAGCGGATCGTCCGTGCTCACGGTGCATCGGATCCCCGCCTCCATCAGCCTGCGGATCGGGTGCTCGCGGATCGAGCCCACGACCCGGAGCGCGACGTTGCTCAGCGGGCACATGTCGAATGTCGCCCCCCGCTCTCCGGCGAGCCGGACGACGGCCGGATCCTCGATCGCGCGAACCCCGTGCTGCACCCGCAGGACCCCCAGTTCCTCGATCGCCTCCCGGACACGTCGGGCCCCGTCGAATTCCCCAGCATGGCACTTGGTGATCTTCCCCGAGGCGCGCGCGCGCGCCCAGACGGCGGCCGTCCAGGGCTCGGTCGGCGTCGCCTCGAAGCCGTGCAGGTCGACACCGGCCAGGCCGGTCCACGAATGCAACTCGTCGATCACCGGCCGCAGCGGCCCGCCGTAGTCGTTCCGCAGCATGCCGGCGAAGACGCGGACCTCCATCCCCGGCGGCGCCGCGGACCGGATGGCGGCGATGATCTCCGGCCCCGGCACCTTGATGAACTGCGTGATCGGCAGGTGAAAACTCGCCTCGACGTAGCGGACGTTTTCGGAGGCCTGACGCAGGAAGATGGCCTTCGCGGCCTCGTGGTAGCGCTCGGCGGAGGTGAACCAGGGAAGCGCATGGCCGAGAAGGATCTTCTCGAAGGCGGGGAAGCTCTCGTAGCGGTGCCCCCGCCGCCTGAACGGCGTATCCTCGGGGAAGCGGTCAGGCCACTCCCCGTGCAGGAGCTCGTAGGGAAGCGCCCCCTCGATGTGGATGTGCGTCTCCGTCTTGGGCAGCGCCCTTATGAACGCTCGCCGGGACGGGGTCATGCCACACGCTCGCCGAGAAGGTGGTCGGGATTGAGCCGCTGAAGGGCCTTCGGCAGGAAGAGCCCGTCGCGCCGGACGAGGCGGTCGTCGAACCAGACCTCCCCGCCGCCGTGATCGGGCCGCTGGATCGAGACGAGGTCCCAGTGCACCTGGGACTGGTTGCCATTCCCGCATTCGGCGTAGGCCTGCCCCGGCGTGAAGTGAAAGGACCCGGCGATCTTCTCGTCGAAAAGGATGTCCCGCATCGGCTCGAGAATGTGCGGGTTGAACCCGAGCGCGAATTCCCCGATGGAGCGGGCCCCGGCGTCGCTGTCCAGGATCTCGTTGAGGCGCTTCGTGTTGCTCGCGCTCGCCTCCACGATCCGCCCCTTGCTGAACCCGAGCCGCACCTGATCGAAGGAAGTCCCCAGATAAACCGTCGGGGCGTTGAAAAGGACGTGTCCCTCGACCGAGTCCCGGACCGGGCATGAGAAAACCTCGCCGTCCGGGATGTTGTACTGGCCGCCGCATTCCTTGGCGCCGATCCCCTTGATCGAGAAGCGGAGGTCGGTGTCGGGCCCGACAATGCGCACCCGGTCGGTTCGCCGCATCAGCTCGGCGAGCGCCTTCATTCCCGGCGCCATCCGGCCGTAGTCGAGCGTGCACACCCGGAAGTAGAAGTCCTCGAAGGCCTCCGTGCTCATCCCCGCCTGCTGGGCCATCGCCGAGGTGGGCCAGCGGAGGACGACCCACTTTGTCTTCCCGACCCGATAATCCTGGACGGGCTTCATGACCCGGCTGACCAGGCGCACCCGGTCCGGCGGCACGTCGGAGGACTCGAAGATGTTCTCCGAGCCGCGCAGCGCGATGTAGGCGTCCATCTTCCGCATCCGCGCGAGCTCGACCTCGGCGTGCGGAGCCAACTGCGCCTCCTCCGCGCCGAGCGCGAGTTCCCGCGAGATCCGGGCGCGGTGCACCTGCACGTAGGGATGCGCGCCCCGCTTCCGGGCCGCGCGGACCAGGGCCACCACCATCGCGTCGGGCGCGTCGAAGGCCTCGATCAGGACGCGCTCGCCCTTCTTGAGCGCCGTGGAGAATCCGGTGAGGCCGTCGGCCAGCTTTAGAAATCGGGGATCGATGAGCATGGGAGAAAAAGACTAGGCGCGAACGGCCGTCCGGGGAAAGCAGATCCGTCCGACCGCCTCGTCGAAATCGGTCGCCCCCCGGATGATCTCGATCTCCAGGCGCAGGTAATAGAGCGGGAGGGTATCGGGAAGGCCCGCCGGCAGACGGACCGCATCCTTCTCCGTCGTGACCAGGCATTCGGCCCCGGACTGCCGCGCCAGGGCGTGCAATTCGGCCAGGTCCTCGGGCGCGTAGCGGTAGTGGTCGAGAAAACGTTCCCGGCCCATGACCAGGGCCCCGAGGTCGCGCAGGAATTTCTCGAAGCTCTCCGGCGTCGCGATCCCGCTGAACGCGAAGACCCGGCGGCCCTTGAGCCACTCCAGGGGCTGCCGGCCATCCGGCGCGCCGGGCCCCACGCCGGCCCGCTGCAGGTACCGCGGACGGTGCGCGCACTCGATCAGGTCCGCCGAGGGATTGTGCCGGGCGATCAGGGCCTCCAGCTCGCGGTCGCGCTGCCCGTTGGACTTCGTCAGGAAGACATAGCTCGCGCGCTTCAGGTGCTTGACCGGCTCGCGCAGTATGCCCCGGGGCAGCAGGCGGCCGTTTCCGAAGGGATTCGTCTTGTCCACGAGGAGGAGGTTCAGGCTTCCCTTGAGCGGCAGGTACTGGAAGCCGTCGTCCAGGACGAGCGTGTCGCAGCCAAAACGCTTGATCGCATACGCCCCCGCCTTCACTCGGTTCTTGTCCACGAGGACGACGACTCCCGGCAGGTTGCGGGCGAGCATGTAGGGCTCGTCGCCCGCCTCCTCGCTGTCGAGAAGCACGCTCTGGCCGTCGCTGACGACGCGGGGAGGCGGCTCGTCCGTATGGGAGAGCCAGTACCACCATTTCCTCCAGAGCGGAGGCGCCTTGCTCTTGTAGCCCCGGCTCAGGATGGCGACCTTGCGCCCCCGGTCCCTGAGCGTGCCGGCGAGTTTCTCGACCACGGGCGTCTTTCCCGTTCCCCCGACCGTGAGGTTGCCCACGACCACGACGAGGCACCCGAGCGGCTGGTCCTGGAGGATCCGGTGCCGGTAGAGCCAGAGCCGCGCTTGGACGACTCCGCTGAATAGCCACGAGAACCCGTGCAGAAACGCCCCATAGATGGCGGTTCCCGTGTCCGACCGACGGCCGAGCACCACGTCGACCGTATAAAGTTCGAACGTGTTGAGCTTCTTCTTGATCCAATGGAGAGACATGGGGTGGAAAGGCAAAAGCGGGGAAGGCAAAGCGGAAATCGAAAAGCGGAAAGCGGAAAATTCGGACGAGTCCGGCAATGGCACGGATACGCTAGAATGAAGATTGACGCCCTGAAGGACGTAAACTGTTTTCGACCCCTCGGCTTCCGCTCTCCGCCTCCGCCTCCGCCTCCGCCTTCCGCTTTCCGCTTTGCCTGTCCCGCTTTCCGCTTTCCGATTTCCGCTTTCCGACTTCGCCTTCTCCGCCTTCTCCTTCATCCGTCCTTTTCCGATTTCCGCTTTCCGCTTTCCGCTTTGCCTTCCCCATGAGCTACAAACTCTTCATTCCCGGCCCGATCGCCGTATCGGACAAGACCCTCCGCGCGATGGCGCAGCCCATGATCGGGCACCGCAGCACGGACTTCGTCGCGCTCTACCAGTCCCTCCAGCCGGGACTTCAGGCGCTCCTCTCCACGAAGGACCCGGTCTACATCTCGACCAGCAGCTCCTGGGGGATCATGGAGGGCGCCGTCCGCAACGTGACGGCGAAGAAGGTCCTCAACTGCATGAACGGCGCCTTTTCGGACAAGTGGAACGATGTCGCTCTGCGTTGCGGCAAGCCCGCGACCGCCCTCAAGTTCGAATGGGGCCAGCCGGTGGACCCTGAGGCCGTCCGCCGCGAGCTCGCGACCGGCGCCTACGACTCGATCACGCTCATCCACAACGAGACCTCCTGCGGGTGCATGAGCGACCTGCCCGCCCTGATGGCCGTGATCCGCCAATTCCCCGAGGTGATCTCGATCGTCGATGCCGTCAGTTCCTTCAGCGCCCTGCCGATTCCGAAGGACGAGCTCGGGATCGACGTCTTCATCACCGGCTCCCAGAAGGCCCTGGCGCTCCCGCCGGGACTTTCCCTCCTCTCCGTCTCCAAGCGGGCGCTCGAACGCGCCGCGCAGATTCAGGGCCGCGGATACTATTTCGACTTCGTGGAATTCCAGAAGAACCACGAGAACGGCATGACCCCGAGCACGCCCGTCATCCCGCTCATCTACGCGCTCAAGTCCAAGCTCGAGGACATCGCAGCCGAGGGCATCGAGGTCCGCCATGCCCGCCACGCACGGCTGAACAAAACCGTGCGCGACTTCGTCTTCGGCAAGGGCTTCAAGCTCTTCCCC
>CAZJNA010000079.1:0-14478 GCA_964547325.1 uncultured Opitutaceae bacterium | reverse complement strand
GCCGCCATTCGTGCCGAGCATCTTGATCGCGATCTGCGAGGCCATCGGGCCCTGCGGAATGGTCTGGGTGTCGACCTTCTGGTCCACCATCACCGGCTTGCCGTCGGGCCCGTTGACCGCGTTCCCCTTGTCGTCGGTCTTGGCCACCTGGGTCGTATAGGGCTCGAAGGTCTTGGCCGTCGCCGAGGGCTTGAAGTTTTGGATCATTCCCTGCGAGACGAGCACGAGCGCGAAGACGAGGCAGATCGGCGCCAACAGGTAATAGCTCACGCGCACCGTATCGACCCAGAAGTTGCCGATGGTTTTCGCCGTGTGTCGCGCGATGCCGCGAACCAGCGCCGCCGCGACCGCGATCCCCGCCGCGGCCGAGGTGAAGTTATGGAAGGCCAGGGCGACCATCTGCGAAAAATACGACATGGTCGATTCGCCGCCGTAGGATTGCCAGTTGGTGTTCGTGGTGAAGCTCGCGGCGGTATTGAAGGCGAGATGCGGCGAGAGCCCCGGGAAGCCCTGGGGATTGAGCGGCAGATGATCCTGGAACCGCAGGATGAAGTATGTGAACAGCAGGCCCGCGAGGCTGAAAAGCAGCAGAGAGACCGTGTAGGCGATCCAAGTCTGCTCGCATTCAGGATCGATGCCGCAGATCCGATAGGTCAGGCGCTCGACTGGCCTCAGGATCGGGTCGAGCCAAGTGCGTCCGCGCGCGTCCAGCACCCGCACAAGATAGAGCCCGAGGGGCTTCGTGATGAGCAGGAGTGCGACGACGTAGATCGCAAACTGGAACCAGGCGTTGGGCGAGTTCATGGCGAAGCGATCAGAATTTCTCCGGGCGCAGCACGGCGACCACGAGGTAGACCAGGCAGGCGAGGGCGATCAGGCCGATAAAGATATTTTCCATGGGAGGTTGGATGGAACGCGGGCCGCGGTCAGCGCACCTTGTCGCAAAAGAAGATATAGGCGATGCAGACGGCGAAGAACCCCAGCGAGATGAGGATGAAAGGTAGATCTCCCATGGTCGTAATGGCGTTGAACGGACGGAATGCGCAACCTAAGCAGTATACGCCGTGGCCGTCCGGCGGCGGCGCAGATCTTGGCAATCCCGACGCGGAATTTGGTTCCACGCACGGCCTTCGTGAGTGAAGGCGCCAGCGCATTGTCGGATAAGATCAGCTATTTTCATGACGCAGCAGCATACATCTATCTTATCGATCAGCCTAATTAAGAGGTGCCCGAAATTCCTTAAAAAAAACTAAAGGAAGCCTTATTTGCCGGCTGGCGGCGATCTGCTTGCGGGGCACGCAACGCGCTCCCCGCAAGCAGCGCCTCGGTTACAGTCCAAACATGGTGCAACGCCACTCACGATGGCTTCCAACCCGCCGTGATGTTCTTTCTATGCAGCCTGAAGCATGGCGAAGTTCTCCAAGCGGACTGCTTCCCGAAAATTTTATTGGATCAAATGCCCGGATGGCGATCACCTACGTCTTCGGCGCTATGGCCTCGTCCAGGGCGAGGTTCAAAAGGAGGACATTCACGCGAGGCTCGCCCAGGAATCCCCATTGCCTTGGCTGGATGAATTTCTCCACCAACGCAGTGACCTGATCCACGCTCATCCTGCGGGCCGCGGCCACGCGCGCGATCTGGAATCGCGCCGCCTCGGGGCTGATCTCCGGATCGACACCGCTGGCGGAAGTTGTGATCAGGTCGGCGGGCACCGGCGCGTCGGCCGGCAGATTGTGGGCTGCGCGCAGCGCCTTTGCAAAGCCCTGGACGTTCCCCTGCAGGGTTGCGCTTGTCGGCCCGAGGTTGCTCGCGCCGGAAGGCATCGTGGAATAGGCGTTCGGAGCGCCGGCGACGGGCGAGGAGTTGCCGGCCGATGGCCGGGGCCAAAAATAGCCGGGGCCGGAAAACTGCTGGGCGATGAACGCCGAGCCGACCACCTTGCCGTCCCGCATCACGAGACTGCCGGCGGCTTGCTTCGGAAAGATGGCCTGGATGACCACAGTCATGAAGAGCGGGTAGAGCACCCCGGTCACCACGGTCCATAGGACGAGCTGCCGGATTGATTGGAATATAAGTTTCATGGTTTTTCCTTTCTTACATGAATGAGGAAGCCGTTCAGGGCGCGAGGTGGACGGCCACAAGGAACAGGTCGATGAGCTTGATGAAGAGGAACGGCACCAGGATTCCACCGAGGCCGTAGATCACCATGTTCCTGCGGAGGATCACCGCCGCACCGAGCGGCTGGTATTTCACCCCCTTCAGGGCCAGCGGGATCAGCGCCACGATGACGAGCGCGTTGAAGATCACCGCGCTCAAAATGGCACTTTCCGGCGAATGCAGAAACATGACGTTATAGGCCTGGAGCGGGCCGTAGCCGCCCGCCTTGGCGGCGTAGAGCAGCCCGAACATGGCCGGCAGTATCGCGAAATATTTCGAGACGTCGTTGGCGATGCTGAAGGTCGTCAGCGCGCCGCGAGTCATCAGCAGCTGCTTGCCGATCTCGACGACGTCGATGAGCTTCGTCGGGTTGCTGTCGAGGTCCACCATGTTGCCCGCTTCGCGGGCGGCCTGCGTGCCCGTGTTCATGGCGACGCCCACATCCGCCTGCGCAAGCGCCGGCGCGTCGTTCGTGCCATCGCCGATCATGGCGATCAGCTTGCCGCCCGATTGCTCCTGGCGGATCCGGGCGAGCTTGTCCTCGGGCTTCGCCTGGGCGATGAAATCGTCCACGCCCGCCTCGGCCGCGATGGCGGTGGCCGTGAGCTGGTTGTCGCCGGTAACCATGATCGTCTTGATGCCCATCTTCCGCAGCTGGGCGAAGCGCTCCTTGATGCCGCCCTTGACCACGTCTTTCAGCCAGATGACGCCCAGGACACGCGGGCCGTCCGCCACCACCAGCGGCGTGGCGCCCTGTCGGGAGATTTCGTCAACCTTGTCCAGAACCGCCTTGGCCACGATCCCGCCGCGCTCGGTGACATACTGGACAATGGCCGAGGTGGCGCCCTTGCGAATTCCCCGGTTGGCGGCCCCGGGTCCAACGCCAAAGTCCACGCCGCTCATCCGTGTCTGGGCGCTGAACGGCACAAAAGTCAGGTGGGAGTCGGCGACCTCCCGGCCGCGGAGCCCGTACTTTTCCTTCGCGAGAGTCACGATCGAGCGGCCCTCGGGCGTCTCGTCGGCCAGCGAGGCCAGCTGCGCCGCGTCGGCCAGCTCCTCGGCCTCGACGCCCGGTGCCGGGATGAATTCGGTCGCCATCCGGTTGCCCAGGGTGATCGTCCCGGTCTTGTCCAGAAGGAGGACGTCGACGTCGCCCGCCGCCTCGACCGCCCGTCCGCTCGTCGCGAGCACGTTGCGGCGCATCAGGCGGTCGATGCCGGCGATGCCGATCGCGCTCAAAAGGCCGCCGATCGTCGTCGGGATCAGGCAGACGATCAGAGCAAGGAGCACCGGAAGGGAAGTCAGGACCGCGCCGGTCTGGTTCGCCTGCGCCTCGTTATAGTGGGCGATCGGAGGGAGGGTGAATACGACGACGATGAAAAGAGCCGTCAGGCTCACCAGGACGATGTTGAGGGCTATCTCGTTGGGTGTTTTCTGGCGGCGCGCGCCCTCGATCATTGAAATCATGCGGTCGAGGAAGGAGTTCCCCTCCTCCGCCGTCACGCGGACCACGATCCGGTCGCTCGTGACCTTCGTGCCGCCCGTCACGGCGCTCCGGTCGCCGCCGCTTTCGCGGACGACCGGCGCCGACTCCCCGGTGATCGCCGACTCGTCCACGGTGGCGATGCCCTCGACCACCTCGCCGTCGGCCGCGATCGCGTCGCCGGCGGTGCAGACGAACCGGTCCCCGATTTTCAGCTCGCTGCTGGAAACGGTGACTTCCCGGCCGTTGACCAGCTTGCGGGCCATCGTCTTGGTCCGCATCTTGCGCAGCTCATCCGCGTGCGCCTTGCCCCGGCCCTCGGCCATGGCCTCGGCAAAGTTGGCGAAGAGGCACGTGAACCACAGCCAGACGCAGATCTGGATATTGAATCGGTTGAACTGGTGCGGCAGGAAAAGGAAGATCGTGGTCGCGATCGAGCCGAGCCAGACGACGAACATGACGAGGTTCTTGATCTCGTCGCGCGGGTTCAGCTTCTTGAAGGAATCGATCACGGCCTGGCGGACGAGCGACGAATAATTGATTTCAAATTTGGTGCTCATGGTTGAAAGTCTTCTGGGTTAGAACGTCCGGCCGGCCAGCATGAGCCCGTGCTCAACCAGGGGCCCGAGACAGAGCGCCGGGAAGAATGTGAGCGCGGCGACAATGACGATCACCCCGGTCAGGGTGAATCCGAACGTCCAGCCGTGGGTCGGGAGCGTGCCGGCCGAGGTCTCGACGGTCTTCTTCGACGCCAACCGGCCCGCGATGGCCAGGGCGGCCGCGATCGGAGCGAACCTTCCAATGATGATGGCCGCGCCGAGCGCGACATCGTACCAGGGCACATTGGCATTGAGGCCGGCGAACGCACTGCCGTTGTTATTGGCTGCTTCGCCGAAGGCGTAGAGGACCTCGCTGAATCCATGGGGGCCTCCGTTGTTCATGCTGGCCAGTCCGGCCGGCAGCACGCATGAGATTGCCGCCGGAATAAGGCATGCCGCGTTCGGTCCCAGCACCCCGATGACGGCCCAGGTTGCCTCCCATGCCCCAAGCTTCTTTCCGAGGTACTCGGGAGTTCGCCCGATCATGAGTCCCGCTATGAATACCGTTATGAGGACATGGAACAGCATGCAGTACATGCCGCAGCCGACGCCGCCGAAGAGCATTTCGCCCACGAGGATGTTCCACAGCGGCATCATGCCCGCGATGGGCATCCAGCTGTCGTGCATCGAATTCACCGAGCCGTTGTCGATGGCCGTGCATGATATCCCCCAGAGGACGCTGTTCATCACGCCGAATCGGGTTTCCTTGCCCTCCATGTTAGAGTGGACGTCGACGAGCACGGGGTTCGGCTGGGCCTCCGCGTAATACGCCACCACGAATGAGAGCACATAAAGCGACAGCATGACCGCAAAGAGGGTCCAGGCGTGGCGCCGGTTTCCCACCATCAGGCCGAACATGTAAACCTGAGCCATCGGGACGACGATGATGGCAAGCATCTCGAGAAAATCGGAAAGCGGCGTCGGGTTCTCGAGGGGATGGGCGCTGTTCACCCCGAACCAGCCGCCACCATTGGTGAAGATCTGCTTGCAGGATTCGAAGGAGGCTACGGGTCCGATCGGGATCAGCTGGCTGTCAACCTTCTGGTCCACCATCACGGGCTTGCCGGCGGCATCGTTGACCGGATTGCCCTTGTCGTCCGTCTTCTGCACCTGGGTTGTGTAGGGTTCGACTATGCTCGCGGTCACATAGGGCTTCCAGGTCTGGGGAACGCCTTGCCAGGCAAGCGGGATTGCCCATAGGATCGACAAGGGGAGGACAATATAGAGGGTGCATCGAGTCAGGTCCGTCCAAAAGTTTCCGATCACCTTGAGACTCGCCCGCTTCAGCGCACGGGCCACAGCGGCCAGGACGGCGATGCCGGCGGCGCCGCTCAGGAACTGGTGAACGGAGAGCCCGAGGGTCTGGGAAAAGTAGCTCATCGTCGACTCGCCCGAGTAGGACTGCCAATCGGCGTTGCAGGTGAAGCTCCAGGCAGTGTTGAAGGCCAGGTGCCATGAGAGATTGGGCAGCGCCATCGGATTGAGTGGAAGCCACTGCTGCGTCATCAGGATCGCCATCAGCGAGACAAAGCCGACGACGGTGAAGATGCACACCGCCGCTAGGTATTTCAGCCAGGACATCTCCGCCGCCACGTCGATGCCGGTCAGCCGATAGATGAGCTTCTCGACCGGATAGAGGAGCGGATGGAGGAACGTCCGCTCCCCCTTGAACACCCGGGCCATAAATTTGCCGACGGGCGGCGTCAGGGCGATGCCCAAGCCGAAGAAGAGGACGATCTGGATGATTTCGCTGGTGTTCATGTTCGGTTATTTGAAATGGGCCTTGAGTATGAAAAAGAGGGCGGCCGCCAGGCCTCCGTAGAGGAGGATCAATCCCACACCCGCCGCGCGCAGGATGCTCAGCCGCTGCATCCATGGGGTCGAAACCTGGAGCCGCAGATGGCGCTGGGTCAGCGTCACCGTCCCGGGATTCTCCAGTTCCGCCTTCATCGCGCGCGACGATTCATATCTCAGGGCGGGATCCCTCTCCATGGCTCGGAGGATGATCTCCTCCATCTCCGGGCTCAGGTCCGCCCGCCGGGAGCGCGGGGGCGCGGGATCGCCGATAAGGCGGGCATTCATGACCACAAAGGGATTTTCGCCCTCGAACGGCGGCGCTCCGGTCACCATCTGGTAGAGAATGGCGCCCAGGCTGTAGATGTCGCTGCGGTGATCCCCGCGCTTTCCCTGCGCCCGCTCCGGGGCAATGTAGTCGGGAGTTCCCATGACGGAGGTCAGTTTGGCGAATGTCAGTCGGCGCGACCGGGCTGCGCAGGCCAAACCGAAGTCGATGAGCCGATAGCTGCCGTCCGGGCAGAGAATGATGTTCTCCGGCTTGATATCCCTGTGGGCAATGCCCTTCCGGTTAAGGTAGTCGAGGGCGTCGCACACGATCCCTGCAATCCGGGCAGCCTCCTTCTCGGGCATTGGGCCTGTCCTCGTCATGAGGGCGTTGAGCGTCTCGCCCTCGACAAACTCCATGACGATGTAGGGCCGGCTCTTGTCCTCGACCCGGATGAACTTCAGGATGAGGGGATGATCGAGCTCGGCCCCGATCTTTTCCTCGCGCTGGAATCGCTCGAATCCCGCGAGTTCGTACTCCACGGCCAGCAGCGGCGCCTTGATCGCCACGACGCCACCCGTCTTCCTGTCCCGGGCCTTGAAGATGGATGCCTGGAAGCTCCGTGCCACCCATTCGCTCAACTCGAAGCGATCGTCCAGGAGCATGCCCGCGGCGAGCTCGCCCTTTGCGGGGACCCAATCGTCGGTTGTGCGCGGCATCTCCATCGTTGTGTTCATCGAGGCGCCTCAGCGATGGAGTTCAGACGGGGTAGGCCACAGGATGCGCGGGCGCACGGGCTCGGACAGGGATGCCTGCCGAACCTGGGCCGCACCGGCAAAATAGGCTACAACAGCGGCAAGCAGACACCCGATCAGCCATCCGCTGGCGTTGGAATGGTCGGCATTCATGACGCCGCCAGCATACCCCGAAGCGTGGAAACCGCCTAACTAAGACCCGGCGGAAATCCCTAAAAAAAACCTAAACAATGCCTCAGCAGATTTTTCAACAGTCTGCTAGAATCCCGCTGTCAGTTCCTGCTGGCGCCCGGGCTCCAGGGCAACCTCGCCCAGGGCTGCGCATTCGATCTCATCGTTCTTGTAGAGCTTGAACCTGACAGGGGAAGCGGCATCCGCGCTTTCCCATCGCCATTTTCCAATGGATACAAACTGCAGGGGCACGCCCTTCTCCCAGCTCAGGCCCGGGCCGTCGCCGCGAATGAAGAGCCGGTTGCCGATGCCGATATAGGCCGTCACGAGCAGTCGGGTCGATCCGTCGGCGGATACCGCAGGAGCGGGAGCGGCTTCCTCGGGCGATAACTGGGCAAAATCGGACGGTTCGGACGCAGCGGAGATTTCGGCTGCGGACTCCAGAACGGGGGCTGCGGGCTCGGGCGCCGGCTCCGCCTTGGGCTTCCTGGGTTTGCGGGCCGGCTTTGCAACGGCGACGGGTTCGGGGAAATCGAGGGTAAGGGAAGGAGCGGCGACTGCCGGGGCTTCGGCAGGGGCTTCGGGGTCGGCCTGCTTCCGGGCCTTTTGTGGGTCGTCCGCAAATTTTTCCCACGTCGCCAGCATCTTCTGGACGGCTGAATCGGACCTGGCCCATTCCGTCGCCGCCTTGGCAATCTGCTCCGCGACGGCCTCCAGGCGTTCGGCCTTTGCGCCCAACACCGCCGACAGCTCCTTGTCCGCCTTTTGTTTCTCGCCGCCACCAACGCCCTCGGTCCGCGGTTGAAGCTCGGCCAGCTTCTCCTGCAGCTTGCGCGGAAGCTGGTCGGCCTCCTGCAGGCTTCTCTGGGCAAGGGCCGTGATTTCCTGCAGGCCCTGCGCCGCTATGCTTATCTGCTCGGCCGAAGTCGTCACGGTCCCGGCGAGCGCCTCGAGCCCACGCTGCCTGTCATCCAGCGCCTCGTCCTGCCTTCGCGCGTAGTCGGTGAGAAACGGGACAACTCCAATCACGGCAGCGCATATGACGCATCCGGCTATGGCGAGCGTGTGCTCGATCGGCAGGGGGTGCGGGGCCCGGTCGGCGATGAGCCAGGCAGCCGCCAGCAGAGCGCCATCCCCGATGAGAAACGGAATCTTGGGCAGTTTCGGTGTCTGATCGGGCAAAGGCATGGGCGGCGCGGCGGTCCGAAATGTGTGCGGCCGCACCACCCTTTTCTCAAGCAGTTTTCCAATCCGTTCAGCCCTTGGCCCTGATTTGGCCGATCACGATCAGGCTCAGGTCCACGACGAAGATGGTGATCACGACACTGTCGATGGCCGTTACCCAGGGACCGGGGGGAAGAAACTGCTCTCCTCCCCAGAGGACAAAGGCGGCGCCGAGGAAGATTCCCTTGAGCATTTCTCCCCGTCGCCGCGGAATACCCAGCTGAAGAGCGACATAGGACATCCCTATGAGGATGAGCGCCCAGGCGCCTGCTTGTTGATGAAATGGCGTGAGATGCAGGGCATGCAGAAAATCCGATGCCCATAAGGTGACGATCCCGGCCAATGCCAGAAGGAAGAGCAGCACGCTGGCGATACGAAGAAGTTTCATGATTTGGGACTGGGCACCTCTGCTCCGGGCCGGGATGCGAAGTGGACGGAGATCGCCTCGCGCAGCCGTTCCCACTCCCGCGGGTTGAGGTCCTTCTTGCGGTCGGGAGATACCTGGCGGTGGTCGGTCATCCGTTCAGGCGACCATTGGCGGGATTCCCACCGCCCGTCCAGCCATTCGAGGGCGGAAGCGATTTGGGGATCGGTCAGCGGCTCGCGATAGGTGTCGCCGGCGAAGGCGACTCCGAGCAGAAAGTCGTTGCAACGGCTGCGCCCGAGGAAATTCGAAGCGCCCGCGTGCCAGGCGATGTGCTCGTCGGGGACGAGCGTGCAGCGCGCGCCATCCTCATCGATGAGGCAGTGATAGCTCACCTTGCTCTCGGGCAGGAGCATTCGCGCCAGGGTCTCCCCAAAGCCGAGCCCGCTGTGGTGAAAAAGCACGCCCAGACCCTCGTGTCTCGGAAGGAGATCGCGATTCGGAGAAATCCTCTGGAATTCCCGGAAGAGCATTGCCGGGCCCATTGAGCACGATCCCGGGGGACTCGTCACGTAATACGTGACAATCCCCTCGGGGCGCAAAAAAGGGCGGCCAGGCCGGCCGCCCCGTTTCGCGGAAAAATCTCCGGGCATCAGCCCTTGCTGTCCGCCGGGATGCGCATGCCGTAAAAGCTGCGGTAAACAAATACCAGACCGACAAGAAACACGACGGCCCCGATGCCATGGCGGAGGCCGGAGTCCATCTGGACCGCGATCTCGACAGCCAGGAGCCCGAACAGCGTCGTGAACTTGATCACCGGGTTCAGCGAAACCGAGGAGGTGTCCTTGAAGGGATCGCCCACGGTGTCACCGACGACCGTGGCGGCGTGCAGCGGCGTCCCCTTCTGCTTCAGCTCCACCTCGACGATCTTCTTGGCGTTGTCCCAGGCGCCGCCGGCATTGGCCATGAAGATGGCCTGGAACAGGCCGAAGAAGGCGATGCCGATCAGGTAGCCGATGAAGAAGAACGAATTGAAGAACGCGAGCGAGAGGGCGAAGCAGAAGATGACGACGAAGATGTTGATCATGCCCTTCTGCGCATACTGCGTGCAGATCTTCACCACTTCCTTCGAGGCGGCGGTGGTTGCCGTCGAAGCGTCCAGCTTCATGTTGTCCTTGATGTAGACGACCGCGCGGTAGGCTCCGGTGACGACCGCCTGCATGCTGGCGCCCGTGAACCAATAGATGACCGCGCCGCCCATCAGGAGGCCCATGATCGCCTCGGGATGCACGAGCGAGAGGCGGGCTATCGTGTCGGGATAGAGCTTCTGCAGCATGATGATGATTCCGAAGACCATCGTGGTCGCGCCGACGACGGCGGTGCCGATGAGGACCGGCTTGGCGGTCGCCTTGAAGGTGTTGCCCGCGCCATCTCCCTTTTCAAGCTGATGCTTGGCGTGCTCGAAATCGGGCTTGAACCCGAACTCCCGTTCGATTTCCGCCGCGATCCCGGGACGCGATTCGATCTGAGAAAGCTCATAGACCGACTGGGCGTTGTCCGTAACCGGGCCGAAGCTGTCGACCGCGATCGTGACCGGGCCCATTCCGAGGAAGCCGAAGGCGACGAGGCCGAAGGCGAAGATCGGAGCGGCAAAGAGGAATTCCGCCGGCATGAGCGCCTGCACGGCCGGGTTCATCGACAGCCGCCATGCGCCGAACATCAGGATCAGGATCACAAGGCCCTGCCAGAACGCGGAGAAGTTGCCCGCGACGAGGCCGGACAGGATGTTGAGCGAGGCGCCTCCCTGCTTCGAGGAGGTCACGACCTCCTTCACGTGGCGGCTCTCGGTCGATGTGAAGACCTTCGTGAACTCGGGGATGATCGCGCCTGCTATCGTGCCGAGGGAAATGATCGTGGAGAGGACCCACCAGAGGCCCTCGTGGCCGGCCATGTTGCCGAGCAGCAGATACGTGGAAACATAGGTCACGGCGATCGAGATCAATGAGGTTATCCAGACCAGGTTGGTCAGGGGATGCTCCAGGTTGAAGTCCCGCTTGCTGCCGAAGAGTGCGCTGCTGAGGGCGCCGTTGACGAAGTAGCTCAGGAGCGAGGTCAGGACCATCAGGATTCGCATTGCGAAGAGCCAGACGATGAGGGTGCCGCAGAGATCGGGGCTGGCCGCCAGAGCCAGCGCCAGGAATGCGATCAGGGCGACGCCGGTGACGCCATAGGTCTCGAAGCCGTCGGCCGTCGGCCCGACGGAGTCGCCGGCGTTGTCGCCGGTGCAGTCCGCGATCACGCCGGGGTTCCGGGGATCGTCCTCGGGCAGGTTGAAGACGATCTTCATCAGATCGGCGCCGATATCGGCGATCTTGGTGAAGATGCCGCCGCAGATGCGCAGGGCGGATGCGCCGAGGGATTCGCCGATCGCAAAGCCGATGAAGCAGGGTCCGGCGAGCCGCGCGGGCAGGAACGCCAGGATGCAGATCATGAAGAATAGCTCCGTGGCCACGAGCAGCAGGCCGACGCTCATGCCCGACTTCAGGGGGATCATCAGCGTCGCGAGCGGATTGCCCTTGAGCGCTGAAAAGGCGGTCCGGGAATTGGCGACCGTGTTGATGCGGATGCCGAACCAGGCGACACCATAACTGCCGAGGATGCCGAGAACAGAGGCGAGCAGGATGACCGCGACGTGCTTTGCGGAACCGCCCTCAAGGCATCCGAAATAGTACACCATGCAAACGGCGATCAGCACCCAGAGGGCCGCGAGAAACTTGCCCTGCTGCATGAGATACGTCTTGCAGGTCTCCCAGATGACATTTGAGACGCCGCCCATCGAGCTGTGAACCGGAAGATTCCTGGTCTGGATGTACTGGATCCACCCGAAGACGATTCCCACCACGCAGACGGCGAGCCCTATCATAAGGACCGTCTGCCCAGTAAGAGCTCCGCCAAAAAAGGATACGGCGTCTAGCCGCGGTATCTTGATGTCGGCTTCGCTGGCGTGGAGGGAGGGGGCGGTGGATGCGGCGACTGCCGCAATCGCGGCAAAGCCAGGGATTTTCGTTAACTTCATAATGGTCTCGGACAGGGGGTTACGGCTCGGACTTGGGGTTTCTGAAAAAGGGTGATGTCTGGACGTGGCGGAGGGCGGGCGCGAGATATTTTTGCAAAAGGGCGATGGATTCCAATTTGACGGACACGTGACCGTATTCTGCAAGCCACCGTCAGAAAATCAGATGCGGCCAGATGGACGAAACGATCAAAACCTCGATCAGTCCGAGGACGCCCATGATGCTGCTCATGATGGTCCAGCTTCGCAGCGCCTCCCCCTGGGTCAGGCCGCTGATCCTGCTTATCACCCAGAATCCGGCATCGTTCATCCACGAGAGGAATTTGGACCCGAAGCCGATCGACATGAGGATGTAGATCGGATGCACCCCGAATCCCGCCGGACCGGCGACAGAAACGACGATGCCGGCGGCGGTGATCATGGCGACGGTGGCCGAGCCCTGGGCGGCGCGCATCACCGCGGCCAGGATCCAGGCGAGAAGAACGTAGTTGATGGCATGGACTCCGGCGAGGTCCCGCACCTGCGAGGCGAGGCCGGCGCGCTTGATCATCTCGCCGTAGGCGCCGCCGGCCGAGACGATGAGAATGATCAGGGCGGCGGTCTCAAGAGGCGGTCCCAGCACCTTGCCGACGCTCCGCCAGGGGATTTTCTTCTGGCGGGCATGGATCGCCACGGCGATCGACGCCCCGATGATGAGGGCGACGTTCTTGTCGCCGAAAAAAGTCACCGCCATCGCAAACCGGTGGGATACGCGGACCGTCGGGATGCTGAGGATTGACGCCGCCGAGATGAGCGCGAACGGCAGAAGGACCGGCGCGATAGCCAGGAAAAAGCCCGGGAGCTCGGACTCGGGCCGCGCGGCGACCGCCGCGAGCGATTCGAGCGATGCGCCGGGCGTCGCCCGCGGCTGGATCGGCATGCGCGCATTGAACCAGCGGGAGCAGGCCAGGCCGCCGAGGACCGGCAGCACGCCGAACACCACGCCGGCCGCGATGGTGAGGCCCAGGTTCAGCTTCAGGGTCTCCGCCACGACAAGAGGCCCCGGAGCGGGCGGCACGAGCCCGCTGGCAATGACGCCGCCCGCGCATACGGCGAGAACGTAGAGAAGGTAATTGCGGCCCGTTCGAACTCCGAGCGCGCGCGCGATTGGAAGGAGCAGCATGAATACCGTGTCGATGAAAACGGGGGCCGCCAGCATGAATCCGGAGAGCGCGAGCGCGAGCGCGGCCCGGCCCTCGCCCAATGCTGCAATCAGCCGCCGGACAATCTTGTCGGCCGCGCCGCTCTCCATGAGCGAAATGCCGATGACGGCCGCGAGCGCGATCGGAAACCCGATCCGCCCGGCGGTGTTCCCAAACTCCGCCGTGGCCGCCGTCATCGCGGCCACGAACCGATGCTCGCCCCCCTGCCCCGCCGCAGTGAGCAGGGCCACGAGGATCGCGGCGATCATGAGGGCAAAGAATGCGTGCAGGCGAAGCAGCGCGATTCCGGCGACTATGAAAACGACGCTCAGCGCCAGAATCCCGAGCGGGCTGACGACAAGGGCAAGCGGGCAGAAAGCCATGGGGTCGGGTCCCAAGGAACAGGCTCGGCAGCCGCGAAGCAAGGCTGCGGAGGAAGGCTCGCATTTTTTGGCCCGATTGGGAGAATCGACTCCGAATTCTCAGCCCGGGTGGCGAAATGGTAGACGCTGGAGACTTAAAATCTCCTGGCCGCAAGGCCGTGCTGGTTCGAGCCCGGCCCCGGGCACCAGTATCAGAAGCTGCAGTCGATCTCGAATCCGCCCAGGATGGGCGCATGCGTCGCGCCGAGCCCGAGCAGGTCCCCGCGCGCGCTTTCGAATCGGTAGCTCTGGGAGATGGCCTCGCCGCCGTACACGGAAGCGGTTGTGTGCGGACCCGGCTTCCACTGGATCCCGACGGTGAGCGGGTACGCCTCGTATCTCAGGATTCCGGAAGGGAGCGAAGACAAGCGCCCGAGCCGCAGGTCCTGGGATTGGAATTCCAGCTGTCCATAGACGCCAAGGAATTTGGTGATCGAGCAGGCAAGCCGTCCGCTTTCCCCGTCCAGGGAGACGAGCGACCAGCGGTCGGATATTCGCCAATCGATGATCGGGAACGGGAGGATCAGCGCCGAGGCGCGCATGCGCTGTTCGACCTCGATCCCGAAGCCGATCTTCAGGCCAACGTCATATTGGCACGCCACCGCCGAGGAGCCGGCCCAAAGCGCGGCGTCGCGAAGCCGCGCATCTCCCGCGCCCGCGTACTGCACCTGGGCGGATTCGATCAGCGACCAGCGGGTGGACGGCGTGAGCGCCAGAGTCGGCTGGAGCGAAAGCACCGAGGCGCCCGAAAGGGGGGACGCCTTGCCGGGAATGAACCCGCCAAAATTTTGAAACCCGAATCCGAGGCGCTCAGCGACGACATCCACGCCCAGGCCGAACGCGTCCGAGCCTGCGACGGGTGCCGACAGGTCGATCGAACTGGACCATTGGGAGACTCCGGAGCGGCCGGCCGCCAGGTTCGAGCTCGCGACAATGCGGGATTCAAGGTCCGCCTCCACCCCCGGGGCGCCTTCCTCCGCGGCCAGG
>CAZJNA010000078.1:0-14522 GCA_964547325.1 uncultured Opitutaceae bacterium | reverse complement strand
GGTCTCGGATGTTGATGTCCGCCTGGGCGGACATCAACATCCGAGACCTGACCCCTTCCCGATGACCAAGCTTCTTTGCGTCTATTGTTCTTCGAGCCTCAGGCTTTCCCCCGAATACCACGAGGCAGCCGATGCCGTCGGCCGCGCGATGGTGGGCAGGGGGTGGGGATTGGTCTATGGCGGCGGCCGGGTCGGCCTCATGGGCACGGTCGCCCGAGGAGTGAAGGCCATGGGCGGACGGGTGGTGGGCGTCATTCCGGAGTTCATGAAGGCCCGGGAACTCGAATTCCGCGAAGCGGACGAGCTTGTGACCGTCACGACCATGGCGGAGCGCAAACAGGCGATGATCGCGCGGGCGAACGGCTTCCTGGCGCTTCCCGGCGGAATCGGAACGCTTGAGGAGATGGCCGAGGTGCTCACCCTCCGGCACCTTGCGCAGACCGAAAAGCCGGCGGTCTTCTTCAATCAAGACGGCTATTATGACGACCTGCTGCGCTTCTTTGACCGCATGACCCAGGATGGCTTCCGGCATGCCGGGACGCGGGGGCTCTATTCGGTCGCGGAAAGCCCCGATGCAATCTGGCCGCTGCTCGAGAAGCCCGAACCCTATGAGGTCTCCCCGCTCTGGCGGCAGGTCCTCAAGGCGCAGGAATGAGTCAGCGCCAGATCCCGACGACTTCGTCCTTGCGCACCCAGCCGGTCTGGCCGTTCTCGAAGGAGAGCCGCACCCAGCCGAGAAACGCCTTGTCGGCTATGGCTATGCTTCCCGCGCCGAGCGGAGTCGTCTTCTGGGACGTGTCCGCCTCCGTTGGGATCGAGCGAAGCGTGCTGCTGCGCCAGACGACAACCGCCTGCGTATCGCGTGCGGTGCCGAATGCATGCCAGCCCGCCGCCGCCGCTGTCCCAAGCGCCACGGCCGCCAGAACGAGAGCCAGCCCGACGGGGGCGGACCGGCTGCGCCGGACGAGCCCGTAGCCGCCGGCCAGAAGCAATCCCAGGGCGAACGCTGCCAGGACCGCGGCTCCGACTCCGATTCTCTGCCACTCGGCCGGCGAGGCCAGGCGCGCAAGCTCCTGGAGGGGACCGGGCGACAGGAATCCCGCGAGCGCGTCCGGCGAGAAGCCGGCCTTGTCGCTTGCCAGCGCGAACTGCCAGCGTGTCGAGGCGTTCCCGGGCTGCTGGACAAATGCGGCGGACGCCTGGGCCGCGGCCTCGTTCCAGCGATTCTGCTGGGCGAGCGCGAGGGACAGGTTGTAGCGCGTGGTCCAATCGGCCGGATCGCGGGCCTCGGCCGCGCGCCAGCCCTTCTCCGCCTCCGCGAAATCCCCGCGATGATAGGCCGACGACGGTTCCGCCCCGCGGACGGGCGCGATCCATGCCGGCAGCAATGCGAGAGCGAAGAGCCAGGGGATCAGGTTCGAGGGCAGGAACAGGCGCGCGCGCGCGAAGGCGGGGGCGCGCTTCGCCGCGAGCGCGGCTTCGGCCCGCCGGACCCAGTCCGGGGGCAGGTCGGAATTGGGACCGTAGAGGACGCGATCCGCCTCGCGCCAGAGGGACGCCCACGCCGGGTCACCGAAGGCCTCCGGGCCCGGCGCCGCGTGGCCGATTTCCCAAAGGGCCGCCGCATCGCGCTGCCATGAGAGGATGAATTCGGCGCTTGGAGCGCTCGGCCGCGCGAGGAGCGCGGCCAGCCGCTGGTGCGCGGCCCGGCGCCCCCGACCGGGATCGGTTTCCCGCGCCCGGCGCAGCGCCAGGAAGAGCCACCAGATGCCCGCGAACGCGAAGGGCGCCGCAGCCAGCGAGGCCAGGATGCGGCCCGGCCATGGAAGCGCGACAGAGTCCGGTCCCGCAGCGGGATCGCGCGGAATGCCGCCCGGAGCCTCGGGGACAGGCGCGGGGCCGCCCGTGTCGGGCACGCCGATCGCGAGCGGCGCCTTGGGAGCCTCTGGCGGCGCGGCAACGGTGACCGTCGTCCGCTGAGTGGTCAGGGTCTTGTAGGTGCCCGTGCCCGGGTCGAAATACGTGAACTGGAATGATTCGATCGGATAGGTTCCCGGGGCCGTCGGCACGAGGACGACATCCTCGGACAGCGTGGAATTGAAGAGTTTTCCCTCGGCGGGTGTTCGCTTGGCCTTTGGCTGGACGACCTGGAAACTGCGGGAAACCTCCCGTGCCGGCAGACCGGGCATGTCGGGCCAGTTACCCGTCCCGCTGAGCTCGATCGTCCATGTGATCGGCTCGCCCACCGTCGTCGCCATCGGGACGATCTTCGAGACCATCTTGAAATCGCCGACCGCGCCATTGAAGCCGGCCGGGGCGGGGGGGAGGGGGCGCACGTCGATCGTCGGCGTGTTGCTTGCGACGGAGAACTGCTGGTACTGCCGCTGCTGGAAAAAGCCGAAGCCGGTCACCCCCACGCTCAGGTTGACCGGCTGGTTTATCGGATTCAGGCGGTAGGTGCCCGGCGCACGCGCCACGGCCCGCGTCCGGTACACGAAGCCGGTGCGCGCGTCGTCGCCCGCGGCAAGGGTGTAGGGCTCGGGCTGACTCCAGTCCTCGGCGATCAGGGGGGCCGCGTTCCAGGCGAAATCGCCGTGCCCGAAATCGGGATAGTAGCTGCGCGCGACATCGATCCGGTACCCCAGGCCGAAGACCTCGCCCGCCCAGACCGTCGGCTCCGCGGCTTCGAGCCGGGAATTGGCCGCCGATTCAAGCGGCTGGCCGGAGCTGCCGACCGTTGCGCCCGTCGGCTCAAAACGAGCGGCGTTGATGGCGAGCGCACCCTTGTTCGTCACCACCGTGAAGGCGGGGATCTCCGCGCCCTGCCTGCCCGCCAGCAGCGCGGCATACGTGTAGGTGACGCTCCGCGAGTAGTCCCCGTTTATCCAGGAGATGTTGCTGGCCTGCCCCGTGAATTCCAGCGTCAGGCCGTCCACCTTGGGGGGAACCGGGGGCTCCTTGGGCTCGCAGTCCTGGAAGACGAGCTGGAGCGAGGTCACCTGGCCGACGGGAAGCGTGCCGCTGGGCGGGTCCCAATGCGCGGACTGCGCGCGCGCGGCCGCCGTGAGGAGCGCCGAGAGAAGGAGGATGGACGGAAACAGGCGCATGGGATCACCAATTCTTGCCCGCGTGGCTGTCTTTCGGCCGGGGTTCGTTGTTCTCGATCATCTGGAAGAGTTCCGCCGGGGAATCCTGGTTGCGGACCTGGTCGAGCTTTTCGAGGGAAGCGGCAATGGAGGGATCGACGTTTGCCGCATCGGGCCGCGGGTGTTCCTCCGCGCCGCCCACCTTCTGGGTCCCGCTGTCCTGGGATGGAGGGTGATTTTCGCCGCCAAAGGCCGGCTGCTGCTGGCTTTTCTGCTGCTCGCTTTGCGGCTGGTTTTGCGGGGAGCCTTGCTGGTTCTGCTGCTCCGGATTCTGCTTGTTTTGTTCCTGCTGCTGTTGTTGCTGCTTCTTCTGCTGCTGTGGCGGCGGCTTTTGCTTTTCCTCAGGCGGCTTCCTGCGAAGGGCTTCCAGCCGCTCGCGTATCTTTGTCCAGTCCGCGGCCCGGCCGTCGAGGGCGACGCCTTCATCCACCGCCGAAAGGGCGTCCTTCACCGGACCTTCCGGCACCCGCTGGCCCGCGGCCTGCATGCGCTCGCCCCAGGCCGCTGTTTCACCGGACAGCTCGGCCCAGTCCCGCGCGCTGCGGACATCCTGGGCGGCCAGCCTGCCGACGATATGGGAGAGGGGAACGACCGAGGAGTCGGCATCCGCGGTCTCGGCGCGAAGCGTTGCGAGGCCCGCACCGACGAGGGCAAGCAGGATGGCCGCGGCTCCGAGGGGGTCAGGTCTCGGATTTTGACGTCGACGATCCCCGACATCAAAGTCCGAGACCTGACCCCTTTTCCCCGACAGCCGCATTTCCCGGGGCCGGGGCCTGACCGGAAACTCGCGCCAAAAGCTCATGACGAGGCAGAGAAGGGCCGGAGCGAGCGCCCACTGGAAGCGCTCCACGTAGCGAACGTTGTTCTTTTCCACAAATTTTCCCTTTCGGCCGGCCTCGACCGTCGCGCGGAGCAGGCTCGCGAGATCGACCCATTCGCTGGCGTTGCGATACGCGCCCCCGGTTTTCTCCGAAAGTTCCCGCAGGGTCTCGCTCTCCAGCCGCGACATGACGACGGCGCCACCCTCGTCCTTCACGAGGCCGCCGGATCCGTCGGGGATGAGCGCACCGCCGCTCGTGCCGACCCCGAGTCCGATGACCCGGATTCCCCTGTCCTTGAGCTTGCCGAGGTGGCTGCGCCAGTCGTCGTCGGTGGCGCCGCCGTCGCTGAGGACGACCAGGAAACGGTCCGCGGAGCCGGAGCCGAACGCCGCGGCCGCCGTGTCCATCATCGCGCCGTAGTTGGTGCCCCCGATCGGCATGAAGTCGGGGCTGAGCGCCGGGAGGAATTCACGCAGGATTTCGTAGTCCGCGCTCAGCGGCGATTGCAGGAAGGACGTTCCCGAGAAAACCACCAGCCCGACCCGCTCGCCCTGCAGCCGGTCGAGGAGAGCCTGGATGAGGAGCTTCGCCCGCTCCAGCCGCGACGGCTTGACGTCGGGAGTGAGCATCGAACGGGAGAGATCGACGGCCAGCAGGATCTCGCGGGATTGATTGAAGACCGGCTCGTCGATTCTCCCCCATTGCGGGCGCGCCAGCGCCGCAACCGCAAGCGCAAGGCCCGCCGCAAACCACCAGCGGGCGGCACCCCGGCCTTCCCCGGCGGATCCGGGCCCGGCAAGCTTCAGGCTGTTGTGCCCGGCCTCGGCCCGGAGGATCTTCGGGTGTGCGGCCGCGCCGGCGCCGCGCCGGCGCACGGCCTCCCAGGCCGCGAGCGCCGCGGGCACGACCAGGAGGACGAGAAGGTGGGGCCAGGCGAAGGTCATGGCGTCGACGGGGTCAGTTCACGGATTTTGACATCCCCGGTGGCTGCAAAAATCCGTGACCTAACCCCCTTGAGCATAGCGGCCACCAGGAGAAGGGCCGCGCCCGGCGCGGCCAGCCAGGGAAACAGCTCCGTCGTGACGAGGTAGCTCTGGGCCTGAAATTCGATCTTCTGCGCGCGATCGATCGCCTTGAAGGCGGACTCGATCGTGCCCGTCTCCGCGGCGCGGAAGAACCGCCCCCCCGTCGCCTGCGAAATATCCCGGAGCGCGTTTTCATCCAGATCGGCGAGGATGTGGCGGTAGCCGATCTTGTTTCCCTGGTCGTCGAAGATGGGGAAAGGCACGATGCCGTCCTTGCCCGCGCCTATCGTGAAGATCGGGATTCCGCGCGACTGCGCGATGGCCGCGCCCTGCATCGGCGTCAGGACGCCGCGGTTATTCGCTCCGTCGGTCAGGAGGACGATGAACGCCCCGAGCCGCTTGCCGCTCCTTTCGCGGCCGGCCTGGTCGAGCCGGGTCACCGCGACGCCCAGGGCGTCGCCGATTGCCGTCCCATCCTCGATCAGCCCGATCTTCACGCGCTCAAGCTGCTTCGCGAGCCAGTCATGGTCGGTCGTCAGGGGTGCAAGCGTGTAGGCCCGTCCCGAGAACAGGACGATGCCGATGCGATCCGCCGGCCGCTGCTCGATGAACGCCTCGATGACCGGCTTGATCGCCTGGAGCCGATTCAGGCGCTGGCCGTCCTTTTCGTAGTCCTCGCTCAGCATCGATCCGGAAAGATCGATCGCGAGCACGATGTCGTATCCCTGGGAGCGCACTTCGCGCTTGTCGTCTATGCGCTGGGGGCGCGCCAGCGCGCAGGCGACCAGCGCCAGCCCGGCGACGGTAAGCCCCGCCTGCCAGCTGGCCGAGCTCGCCAGGCCCGGGCGGTGCCACGCTGCGGAAAAAGGAACGAGCAGCACGGACACCCGCCGGCGGCCGCGCAGCCACACCGCGGCCGGAATCGCGAGCAGGGCAAGGAGCCAGAGCGGATCCGCAAGGCGCACGTTTCCCGCGGCCAGGGGCAGCAGGCTATGGATTCCGATCGGCATGTCAGTTTGCCCGGGCCCGCATGCGCGCGTGGAAGAACCGGACGAGGGCATCGAGCCTGTTTTCCTCGGTCGTGGCGACGAGGCGGCTCAGGGGATCGGGGAAAAGATCCTTCCAGGCCGCCTCGCGGCTTTCCCGCCACGCGGCGTGAGCCGCCCGCTCCGGGGCGCTTCCCTCAAGCGTGACGAGCCGCCTCGCCGACGGATCATACGCGGCAAACGGCTCCCCGGACGGCAGGGATCGCTCCCACGGATCGTCGACCCGGAAGCCCATCGTCTGGTAGCGCCGTCTCAGGACGCTCCAGCCGTCCGGCGCCTGCCTCGGCGGAAAGTCGCCGAGCCAGATGAGGACGCTGTGCTTCGGGGCGGCGCGTGCGATGAGCTTCCAGGGGATGGCGACTTGCGCAGCCCCCCCGGGCGGCGGAGCGGGGCGGCTCATGAGCGTCGCCGCGGCGTGCAGGATCTGCCCGCGCCCGCGCACCGGCTCGCGAAGGAGATGTCCGTCGGGCGCGGCGTGCAGGAAGCCGACGCGGTCGCGGTTGACCGCGCCGAGCAGCATCACCAGACCCGCGAGCTCGAGCAGCGCCTCGCGCTTCGACTGGGCTCCCGATCCGAAATCCAGCGTCGGCGCGTCCTCGAAAACCAGGAGCAGCGTCACCTCCCGCTCCTCGACGAATTTCTTCCGGTAGGGCTCGCCCAGGCGGGCGGTGACGTTCCAGTCGATGTCGCGCACGTCGTCCCCGAACTCGTATTTCACGACCTGGTCGAATTCGATGCCGCGCCCGCGGAAGGCCGAGCGGTATTCGCCGCTCAGGATGTTCTCGACGGCATGGCGCACGCGCCACTCGAGCTGGCGCAGGAGGGGCAGAGCCGAGGAGGGAACGCTTTGGGACGCGCTGGCCAAGATCAGGCCTCCGCCGGCACAGGCGTGGATTCCAGGACGCGGGCTACGATGCGGTCCGCGGTCACTTCCTCCGCCTCCGCCTCGTAGGTCAGGCCCACGCGGTGCCGCAGGACGTCAGGCGCGAGCTCCTGGACAAGGGACGGCGAGAGGTAGTCCAATCCGCGGAGCCAGGCCAGCGCGCGGCCCGCCTGGTAGAGGGCAAGGGAGGCGCGGGGCGAGGCCCCGAAATTCAGATGCCGCTTGGCGCCGGCGCCGCCCCGGGCCAGATCCCGGGTCGCGCGGACGAGGGCGAGAATGTAGTTTTGAAGCGCGGGCGCGACGTGGATGGCGTCCACGCCCGCGCGCAGGCCGAGAAGCTCCTCGCCGCTCGAGGCGGCCGCCAGCTCCGGCTGCCGGGTCATCTGTCCCCACCGCTTCATCATGGCCCCCTCCTCCTCGGCGCTCGGGTAGCTGACGATGAGCTTGAATAGGAACCGGTCCGTCTGCGCTTCCGGCAGGGGATAGGTGCCCTCCTGCTCGATCGGATTCTGGGTCGCCATCACAAAGAAGGGCTGGGGGAGGGGATGCGTCTGGCCGCCGATGGTCACCTGGCGCTCCTGCATTGCCTCGAGAAGGGCGCTCTGCACCTTTGCCGGCGCCCGGTTGATCTCGTCCGCGAGGACGAGGTTGGCGAAAATCGGGCCGGTGTGCGCCGTGAAGGCCCCGGTCTTCGGCTGAAAGATCATCGTCCCCACGACGTCGCTTGGGAGGAGGTCAGGCGTGAACTGGATGCGCTCGAACTGAACCCCGAGGGCCGTGCCCAGGGACTTCACAAGAAGGGTCTTTGCCAGGCCGGGCATGCCTTCGAGGAGGACGTGGCCATTTGCCAGGAGGGCGACGAGAAGGCGCTCGATGACGGCGTCCTGGCCGATGACAGCCTTGCCGATTTCCTCACGAAGTTTCTGGGACCATTGGCGACCGTTGGGCATGGGGAGGGTGGTTTGACTCGTACCTGACGAAAGAGTTTCATCGAGCAAAACGCCCCGGCATGAGCCTACCAACCCAAATCGTCGAGAAACTGGCAGCCCTGGGAGCTCGCCCGGGGGACGTCGACGAGCGGTTCGTGCGCGGCGGGGGTCCGGGAGGCCAGAAGATCAACAAGACCTCATCGACCGTCTGGCTTCGCCACCGGCCGACCGGCATCGAGGTTCGGAGCCAGCGGGAGCGTTCCCAAACGGTCAATCGCGAGGCCGCCTGGTGGATCCTGTGCGCCAAGCTGGAGGAGCGGGCCCGCGCCGCCGCGGCCGCGAAAGAGCAGGCCCGGGAAACCCAGAGGCGCCGGGTCCGCCAGAAGAGCCGCTCGCAGAAACGGAGGATGGTCGAGGCGAAGCATCACCGCGCCGCCAACAAGTCTTCCCGCGGCCGGGTCAGCGACTGGGACTAGCGGGGAGGCCCGCCCGATCAGCTCTTCTTTGCGATCTCCCGAACGCCTGTCTCCACAGTCGCGGGCGGGGTCAGTTCCTTTGCGCCCTTTGCCCCCAGTTCTGCGAACCGCCGCGCCCCCGGGAGCAGATTTTGCTCCAAGGAGCCAACCGCGGAATTGAAGCCCTTGACGGCGGAGTCCAGGCCGCGGCCGACCTTGTCGAAATTTTCCGCGAAGGTGACGACTTTGTCGTAGAGCTGCCGTCCAAGCAGGCTGACTTCCTCGGCGTTCCGGGAGACGGACTCCTGGCGCCAGCCGTAGGCCGTCGCCTTGAGAAGCGCGATCAGCGTCGTCGGCGTGGCGAGCAAGACCCGCCGCGCCAGGGCGCGGTCCATCAGGGTGTGGTCGGCGTGGAGCGCCGCCGTCAGGAAATGGTCCCCGGGAAGGAACAGGACGACAAATTCCGGCGCCGGCTGAAACTGCTCCCAGTAATTCTTCGCGCCGAGGGCGTCGATGTGCCCCCGCACCTTGAGCGCATGCTCGGCCAGATGGGCGTCCCGGCTGGTCTCGTCCGCAGCCTCGGTCGCGGCCCGATAGGCTTCGAGCGGCGTCTTGGCGTCGACGACGATCCGCTGCCCGCCGGGGAGCCTCACGACCAGGTCCGCCCGCAGGCCGCCGGACGACTCCTGCTCGGTGAAATCGCAGAAGGGGAGCATGTCGGCCATCTCGACGACGCGGCGCAGCTGGAGTTCGCCCCAGCTGCCCGCGTAGCTCGTCGAGCGGAGCGCGGTGGAAAGCCGGGCGGCCTCGTTCTGCAATTGGAGCTGCGCGGAGCTCAGGGCCTTGAGCTGCTCGCCGAGGGCGCCATACGCGGAAGCCCGGGTCTTCTCGATCTCGGCGATCTTGCCGTCCACCTTCTCCAGCGACTCGCGCAACGGCTTCACGAGCGACTCGACGGCCTGCTTCCGCTGCTCGAGGTCGCCGACCGATTGCTGCTGCAGCTGGGCAAACGCCTGCCTGGCCTGGTCGAGGAAGTCGGCGCGATTCGCGCGCAGGGCGTCCGCGGAGAGCGATTTGAATTCGGTGACCAGGCGGTCGTGCGCGGCGTGTTCGGCCGCGAGGCGGGTTTCCAGCCCGGCCGCGCGCGCCGCAAGCTCGTCCCGGGCCGTCCGCGTTGCGCCGAGCTCCGCTACCAGCCGCTCATTCTCCTCCGCCTTTCCCCTGAGCCGCTCCGCCAGGGCAGACTCACGCCCCCGGCGCCAAATCCACACGAACCCGGCGACGACCGCGCACGCCGAGGCTGTGATTGCGAGCGGTTGCATTGCAGGCGTTTGAAGCACCTTGACAGAGAGTGCAAAACGCGGCAAATAAATACTATGCTTTCGTATCCCGGCCGGCGCTCCGGTCAGAGGCCAAAGCGCACGCACCCATGCTGATGGAAGAAGCAACCTCTCCCGGCACAGAAACAGCGAAGGCCTCCGTCCTTGTCGTTGACGACGAGTATGGACCGCGTGAATCCGTCGCGTTCATACTTTCCACGGAATTCGACGTCGAGACTGCGGGCACGGCGACCGAGGCCCTTGCCAAGCTCAGGGAACGGACCTTTTCCACGATCCTCCTCGACATCCGCATGCCCGAGATGGACGGAATCCGGGCGCTCGAGGAGCTGCGCAAGATCGATCCCCTCGTGTCGGTCATCATGCTCACCGGCTACGGCACGCTTTTGACGGCACAGCAGGCGATGGTCGGCGGCGCGAACCAGTACCTCCGCAAGCCCCCCGACGTCGAGGAGCTGCTCGAGGCCGTCCGCCAGCAGACCCAGGCGAGCCGCCTCCGCCGCCACCAGGACAGGCTGACCCGCGACGCGCAGGACCTGAATGTCGCGCTCAAGAAGGAGATTGAAACCAACGAGCCGCACGTATGGCACGGCCGCGCGTCCATCGAGCTCGTCCACGATCTCAACAATCCCCTCACGGTCGTCATTGGATACGCCACGCTTCTCATCGAGGAGGCCCGAGCCCTTTCACTGCGCGATCCGGTGCTCGCCCAGAAGCTCCTCGACAACGCCCTCATGGTGGAGAAGGCGTCCGAGTACTGCCGTCATCTCGCCGAGAACTGGCGCCGGGCCGCGAAGAAGACCTCCGAGTTCACCCGGCTCGACCTCAGGCAATGCGTGCAGGAGGTCTGCAAGGTCATCTTTTTCAGCAACCCGATCATCGAGATCACGGGCTCGGAGGACACCCTGATCCAGGGTTCGAAGTACGAATTGATGCGCATCTTCCAAAATCTGATCAAGAACGCGATCGAGGCCGGCTCCAAGAAGGTGAGTCTCGTGTTTTCCCGCGAGGGCGACCGCGTCAACCTGATGATCTCGGACGACGGCGCCGGCATGGATTCCGAGCGGGTCCGCCGGGCCCTCGGCGGCGGCTTCACCAGCAAGGAGAGCGGGATGGGCCTCGGCCTGAGCATCTGCCGCCACCTGCTCAACGCCCACGGGTCGTCCTTCAATCTCGAATCCCAGCCAGGACAGGGCACGACCGTGCGACTGTCGTTTCCAGCCGCGGCCAAGGGCTGAAGAGCGGCGAAACCGACAACCTGGATCCGCGCCAGTCATGAGACGCCGCCGCGTCAAGATCACCGGTATAGGGCCGGTGACCCCGGCGGGTATTGGGCGCGAGGCCTTTTGGAACGGCATCCTCGAGCCCATCAGCCGCGTCCGCCCCTACAGGAAGCTCAATGCGGAGTACGGCCCGCTCGTGGCCGGCTATATCGACAAGCTGGATATACGGGACTTCATCGATCCCTCCCTTGTCCCCAAGGGGGCCGCGAGACAGACCGTCTTCGCGATCGCCGCCACGATCCTGGCGCTCAGGGACGCCCGCATATCGAACGCCGAGGTGGGAGCTTCGGGCTGCGCCATCGTGATCGGCTCATCCGTCATGGAC
This sequence comes from uncultured Opitutaceae bacterium, assembly GCA_964547325.1. GTDB lineage: Bacteria > Verrucomicrobiota > Verrucomicrobiia > Opitutales > Opitutaceae > Palsa-1447. Next base: position 3,272 of record CAZJNA010000078.1, on the reverse strand, counting down.
TTCGGCGGCGTGATCAACTCCCTCGATTCCGTTGCCAAGCATGGGGCGCGGGGCGCGAAGCCGCGCAGCATCTACACGTTCCACGCCGCTGGCGTTCCCGGATCCGTGGGCGAGGCTCTCGGGGTCACCGCTCGCACGATGACCATGCAGAGTTCCTGCTGCGCCGGCATGGACGCCATCGGCTATGGCGCCGATCTCGTGGCGAACGGCGAGTCCGACCTTGTGATCTGCGGCGGAACCGAGGCGCCCTTGTACCAGTTTCCGATTCTCGAGCTGCGCGCGGCCGGATTGACCCCATCGACCCACGAGATGCCCTCGCGCCTTGTATGTCCCTTTGACCTCTGGCGCACCACCGGCGTCGTGAGCGAGGGTGCCTGCATGCTCATCCTCGAACCGGAGTCGAGCCCCCGCCCGGGCTACAGCTATGTGTCCGGATACGGATTTGCGAATGACGAGGCGGACGTCCTCTGCAGCGGGCTGGCGGCAGCGGGAAAGCTGGCCCTCGCAACGGCGAAAATCAGACCCCACCAGATCGAGGCCGTCATGGCCTGGGGTCCCGGCCATTCGGAAATCGACGTGGCGGAAGTGCGATCCTTGACGAGCGTATTTGGCGCCTCGCTGGCGGACATCCCAGTGGCTTCCACGAAGGGATCGATCGGTCTCCCCCTCGGCGCCGCTCCGGCGATTGACGTGGCCGCAGCGGCTCTGGGCCAGAGGCTCGGAATGATGCCGCCGACCGTGAACTGGCGGCATCCCGACCCGGAATGCGCCCTCAACCTGAGCAACAAGTCCCGGGTGGTGTCCCACGGGCTAACCTTGATTAATGCGCACGGCTTGGGCGGAATCAACTCCAGCATGATTCTCGAACGATGCTGATATCGACCGCATCCATAGCCTCCGTTCTCGTCGCCATCGTCGGGCTTCTTCTCCTGTGGTCAAACCCGAGGCGCACGGTCAACCAGGTTATCTGCACGTGCTCGTTTCACTGGGCGGTATGGCTGGCGTGCTTGCACATAACGACATACATGGGAGGCGGGTTGTCATGGATTAGGATGACGACCGCGGTCGGAGCGCTGCTCCCCATGCACTTTTGGGCGATAGGTGAGGTGATTGCAGATCTATGGAAGTCGGGCGATCGGCGATACGTCCGCGAAGCATGGATCGGCGCCATAATTTCGCTGCTGTTGGTCGCTGTATGCTTCACGGACTACTTTATTCCCTATCATTCGTCTGCAGCGCATCGTGTCCGTGGCTGGGGATATTATGGATACATCATCGGTGTCTTCATAATCTATGCGATGGTTTTGCACCGCACGTTTGCGAATGTGAAAGCGCTGTCGGGAGGGAAAAGGCTAGAACTCCAGGTCTGGCTCTTTGGCGGGTGCGCCACCGCTTTGACGATTGTTGGGGCGATGACACTAAATGCGTTTACCGGATACCACGGATACATTCGGATGCAGCCGCTTCTCGTCCTGGTTTTCTATGTTGGCACCGGCTACGCGATCACGTCCTACAAGATTTTCGATGCGAGCCAGCTGCTGCGCATAGTCATCAACAAACTGATACTCACCATAGGCGTCGCCGGCGTCGCCTATGGTGTCTTCTTGGTTTTGACGCCATTCCTGGACGCGCCGGTGGCCCTGCTTCCGACGATTATCGCCACATTGGTTTGCGCCGCGTACTTCAAGAACTGGCTTGATCGAAAGTTCGAGTTCTATCCCCAGGACACGGCGGCCCGGCAGGCGGCCTACATCGTCGCCCACAATGAAACCCGCGTCGAAAACATGGAGGCGGCATTTCTCGACATTCTCCGGGGATGGGGACGGACGGACAAGACGCTCATCGTCACTGGAGCCGGAGGAAAGAGCATCGGCGAGGATGACGACCTGACCGAGGAAGAGAGGATAGCCAATGGGATGCGCCAGATGCAGTGGATAACTCCCGAGCGACTCCTGCGCGAACGCTCCGGACCGCAGCACGAACTCCTGGGAAAGTTCCTTTCGGAACGGCAGCTTGGCGCGGCAGTTTTCAGCGAGACGCCGATGCTGAACGTCGTCGTCGGCGTGGGAGTGCCCGCGTCTCGGAGGGCCTTCACCTATCCGCAGATCACGCAATTGCAGGAGCTCGCAACGATCATCCAGGGCGCCCTGGAGCGGACCCTGATGGCAATGAAGATCCAGCATTCGGAGCAGCTGGCGACCGTCGGACTTCTCGGGGCGAGCCTCGCCCACGAAATCCGCAATCCCCTCGTATCGGTCAAGGCCATCGTGCAGCTTCTGCCCACCCGCTACCAGGAGGCCGAGTTCCGCGACAAGTTTTTCCGACTGATCAGCGACGAAGTCGTCCGGATAGACCGCCTGACCGAGCAGCTCCTGGACCTCGCTTCCCCCCGGGTGTACACGGCCAGGCCGATCGAGCTGCATTCGCTTCTCAAGAGCAGCCTCGAACTGGTCGGTCCCCGGGCGACGGACAAGAACGTCCAGGTCATATCGGAATTCAACGCGGTGCCGGACACCGCGTTCACGGATCCGGCCGCCGTCACCCAGGCGCTCTTGAACCTGTGCTTCAACGCCATTCAGGCGCTCGATACTCGGCCGAAGGGGCGCTGGGTAAAGGTCAGCACGCGTAACACCGAAAAGGGGATCGAGCTGGCGGTTTCCGATAACGGACCTGGAATAACCCCTGAAATGCGTATCCGGCTTTTCAAGCCCTTCCAAACCACAAAGTCCTCCGGCTTTGGGCTCGGCTTGACTGTCTGCCGCGACATCCTCGCGAGCCTGAAGGCGCCCATCACCGTGGACAAGCCGACGCCTGGGAACGGGGCGACGTTTCGCATCACCTTTCCATGCCCACCCTGATCGTCCTGGCCACATCCGATGCGGCCCTGGCGACGGCCTGGGAGCGGCAATTGCCGACCGATTGCACGGCTCTTCGACTCGAGCCGAACACGTTCCCCAGCAATGTGGCGCCCGGATTCGCGGCCGTGGTCATTCTCGACGCGGCTGCCGAGGCGACGCTCCCCGCCGCGCTTTCTCACTGCCCGACAATCTACGTCGGCGAGCCGCGCAGCCTGCCGTTCGAGCAGGCGAAGATTGCCGGGCGTGCGAAGGCCTACCTCTCCTATGAGGACAGTGCCTCCCGGCTGGCGGACCTTTTGCCGCTCGTTGAGGAACTTGCCGAAAAGCAATCGATGTTCGAACTCCTCGTCGAAAAGACCCGGGCCATCGGTTCGCCGCGCCCCATCGCCGCTGCAGCCTTCGATCCGACGGAAT
>CAZJNA010000077.1:0-14888 GCA_964547325.1 uncultured Opitutaceae bacterium | reverse complement strand
AGGACGAGCCCTTCAACCAGGTGCTCCTGCGGGCTCCCGGCGTCGCCCAGGATTCGGCTGCCAACGGCGACCTCCACGTCCGGGGCGAGCACGCAAACCTCCAATACCGGATCAACGATGTGCTGCTGCCGGAGGGGATTAGCGGATTCGGACTCGAGCTCGATCCCCGATTCGTGAGCAGCCTCCAATTGATAACCGGCTCCCTTCCGGCGCAGTACGGCTTCCGCACGGCCGGCATCGTCGACGTCAAGACCAAGAACGGCGCCTTCGACCCAGGCGGCAACGCCTCATTTCACACGGGAAGCTACGACACCGTCCACCCCAGCTTCGAATCCGCCGGCACATCGGAAGGACTGAGTTATTTCGCCGACGGAAGCTACGAGCACAACAGCCTCGGCATCGAAAATCCCACAATCGGTTCGACCGCGATCCACGACGCCACCGAGCAATACAGGGCATTTGCGTACATCGAACGGATCCTTGACGCCACGAGCCGCCTGAGCGCGATGGCGAGCGCCTCGTACAGCGATTTCCAGATCCCGAATACGCCCGGCCAGCCGCCGGGCACCGCGCCGAACGGAGCCCCATGGCTTCCGGGAACATTTGATTCCTCCCTTCTGGACGAAAACCAGAACGAGCAGAATTATTACGGGGTCGTCAGCTACCAGAAGTCCGCGGGTGACCTGAATCTCCAGAGTTCGGTGTTCGGCCGCGAAAGCAGCGTGCGCTTCATGCCCGATACAACCGGGGATCTCTACTTCAATGGCGCTTCGAGTTACGTCGAGCGCGGAATCGACTCGGGAGGCGCGCAGGCTGACGGCAGCTATGATCTCGCCGACACGCACACGCTGCGCGGCGGCCTGTTCTTCCTCGATGAAAAGGCCTCGACAAGGACCCGGACGTCGGTGTTTCCCGTGGACGGAGACGGCAATCCCACGGGACCGGCGTTCGCCATAGTGGACGATCCCTCGGTCCGGGCGGTTTTTCTCGGATCCTACCTCCAGGACGAATGGAAGCTTGGATCGGCCCTGACGCTGAATTGCGGCCTTCGCTTCGACGTCTTCAATTCGAGCTTCGACAACGAGAACCAGCTCAGCCCGCGGATCAATCTCATCTGGCAGCCGACCACACGGACGACGCTGCACGCCGGCTATGCGCGCTACTTCACTCCGCCGCCGGCCGAGAACGTCACCGCCGGCACCGTGGAGAAGTTCGACAACACATCCATCGCCGGCGGCACCACCCTCGACGATCCCGTGAGGGCTGAGCGGGCGGATTACTTTGACGCGGGCATCAGCCAGCGGCTGGCGCAGGGCTGGCAGGCGGGCCTCGACGGCTATTACAAGCGGGCGAAGGACCAGCTCGACGACGGCCTGTTCGGACAGACGCTCATCCTCTCCGCCTTCAATTACGCCGAGGGCGAGGTCTACGGGCTCGAATTCACGACATCCTACGCAAAGGGAGGCTTCTCGGCCTATGCGAACCTGGCCAGCTCCGTGGCCAAGGGGCGGAACCTGGTGTCCGCCGAATTCCTGTTCGATCCCGACGATCTGACCTATATTAGAAACCACTGGATCCATCTCGATCACGACCAGGCGCTGACCGGCTCCCTCGGTGCGGCGCAGCTTTGGAAAGAGAGCGGCGGAAGCACGCGCTTGTACGCCGACCTGATCTACGGCACCGGCCTTCGGACAAGCACAACGGCGCCCGACGGCTCGGATGTGCCGAACGGAGGCACGGTTCCCTCGTACGGCACGATCAGCCTGGGCGCGGAACAGACCTTCAGGCTGGACCCGCGACACTCCGTCAAGGTCCGGATCGACGTCGTCAATGTTGCGGATGATCCGTACGAACTGCGGGACGGCTCGGGCATCGGCGTCAACGCCGCCCAATTCGGCCCCCGCAGGAGCATATTCGGAACGATCATATACGTCTTCTGACAACCGCAACGAAGCTGGCGGCGACGCGTCAAGCCGGCCAACATTTCCCCATGTCCACCCCGACGCACCCCTCCCGGCTTCTCGCGCTCATTCTTCCGTTCCTGGCCGCGACAGCGGCCCTGGGCGACACGGCGTCCCTTCAAACCGCCTTCGCAAAGCCGCCGGACGATTCTCGGATCCTGATGCGATGGTGGTGGTTTGGCCCAGCGGTCACCAAACCCGAGCTCGAGCGCGAGATGCGCATGATGAAGGCCGGCGGCATGGGCGGCTTCGAAGTCCAGCCTGTGTATCCGCTTGCCCTGGACGGTGAACGCCCCGGGCTGCGGAACATTCCGTTCCTTTCCCCGGAGTTTCTCGACATGCTGGGCTTCACCGCGGGCAAGGCGAAGGAGCTCGGACTTCGGATGGACCTCACGTTGGGAAGCGGCTGGCCCTATGGCGGGCCGATGTTCTCCGCCTCCGAGGGTGCGGGGTCGTTGCGAATCCAGAATGCCGTCGTCGCGGCGGGCCAGCCCTCCGCGCCGCTTCCGGCCTTGGGCGCGGGCGAGAGCCTGATCGCCGCCTTCATGGGGCCGGCTCCCGGCGCGCAGGCCGTGACGGACGCCTATCGGGACTTCCACCAGCGGATGGAGATCCGCGGCCAGGCGGCATTCCTCCCGAACGGCATCAAGGGGCCCGCTCCCGTCGTGTATTTCATAGCCAGCCGGACGGGCATGCAGGTCAAGCGGGCCGCGGTCGGAGCCGAAGGCAACGTCATCGACCACTACGATGCCGGCGTCGTGGGAAAGTTCATCGGGACCGTGGCGCAGCCCGAGCTCGCCGCGTGCGGGCCGAATGTGCCCTACTCCGTCTTCTGCGACAGCCTGGAAGTGTTCAACACCGACTGGACACCCGGGCTCCTGGATGAGTTCAAGCGGCGGCGCGGTTACGACCTCACCCCTCTCCTCCCGGCCCTGATCGCGGACAATGGTCGCAAGACCGCGGACATCCGCCATGACTGGGGCCGCACTCTGACCGAGGTGTTCGGCGATCACTTCATCGTGCCGATCCAGACCTGGGCCGCCGCCAACGGCACGCGATTCCGTATCCAGGCATACGGAACCCCGCCGGCCGCGCTCTTCAGCTACGCCGACGCCGCCCTGCCGGAAGGCGAAGGGGATGGCTGGAAGATCTTCAGGCAGACCCGGTGGGCCTCCTCCGCGAGCCATCTCCTTGGAAAACCCGTGACATCGACCGAAACCTGGACGTGGCTGCACTCCCCGGTCTTCCGGGCAACTCCGCTCGACATGAAGGCGGACGCGGACACGTATTTTCTCCAGGGCAGCAACCAGCTGGTCGGCCACGGCTGGCCCTACACGGCCGAGGGGGTGCCCTATCCCGGATGGCGGTTCTACGCCTCCGCCGTGTTCGACGAGAAGAATCCCTGGTGGATCGTCATGCCGGACGTCGCGGCCTACTTGCAGCGGGTCAGCTTCATTCTCAGGCAGGGCAATCCCGCAAACGATGTGGCGCTGTACGTGGGCGAGGACGACGCGTGGTCCGAGTTCACGCCGGGCCATGTGGCGCTGAGCACGATCGTCGGCCAGCGCCTCGGGCCCGACATTCTCCGGAAGATCCTGGAATCGGGCCACAACCTCGACTTCTTCGACGACACGCTGCTCGACCGGCGCGGACGGATCGACGGGAGCGCCCTGGCCTTCGGGGACCTCCGCTATCCCGTGGTCGTCCTGGCAGGCGTTGAGCGGATGCCCCTGGCGACCCTGAGAAAGCTGGAAACCTTTGCCCGCCAGGGCGGAATCCTGATCGCCACGCGCCGTCTTCCCGCGATTGCCCCGGGCTATGCCGCAACGGAGGCCGACCAGGCCGAAGTGCGGGCGATCGTGCGGCGCCTGTTCACCGATTCCGGAGCACCCGGGATCTTCCTGCCCCTGGAAGATCACCTCGGCGAGGCCCTGAATGGGCGGCTCCAGGCCGACGTCGCTTTCGGTTCGCCGGCGCCGGACGTCGGCTTTGTGCACCGGCAGGTCGGCGCCGACGAGATCTACTTCGTCGCCAACACCGGTAACACCGCGGTCAGGACCGAGGCGACCTTCCGGGCGAGGAACCTCGTGCCGCAATGGTGGGATCCCATGACGGGGAAGGCTGAGCCGGCCCCCGTGACCGGAAGGCCGGGCGACGGCACCACCGTGGCTCTCGACCTGGCGGCCTATGCCTCGCGAATCCTCGTCTTTTCAAGCCAGCCGGCTCCGGATACTTCCCTGCCGGCCGCCGAGGCTCGCCCCACGATCGATCTCAGCGGAGGCTGGACGGTTGCCTTCGGGGCGGATTCGGCGCCAAGGCAGATGGCCAGCCTGAAGTCCTGGACCGAGGACCCCGCGACCAGGAACTTCTCGGGCGTTGCGGTCTACGAGAAGACGGTCGCCGTCCCCGCCGGGATGCTCGCGCCCGGCGCAGGCATCTGGCTCGATTTTGGCCCTGCCAAGCCCGCGGGAGCTCCCAATCGCAACCGGGGCCGTTTCCAGGCGTTGATCGAGGCCCCCGTGCGCGAGGCGGCTGTGGTCTACGTCAACGGACAACGGGCTGGTTCGGTCTGGTGCCCGCCCTACACGCTCGATCTGTCGGGCTTCCTGCAGCCTGGGGAGAACCACCTCCGGATCGAGGTCGCCAACCTCGCTGTCAACGAAATGGCCGCCCACCCCCTGCCCGGCTACAAGGCCCTGAACGCCCGCTACGGCGAGCGCTTCCAGCCGCAGGAAATGAACGAGATCCGCGCAGTCCCGGCCGGGCTTCTCGGTCCGATCACGCTGTCCAACGCCGCAAACTAAAGCGGCGCATCCGCCGCGCGCCGCGCTGACACGAGGCGGATAAAAAGCCGCTGTCCCGCGTCGCTCGGGCGCTCCGCATAGACTCCCAAAATTCCAGCGCATACCTCCAGCGGCGGGCGCGGCGCGGTCACCGCAAAGGCTGAATTGACGCTGAACTGCTCGTTCATGTGTATCCGAAGGCCAAAGCTAAAGGTTGAGGATTCGATTCCCTGGCCCGGTTCGCCTGCCCGGGCAAAATCGTGATAGTCCCAGTAGTTGCTGACGCCCAGGTGCCTGACTATCGACCAGACCGACGGCATGTCCAGGACGTGAACAAGCACGCTTTTAAACGCCGGGATTTCCGTGGCAATCTCCACGAAGGAGACCACAGGGAACCCTCCTTCGGTCCGGATCCGGTCCTCATCCGGAGTGAAGTTGATCTGCGCGGCGACGCGCTGCCCCATCTTGATGATATCGGCCGAACCTGGGACGCTCCAGTAACCGATCCAGGCATCCCTTATGCCCGCGTCTTTGAGGCGCTGCCTGTAGCTCATTTCCACCCGGCAATACTGATCCAGCCCGCAGCTTAGATATTCGGGACTCGTCAGCACCCGCTCGTGTTTTTCCCTGGGAACATAACCGGGCGCCATCGCCTGAAAGAAAGGCCCGATGAAGACGACGTTCAACGCCGTCCGCGAAACGGGGTAGCGCCAGGTCCGCCCCGTCCCGGAAAACATCACGCCCTCCGGCAGCGGTTTCATCTGGCGCTCATCCGCCGTCAAGTCGTCCGCCTCCAGGCGCGCAAGCCATTGTCGCTCCAAACGGCCGTCAAACAGGGTCACCAGCAGGGTAGCCGCATCGCCTTTCCGGGGCGTCGCACCCTCGCCCGCCACCGTAATGCCGGCGATGGGAATATGCCGGCCGGCGGCAAATTCGACCAGGGCGGCCAGCGGAGCCACGTCGGCCAGGGGGTCTGTTGCCAGCGGCTTAGGGTTGTAGTCTGCGCCGTACAGATCGGCGGCGGAAGACGCCAACAGCACCAGGATGACTGCCCGGGACAAGGAATGCATGCTCAGCCAAGAACCCCGTGCCGGCACGCGAAGTTGCGTGGAACCAGTAAAATACCGAAAACGCAGACGCATCACCCTAATCTTCCAGCCCGAAGACCGCCTTGGCGTAGTTGGCCGCGCTGAACGGCTGGAGATCCTCGGCCTGCTCGCCGAGCCCGATGAAATAGATCGGCAGCTTCAGCTGCCGCCAGATGCCGACCAGGGCGCCGCCTCGGCTGGTGCCGTCGAGCTTGGTCACGACGACGCCCGTCAGGCCGAAACTCTTGTGAAACACCCGGGCCTGCTCGATGGAGTTTGCCCCGAGCGAGCCGTCGACGACGAGGATTGAATGGTGGGGCGCCGCGGGGTCGTTCTTCCTGAGAACGCGGCGGATCTTGGCGAGCTCCTCCATGAGGTTGTCCTTGGTGTGGAGGCGGCCGGCCGTGTCGACGATCAGGGCGTCTCGGCCCCGCGCCTTCGCCGCCTGCCAGGCGTCGAAGGCTACCGCCGCCGCGTCCGCCCCGGTCTGGCTCGCGACGACATCGAGTTCGAGGCGGCCGGCCCAGACCTTGAGCTGCTCGATGGCGGCGGCGCGAAAGGTGTCGCCCGCGGCGAGGAGGGCCGTGCGACCTTCCTGCTTCAGCCGCCAGGCGAGCTTGGCCGCGGTCGTCGTCTTGCCCGAGCCGTTGATTCCGACGAGGCAGATGACGGTCGGCGGCCGGGGCGCCGGAGCCAGCACGCCCTCGCTGCCGGCGAGGACGCGCTCGAGGACGGCAGCCCCGATCTCCGCCGCCTGGCGGCCGCGCATCGCGGGATCCTTCCTGTGGGCAGCCTTGATCTCCGCGACCACCTCGGTCGCCGTCTCAACCCCAAAATCGGCGGCGAAAAGGGCCTCCTCCAGCTCTTCGAGCGAGGACGCGGCGATGGAGCGCCCGCCGAAGAGCCCTCCGGTCTTGGCCGCTATGGCCGAGACCGTCTTCGCAAAGCCATTCTTGAACTTCTGGAAAAGCGAAGCCACGGGACGGCAGGCTCTCAGCCGTTGGTCGCTTTCCTCGAGTCCCGTCCCAGGTCGTCCTTAAGGCGGTCCAGGATGCCGTTGATGAAGCGCTTGGCATCCGCATTGGAAAACTCCTTGGAAAGGTCGATCGCCTCGTTGATCGAGACGACGGGGGGAATGTCTCCGCGAAAGAGCATCTCGAAGATGGCCACCCTCATGATTGCGAGGTCTATCTTTGCAATGCGGTCGAACTCCCAGTTCTTGGCGAGTCCGCGGATACGGCCGTCGATCTCCTCCACGTGGCCGATCGTTCCGTGGATCAATTCCTCGCCGAAGGCGTAGTGCTCGCGCTGCTGCTCCAGGCTCGTGAAGAAGACCTGCAGGTCATTCGCAAGATTGTCGGGGCGGTTGAGGCTCCACGCATAGAGGTACTGCACCGCGGCGACGCGCCCTTCCCGGCGCTGGGCAAATTGCGCCTTGCTCATCGCTTCCTCCCCTTCCGCAGCCGCCGGCCGAGCGCGGCCATTTCCAGGGCGGCCCGGGCGAACTCGGCGCCGCGGTCGATGCGGCCGAGGCAGCGCTCCCGTGCCTGGGCCCGGTTCTCCGCGACCACGACGCCATTGATCACGGGCACCCGGGCGTCGAGGGCGACGCGCTGGAGCGCGTGGGCCGAGGCATGGGCGATCAGCTCATAGTGAAGGGTGCCCCCCCGGATGATGACGCCGAGGGCGATCACGGCGTCGGGCTTCCGGGCGGCAAGCAGTTGCGCGGCCGCGGGGAGTTCGTTCGAGCCGGGGACCCGGGCGATCAGGAGGTTCCCTTCGGCGACGCCGGCAGCGCGCAGGGCCGCAGCCGTTTGGGCAAGCAGGGGCTCGATGAACGGCCCGTTGTAGCGGGCTGCCGCGATGGCGACGCGGAAGGAGGAGCCGGAAACGGAGGCGGAAGCGGGTGCAAGGAGGCTCATTCGGCTAGAAAGGTACCTGTTCGACGATCTCGAGGCCGTGGCCGTCCAGGCCGACGACCTTGCGGGGATTGTTGGTGAGGAGCCGGATCTTGCACAGGCCGAGCGCCACCAGGATCTGCGCACCCACTCCGTAATCGCGGAGGTCCATGGGGGCGGCATCCTCGGGGCGGGCGTCGAGGCGGCGAAGGAGATCGGTGGCCCCGGGCGCGCTTTCCAGGTAGACGACCGCTCCGCCGCCGGCTCGGGCCACCGCCTCGAGCGAGGTGGCGAGCGAGCGCTGGCTGCCCTGGCCGCGCAGCCGGAAGACGTCGGCCAGAGGATTTTCGCCCTGCACCCGGACGAGGGTCGGCTCGGGGCCGAGGGCGCCCATCGTCAGCGCGAGATGCTGGCGCTGGTCGAGCACGCTGCGGAAGACGTGGAGCGTAAACTCCCCGAACTCAGAGGAAAAGGGCCTCGTGCCGACCGGCACGACAAGGCGGTCGCGCCGGGCCCGGTGCTCGATCAACTGGGCGATGGAGATCAGCTTCAGGCCGAACTTCCGGCTGAACTCGACGATCTGCGGCAGCCGCTGGACCGTGCCGTCGTCATTGACCAGCTCGCAAAGGACGCCGGCGGGGGGCTGTCCGGCGAGGATCGCCAGGTCGACCGCGGCCTCCGTGTGGCCCGCGCGCTCGAGGACGCCTCCGGGCCGGGCACGAAGCGGGAACACATGCCCCGGCTGAACGAGGTCCTCGGCCCGCGAGCCGGGATCGGCCAGTATTCGGATCGTTCGGGTCCTGTCCTGCGCGCTGATGCCCGTTGTCACCCCCTGAGCGGCGTCGACGCTGGCGGTAAAATCGGTGCGATGGCTCTCGCGGTTGCCGGCCACCATGGGTCCGAGCCCCAGCCGCCGCAGCTGCGGCTCGAGCGTGGGGACGCAGACGATTCCGCTGCCGTAGCGGACCATCATGCCGATCGCCTCGGGGGTCACCCTGGCTGCCGCCATGATGAGATCGCCCTCGTTTTCGCGGTTCTCGTCATCCGTTACGATGACGAGCTTGCCCGCCGCGATGTCGGCAACGGCCGCTTCGACCGAGTCAAAGGACTGTGAGGCGGTGGACACGCTCAGTGAGGCAGGCTGCCCGCTGTGATGAAAAGAACCATGGCTGTTATCTGTGCGAGATGCCGCGGAAACTAGACTCGGCCCCACCCGCCGCAAGAACCATCAATCGCGGTCCGTCCGGCCGCGCAGGGCCCGCCAGCGGCCCAGCCGCTCGCCGATCGCGGCCTCGGCGCCCGCCGTGCCGGGGGAATACAGCTTGAGCGGGATGTCGAGGTGCGCCTGCGGTGCGATAGCCTCGGGGAATTCGTGCGCGTAAATGTACCCTTTCCCATGGCCCATCCGCTTGCTCGCCGAACCGCCCTTGTCGCGGAGGTGGATGGGAACGGGCTGCACCGGCTGGTCTGCGAGCGCCCGCTTTGCCTCGCCCAGGGCAACGGTTGAGGAATTGCTCTTCGGAGCGGTTGTTATGTAGAGGGTGGCGTGCGCCAGGGTCAGCTCGGCCTCGGGCAGGCCGATAAAATCCACGGCGTGGTGCGCGGCGACGGCCAGCGGCAGCGCCTGCGGATCCGCGAGGCCGACATCCTCGCTTGCGAGAATGACGAGCCGGCGCGCGATGAAGCGGGGGTCCTCGCCGCCCGCGAGCATCTTCGCCAGCCAGTACAGGGCGGCATCCGGATCGCCGCCGCGGCAGCTCTTTATGTATGCGGAAATCGTGTCGTAGTGTTCGTCCTCGTCGTCGTAGCGGATGCGCCTCTCCCTGGCGAAGGCTTCCAATTCAGCGCTCGTGATCGCGCCCCCCTCCGGGAGGCTGAGCACGATCACTTCAAGGGCGTTTAGCGCGCGGCGAAGGTCCCCGCCGCACAGGGCGGCCAGCCCCGCGAGGACCTGCGGATCCGCGCCCACCCGCCGCGATCCGAGGCCGCGTCCGGCGTCGGCGAGCGCGCCCGCGAGGACGCCGGCGATCGCCGCCGGGGCGAGCGGTTCCAGGCGGAAGAGGTGGCTGCGCGACAGGAGCGGCGGATTCACGTAGAATCCCGGATTGTGCGTCGTGGCGCCAATGAGCCGGACGGCGCCCTCCTCGACGTCGGGAAGGAGCAGGTCCTGCTGCGCCTTGTTGAAGCGGTGCAACTCGTCGATGAAGAGGATGGTTCCCGCCTCGGGGCGCCTTCGGGCCGCCGCCAGGATCTCGCGCATCTCGGCGACATTTGACATGACGGCGTTCACCCGGACAAACCGGCTTCCGGTCTCGGCGGCTATCGCCTCGGCAATGCTCGTCTTGCCGGAGCCGGGCGGCCCATAAAAGATCAGCGAGCCAAACCGGTTCTGGGCGACGAGTCGGGGAAGCAAGCTCCCCGGACGCAGGAGATGCTCCTGGCCGACGACCTCGTCCAGCCTCCGTGGCCGCATCCGGGCGGCAAGCGGCTGGTGCGCCTTGCCGTTCGGCGCCAGCCTCGGCTCTCCGGCAGGCGGTGCCTCCTCGGCAAAAAGATGGCCTTGGTCGGCTTCCGGCATGCTGGGAACCTATGACGATCTCTCTGCGAAGCGAGGCAAGCCTGCGCGTCGTTGGCTGGCGTCCGAGCTCGCCGGGAGCATATGCCCCCGAGGAGTTGCTGCCGCATCCGACGCCTCGGGGCCGCCATCCGGCCGGCAACTGGCCGGCGGATCTTGGCGGCCGGTATTGGCGGCGGTCCGGGAATTGGCAGCACCCGACGGAGGGGGCATATGCTCCCGGCGAGCTCGGACGCGATTCCCTTGCTATCATAGGGGGATCAACCGCTGCCTCGGACATCGGGCCCCCCTCCTCTGGATCGTGCTGCCCCTCATCGCCGGGCTCGCCTCGGGCCGAGCCCTTGGTGCTGCCTCGGCCGCGTGGCCGCTCGCCGGGGCGTCTCTGTCAGGGCTGCTCGCCATGCTCGCCGCCGGCCGCGCGCCGCGGCTCTGGGCCCTTGCGATTGCCGGGGCGTCGATGCTCGGCGGGATGGCAAGCAGTTCCCTCCACAGGCAGCCGCAGCCGGCCTGGGATGAGATGCCGCCGCGCGAGGCGCGGCTGTCCCTGAAGATCGAACGCGTCTATCCCCCGGCGCCAAACCGCCCGACCCTCTCCGCTATCTGCACGATCGTGCGGGCGGAGCGCCATCTCGCCGGTTTGATCGGGCAAAGGATCTATTTCTCGGCCGTCGTCCGCCGAAGATCGGCCGTTCCGGAGCGCTCGGAACTCGTCGCCGCGATGGGGCTCCTCGAGCGCGTCCGTCCCGGGGCGCCAGACGGGAGCTTCGAGCGCAGCCTTGCCGACCAGGGTATCAATTTCGAGCTGTCCCGCGGCCGGGTGATCGCAACCGAGCTGCCGGCGACCCGGTACCGCCGGTTTTGCGGCTGGCTTGCAGGGCGGATGACCGAGCTCCTCGGGGCGGGCCTCGAGCGCCGGCCGGATCTGGCCGCGCTGTATCGCGCAATGCTTCTCGGCCGAAAGCGCGAGCTCTCCGAAGCCCAGAGGAATCTCTTCCTGGAGGCGGGCGCCATGCACCTCTTCGCGGTCAACGGACTGCACATCGGCACGGTCGCCATCGCCTTGCATGCCCTCTTCGGGCTCATCCGCTGCCCGCGGCTGGCCGCGACCCTCCTCGTCCTCGCCGCTCTGTGGCTCGACGTGGACACGACGGGCGACAGCCCGTCGGCGTTGCGCGCCTTCCTGATGGTCGCGGCCGTCGAGGTCGCCTGGGTCCTGAGGCTGCCCGCAAATCCCATGGCCTCGCTCTCGACAGCCGCATTGGCCGTCCTGCTGGCCGATCCTCAGGACCTGTTCAGCGCCAGTTTCCAGATGTCCTACGGCGTGATGACCGCCCTCGTCGCCCTGGGAATGCCCCTGGCGTCCGAATGGCAGGAGCGCCTGGCGCCACACCGCCTGCTGCCCCAAGTCTCCTGGAGCCGGCTTCAGAAAATTCGGGCTCATGCGCAGAACCACCTCGCGGGCGCCCTCGGGATCGGGGCGGCCGCCGCCGCGGTCGGCGCCGTGACTGGGGTGGAATTCTTTAACCTCTTCGTCCCGGGCGGCCTTGCCGCCAACCTGGTCCTCGTGCCCCCGGCGCTCCTTGTCATCGTGGCGGGCGTATGCTCGCTCGCCTGCGGCTTTGCCGGCGCGGCGGGCGCGGGCCTGTTCTTCAACAGGGCGGCCGGCGTTCTCCTCTGCGCCATGACGGCGTTTGCCCGGGCCGTCACGGCCCTGCCCGGTGTATACTTTGCGGCCCATTACCGAGCCGCCTGGATCGGGCCTGCCGCCCTCGCGGCCCTTTTGGCGGCCTGCCTTGCGGGATACGCCGGAGGCTGGCGCCGCGAGCGGTGCGGCTTCTGGCCCCCGTTTGTCGTCGTTGCCATGGCGCTCCTCTTCGGCGTACGCTACGGCCCATGAAATCCTCCTACGAACTCGCGATGGAACGGCTATCCAAGTCTGATCCCAATTCGGGAAAGCCGCTGACCGCCGAGAAGAGGGCCCGGCTCGCGGAGATTGACCGCGTCTACAAGGGCAAGACCGCCGAGCGCGACATCTTCCTCAAGCAGCAGCTCGACCAGGCCTTCGCCGCGCAGAAGGCCGACGAGATCGAAAAGATAAAGAAGCAGATCGCCGGCGAGCGGGCCCGCCTGGAAGAAGACAAGGAAGCGGAGAAGGAGAAAGTTCGCCGCTCGCCGTAGCGAGCGGCGAACTTTCTCACAAAGCGGAAATCGGAAAGCGGAAAGCGGAAACCTGAGTTCAGGAGGCTGAAGCGGGCCCTGGATCGACGGATCGTTTTCCGATTTCCGCTTTCCGATTTCCGCTTTTCATTCGGGTTCCGCCGTCCCCTCGACGACCCAATCCCTCGCTTCCGGCACCTGGTCGAGGAACGCCCGCAGCGCGGCGCTCAGGTGCTCGGCGTATCGGAAGTGCGCCCCCATTCCCGTCCGAAGCTCGGCCTCGTAGATGAACTTGTCCCCATGGGTGCTGTGCTCGAACGGCGTCTGCGCGCCGAGCAGGAGCGAATAGACATAGGCAGGCGAACCGCGGAGCAGGAGCTCGCGCGTGAGCTCCTGCTGCCCGGCGAGGAGACCCGCGTGCCCCGCAGCGGAAATCTCCGGCGGGAGGTAGAACCCCGCCTGGATGAGCGGGGTGTAGCGGTGCCCCGTCCGGTGCCGGTTGAGGTCGCGAAGTTCGGCGAGCGCCATGTTGTTCCAGGCAAAGCTGACCCGCATCCGGCGCGTCGCCGTGCCCTGGAGCCCATACCGGTTCTGGCGGTGGCGCAGCGCCTCCGCCACGGATTGCGTCTCGGGAAGGAACGCAGGGGCCTCCCTATCCACACGCACCCAGACCTGGTCGGCCAGCGGTTCGAACGACAGGCGCTCGAGGCCGAGCGCGACGCTCGAGGACAATTCCTGGCGGGCCTGCTCCTCGCAGGAAATCTCGGCGAAGCTGTGGCGCATGAGTCTTGGAGACAGCTTGAGCAGTTCCTCGCGGATCAATTTCGCGGCGGCGCGCGCCTCGGCCTGCGGCAGCGAATCCAGCTGCTTCACGGTTTGCGCCCACATTCGCGAGGTCTGCACGAGTCCGAGATTCGTGCGGGTGGCCATCGGGATAAAATAGCGGGCGCGGTCGAGCGCATAGTTCTTGCGAAGCCGCGCGACGACGCCCGGTTTTGCGCCGGCGGGCGAGCGCACGCGCTGCGGCTCGGCGGTGGCTAGGCTGTCGAGGCGCGCGAATTCCGCATGGTAGGAGGCAAAAGCGGCGCCGATCACGTCCCTCCAGCGGCCTGCCAGGTCGGCGGGGATGCCCAGATCTTCCGCAGCGGGCACGTTCGACGCGTCCATCGCGATGTACCGCGTGCTCGATTCCTGGCCGTCGGCCATCTGCGCGATCTCGAATATCTTGTACGCGAGCCACATCGAAACGCCGTCAAGCGCGACCGCGAGCCCGCCCGTCAATCCGCCGATCGACGCGTGCCCGTAGTCCACAAACTTCAGGATCCTGTCGATCGACGCATCCGGATTCTGAACGTCGACCTTCTCGAGGATCGCCCCAATGCCCTCGTTGCTCCGCGAGTAGCGGGCGAGCACCGAGGCCAGGAGCTCGGGGGTCACCTGCGGCATGCCTGCGGCGGTCGGCGGTGGGACGAGGGCTAACCCGGTGATTTTCATGGAGTATTTGCGTGAATCGTCGCGGCGCGCCGGAAAGGGCCTCGCGGACGCCCCGATCAACCGGAACGTTGGGATCAACGCAAGAAATCCGGATGGAAACAATTGCGCTTTCCGCTTGTCAGTGCCTCCGACGGACGGACTGCCGCGTAACAAGACAGGGGGTCCGGACGTCATCCCATCAGGCAGCCCGCTTCGCCCATCCAATATCTTCCATGAAAACAGTCCAAGTTCCGCTTCTGGCCCTAGCCCTGTGCCTGCCCCTTGCGGCGCAGGCCGACCATATCAATATCGGGATCGGCTTTCGTTTCGGCCCGCCCCCGCCCGTCAGAGTCTACGCGCCGCCCCCGCCTCCCGTATACGAGGAAGCCTATGTGGCGCCCGGGCCCGGCTTCATCTGGATCGCCGGTCACTACACGTGGCTGAACGGGCGTTGGGCCTGGATTCGCGGCGCCTGGGTCGTGCCGCCCCAGCCGGGCGCATTCTGGGTGCACGGACGCTTCGACCGGGATCGCAATTGGATCGAGGGCCATTGGGAGATCAGGGAGGAGGCTCCGCCGCCACCGCCCCAGGCTTACTATGCGCCTCCCCCCCCGCCCCCGCCGCAGTATTACACGCCTCCGCCCGAGGGTGCGGACTCCTCGCAGCCCATGGAGGTCGTCGTGGACGGCCCTCCGCCACCCCCGCCCCAGGCGGACATCATGATTGTCGCTCCTTCGCCCTATCACGTCTGGATAGCCGGGTACTGGGGTTGGGAGGGCGGACATCGCCGCTGGAATGGCGGCCACTGGGAGCTGCCGCCGCGCGGGCGCAGCGCCTGGATCTCACCCCGCTGGGAGCATCGCGGCAACCGGTATGTCTACGTCCGCGGATTCTGGCGCTAGCAGGCTGTTGAAAAATCTGCTGAGCCGTCGTTGCGATCAGAATTCGCTCGC
>CAZJNA010000076.1:0-14904 GCA_964547325.1 uncultured Opitutaceae bacterium | reverse complement strand
GGACGGGAGGGGAGGGGATGCGGGCCGAGAGCAATGCGAAGAGGTCCATGTCGTGGAACCCGTCGTAGCGATGGTGGGCCTTCCGCATGGTTCCCTCGTATATCATGCCCAATTTTTCCAGGACTTTCCGGGAAGCCAGGTTTTCCGGCATGCAGGTCGCTTCGACACGGTTCAGGCCAAGCTGGCTGAAGGCAAAACGCAGAACCGCGCCGGCCGCCTCGGTGGCCAGGCCGCGATTCCAATGGGCCCGGGCGAGGTTGAACGCTATCTCCGCCTTCTGGTGCCGCTTGGTGAGGGAATGCAGGAAGACCATGCCCACCGCCATCTCCGCAGGCGGCGCGGAAATGGCCCAGCTGAGAAACTGAGGCTGCAGGATGACTTCGACGAAGCCCTTGGCAAAGAGCTGCGAACTGTGCGCCCGCCAGGGCATGAAGCGCGCGACCTCCGGCTCAAACGCGTAGCCGTGAAATGCCGGCACATCGTCCAATGACAGGGCGCGCAGGCAAAGGCGGGCCGTCGAGATTCCCGGAGCCCCGGCGTCGAACGCATCGCTCATTCTGGGTGCCCATTCCGGTTGCCCGCGAACGCCGGCTCACGACAGCGGCTCATGCAGGAACCGATTGACAAGGCGATCGGCCCGCTCGCGGGAGAACAGCGCCGCCATGTGCGCCTGCTGCTGGTTGCGCCCTCCCGACCCGAGGTAGAAGCGCTCGTATTGCTCATTGCGGCCCGCAAGCGCGCTGCCGGTAAAATCCCAGGCCAGCCGGAAGATCCGCGCCCGCGCCTCGGCTCCGACGCTGCCGGCGCCCCGCAGGTAGCGATCCAGAAGCGGGCGCAACTCGGGATCGGCGAGCTGGGATCTCGTCGGGGCGGTGAGCAGATTGTGGGATCCCAGCAGGCGGAAGATCTCGGTCACCCGGGGAAACCACGTGGGCAGCATCGCCCGCAAGGCGGTCAGCGGACCGCCCTTCGACACCCAGAGGCCGTTCCCGGCGTCGTGCGACTGCTCCTCGGCGGAGTGGATGCAGGCGCGGGCGAACTCGGCAAACGTCCATAGCTCGCCCAGCATCTGAAGCGCCGAAGGCTGGGTCATGTTGATGGTCTCGGTCATCTTTGTGGCCAGGCCCCAGGCAAACTCGAGCTTGGTCTGCGCCCGAATCATCGTCTGCTGCATCGTGTTGGGGTACCATCCGGTCATCATGACGGTGTTGTGGACGGAAAGGTTCGCATCGATGAACAAGCGATCCCGCGGCACTTCGACGTCGTCGAAGAGCACAAAGGCGTCCTGCTCGTCAAAGCGGCTCGACAGCGGGTTGTCGAATGCGTTCGTCGCCACGGCGCAGCTGTCCCGGCAGATGAACTTGAGGCCGGGCGTCGCCATGGGAATGCAGAAGGAAAGCGCATAGGCGTCGGCATGAAGCGGCAGCGGCAGCGAAGGGTAGACCGCCAGTTCGTCGGCGAACGGGGCCAGGGTCGCCAGCATGCGCGAGCCGCGCACGATGATGCCGTGCGCCGTCTCGCCGACCTTGCGCAGCGCGGCGTCGTCGCCGGCCTTGGGGACATCCCCCCGGGACTTGTCGATCGTGGGATGAATGATCGTATGGGTCAGGGCGACGTCGTTGCGCCTTATGAATCTCTGATAGGCGACGAGCCGCTCGGCGCCGCTTTCGTTGCCATGCGCGCCCCATTCGTCCGTCCGGCCCGCGAAGCCGGCATAGGTCACGTTCATATAGTCGGGCGTGCGGCCCATGAGGCCGACCGTATGCTCGGCGATCCGCTCGAGTCCGCGATGCCGCCTGAGCAGATCGGCCTTGGAGTGGGGGATCATGTGGCTGACGTTCATCGGCTCTCCCGTCGCCGGATCGGGCATCAGGCAGTCGGAGGCGTACGTGTGCTGCAGGTCGAAGACGGACGCGAGCCCCCGGGCGGCTCCGGCGAAGGCAGGATGGGACGCCACGTCGCTGACGCGGTCGTTTCCAACCCAGATTTGGCGGCTGTCCTTCAGTCCGCGAAGATATTGCGCTCCTGTGCGTGCCGGCATCGTGTGTCTTTTACAGGCTTTCGGCGCCCGCGCCTATGGGGTGTATACCCATGATGACCCGCGGAAGCGACCTGCCTCCGGCGCCCGTCAAATCCGGGAGCCCGGCCGGCGTTAGGGTAACACCTACTTAGAATAAACGGCCCGATTCCGTAGACTCGGCTCTTGAAAATGACTGCCCGCACTCTGAAAGATCCGCCGCACGAGGAACCCCGCCTGAACGAACCGTCCGCCGGGCGGCAAGGGGAGGGACCCCATGCGGACGCTCCCATTCCGGATCGGACCGCAGGCGCACGGCGGGAAACGGGGGAAACGTCATGAATTTCCTGACATTTGTCTTTCGGTATTCGCGCAGGACCATGATCTGGACCGCGGTTGCGGCGCTGGTCAGCGGCGGCTGCAACGCCGGCCTGATCGCGCTGGTCAACGCCGTCCTTGGAAAATCGGGCGGACCCGTTTCCACGCTGCTCTGGTGGTTTGTGGCCCTTGGCACGGGGCGGCTGATTGCCAACTACCTCGCGCAGGTGAGCCTCGCGCGTTTTTCGCAGCGGAGCACGGGAAACCTGCGCCGCGACCTCGTGCGCAAGATACTCGCCGTGCCGCTGCGCCAGCTGGAGGAAATAGGCGCGCCGCGGCTGATGGTCGCCCTGACCGAGGACGTGATGAGCATCACCGAAGCCATGCGCGCCATTCCCGCGTTCATCGTGAACTTCGCGATCCTGCTCGGGGGAGCGGCCTACCTCGGATGGCTTTCCCCCCGGGTGCTCCTGGCCATCTTTGTCTTCATTGCGATCGGGGCGGCCGTGTACCGGCTGCTGGTCCACAGCGGGTTTGCCTTTCTCAAGTCGGCGCGTGAGGCGGAGGACAGGCTGTTCCGCCACTTTCGGGCGCTCACGGAAGGCATCAAGGAACTCAAGCTGCACCGGGAGCGCCGGGATGCCTTCCTGACCGACGGCGTCGATTCGGCCACGGCCGCCTACCAGCACTTCAATATCGCGGCGGAGATCCGTTTCATCATCGCGCAAAACTGGAGCCAGCTCCTCTTCTTCGCGCTCATAGGGCTGATTCTTTTCCTCATGTCGCGAATGGAGCATGTGACGACCCACGAGATGACGAGCTATGTCGTGGCCACGCTCTATCTGATGGGGCCGCTCTCGGGCCTTCTTCTTGTCTTCTCGGTCTTTGGGCGCGCCAGCGTGTCGCTGCAGAAAATCGAGCAGCTCGGCCTCGCGCTGACCGGGCGATCGAGCGATCACAGCGCGGCGGCGCGTCACGACGGGCCTCCGGCATTCGAACGGCTTGAGCTGTCCGGAATCAGCCACGCCTACCACCGTGAGAGAGAGGACACCACGTTTACGCTCGGTCCCGTGAACCTGGACTTCCGGCCCGGCGAAGTCGTGTTCCTCGTCGGCGGCAATGGCAGCGGCAAGTCCACGCTCGCGAAGATCATCACGGGGCTCTACCCGCCGGAAAGCGGCGAAATCCGGGTCGACGGCAAACGCATCGACGACCGGAACCGCGACAACTACAGGCAGCTGTTCTCCGCGGTATTTTCGGATTTCTATCTTTTTGACAGCTTCATCGGCCTTGAGCGGAGCGCCCTGGACGTCGAGGCCCGCGCCTATCTCAAGAATCTGCACCTCGACCACAAGGTCCGGATTGAAAACGGCGCCCTTTCGACCACGGATCTCTCACAGGGACAGAGAAAGCGCCTCGCGCTCCTGACCGCCTACCTGGAGGACCGTCCGTTCTACCTCTTCGACGAGTGGGCTTCCGATCAGGATCCGCTGTTCAAGGACGTGTTCTACACGCAGCTGCTTCCGGAGCTGAAGGCGAAGCGCAAGGCCGTCCTGGTCATTTCGCACGACGACCGCTATTTTTACATGGCCGATCGCATCGTCAAACTGGACTACGGTCGGATCGTCGGGGAGACATCCGCCGCTTCCGTTGCAGACGAACGGGAGCCCGTTGCCTGCGCGCAGGATCTGTGACGAACGGCCGCACGGCCGGTCCGGGCGGCGCCGCTAGCCGGCCGCGCCCGCCGTCCCAAACGGTATCTCCGCCCGGATCGTCGTGCCCGTGCCCGGGACCGAGACGACCGTGAAGTGGCCGCCGACCATTTCCACGCGCTCACGCATGCCGGTCATTCCGAGGCGATTGTTCCATTCCGCGGACGAAAGGCGGCTCACCTCGAAGGCCTTGCCATCGTCGGCGATCTCCAGGCAGACGCCGTCCCGGGCCTTGAGAATGCTCACGCTGACCTTTTTTGCACGCGCGTGCTTGCCGACGTTGACAAGCGCCTCCTGGGCCACGCGATAGAGGACCGTCCGCCTGTCGTTGTCCATGGCCTCGACGCCGCCAAAGGCGGTGAATTCGATTTTCCGGCCTTTTCGCTTCGGGAGGCCGTCGATGTAGGCGCGGAGAGCCGGTATCAGGCCGAGATCGTCCAGCATCGCGGGACGCAGTTCGCGGGCGAATTGGTGCACGATGCTGACCGACCGCTCCACAAGCCGGCGCAAGGGAGCGATCGTCCGGCGAATGCCCTTGGGATTGAGGGCCGCCCCCTTTGTGAAGATCGCAAGATGGACGTTGATGCCAATCAGGAGCTGGCTGATCTTGTCGTGCAGCTCGCGGCTGATTTCCTTCCGCTGGTTCTCCTGCACCCGAAGGATCTGGCGGGAACTGGCGCGCAGCTTTTCCTGGAGCTGCCGCGATTGCTCCAACAGCTGATGGGCGCGCTGCTCGCTTTTCATGAGCGCCGCCTCCCCTTTCGTCCGCCTTACGATCTCCTCCTCCAGCTGGTGGTTCGTGGCGGCAAGGACGGCAACGCGGTGCTTCGCGTCCTCGGCCTGTTTCCGGGCCGCGATGTCGATGACGGCCATCCGGCACCACCTCCGCGCATCCCCGTTGGATCCCGCTGTCCTGGCCTCCAAGTCGGCCCAAACAGCCTTGTCGGCCTTCAGGAGCAATGCCTCGCACGTCTGCTTTTCATGCCCTTCGAACAGCCTCTCGCGAAACGAGTCGAAGTCCGCGCGGCTCTGCGGCGCGACAAAGATCTGAAAGCGGCGGTCGACGAGGCTGGATCGGTCCGTTCCGAGCATGGCGGCTCCGGTCAGGTTCGCCTCAAGGATCAGGCCTTCCTCATCGAGCGAAAAATAGCCGACGGGAGCGAAGTCGTAGAGATCCGTGTATTTCTCCAAACCGGCTTCGACCTCGGTCTTGGCCTGCTTCAGTTCCTCGTTCTGCAGCTCGAGCTCGATCTTGTGGATTTGCAGTTCCTGGAGGAGCCGCTGGGCATCAGCGCCGGTCCCGATCCGCGCCCTCGCTTTCGGGCGCGTGCGTAGCCGATGCTCCGCTCGGCGGCGCAGTTCGCCGGCGCCCTGCAGGCCTGCGGATTTCCGTTTTTTTCCCGGCGCCATGTCAGCGCTTTCCGGACGCGCCGGCCGCCTTTGAGGCCGCCCCCGGCCTCGCTGCGCGGGATCTCCCGCCCGAGGTCCGGCTCTCCAGCTGCCCCAAGGCAACGCTCAGCGAGGCGCCCTGCTCGGCCGAGTGGGTGGCCAAAAGCCCATGTTTAGCCCGCAGGCCCGCCTCGACCTTCTTTGCCGCCGTGATGTCTGAGAAGGTGATGACCACCCCGTCGATGCGGTTGTCCGTCGTACGGTAGGGCATGATGCGCACGCCAAACCAGCGCCCGTCGCCGGCGGCTATCGATTTTTCCGAGAAAACCAGGGTCCGCAGCACCTCGCCCGCATCTTCAACCAATCCCGGGTAGAGCAGGTCGGAGGCGAGATCGGTGATTGGCCGGCCGACGTCGCTCGGGATGAATTTGATGATGGTCGCCGCCTGGAGGGTGAACCGTCGCACGCGAAGGTCGTTGTCGAGGAACACCGTCGCGATATCCGTGCTGTTGAGCAGGTTTTTCATATCGTTGTTCGTTCCGGAGAGTTCATCGAGCTTGTTCTGGAGCTCGGCGTTGACGGTCTGGAGCTCCTCGTTAAGCGATTGCATCTCTTCCTTGGACGTCGTGAGTTCCTCGTTGCTGGACTGCAATTCCTCGTTGGTGGACTGCAATTCCTCGTTCATGGACTTGAGCTCCTCCTGCGAAGTCTGCATTTCCTCGCGGGACGCCTGCACTTCCTCGCGGGCCTGGTGCAAGGCCCGCTCCAAGTCCCTCTGCCCGGCGGTGCGGCCGGATCCTCTGCCGGCCCCGCCGGTTGACCCGGGCGCGGAATGGATCGCCGATTCGGAAAAAACGATCAGCACCATCCCGGTCAGCTCCTTGGGCTCCTCGAGCGCCTGAACCATCAGGTCCACGGACCGCGCTTCGGCGCCGATCCCGATTTTGATCCCGTGGACGCTGACGGTGCCCTTTTTCTTGCGGACCTTTTGGAGTGCGCTGGCCAGGTCGTAGCGCAACGGCTCCCGGACCATGACCATGACATTCCAGTTCGCCTTGCCGGCGGCCGGCTCCAGGAATTGGCCCGTCCGGCCGCTGATGTAGAGGATGTCGCCCTGATCGCTGACGAGCACGGCCGGCGGCGAAAAGCGCGCCTGAAGCAGGTGATCCGCAACCGATTGAAGGCTGTTCCCGGTGCGGCTTGCGGGCGCAGGCGCGTCGGCGCGCGAAGGAGCGGGCACGAACACCGCGGGAAAATCGAGCTGGCTGCCCGGCGCCGCGGCATCGCTTCTCCGAAAAATCCGCTCCCTGGCCGCCAGCGGGACGAACAGATTGGCGAACCCCCCGATGCTTTCCGCGCTGCCGAGGAAGAGGACGCCGCCGGGATTCAGGCTGTAGTGGAAGAGGGGAATCAGCTTCTTCTGCAAATCCGACGTGAGATAGATCAGGAGATTTCGGCAGCACAGGATATCCAGCTTCGTGAACGGCGGATCCATGATCAGGTTCTGGGGAGCAAAGACCACCTTCGCGCGGATCTCCTTGCACACGCGAAATCCGTCCGGCTCCTTGACGAAAAACCGGGTGAGCCGCGAGGGCGCCACGTCGGCGACAATGTTCTCGGGAAACAGGCCCTGCCTGGCTTTTTCAATGGCGTCCTTGTCGAGGTCGGTGGCGTAGATCTGCACGGAAAAATGGTGCTTGGCCTTGATCTCGTTCAGCGCCTCGGTGAGCACGATCGCAAGGGAGTAAGCTTCCTCGCCCGTCGAACATCCGGCCACCCACGCCCGGAGCACGCCGCCCGGGGCCCGGCTTTCGAGCAGAGCCGGTATCACCGTTCGTGCCAGTTGCTGCCAGGCAGCCGGATCCCGGAAGAAGCTCGTCACCCCGATCAGCAGCTCCTTGAAGAGGATGTCCAATTCCTGGGGATTCTCCTGCAAATACCTGACGTAGCCGCCGATTTTGCTCAGTTGGTGGATGCCCATGCGGCGTTCGACGCGCCTGTAAAGCGTGCTTCGGCGATACAGCGTGAAGTCATGGCCGGTATGGGAGCGCAGCAGGATGACGATCTTTTCCACGCCGCTCTGCAGGAAGGTGTCCACATGCCGCTCGGCATTGCTGATCCGCGGCGTATTCTGGGTGTAGGCGATAAGCTTTCCCGGCAATTCCTCCGCCGAAGCCACGATGTCCGCGAGCCTCGCCTTGATGGCGCTCTGCGGCATCGACGCAAACTTGGCCGTAGCGGGATCCTGCACGAGCGACAGGCCGGCTTGTTCCTTTATGGCCCTCAGCCCGAGCGTGCCGTCGCTGCCCATCCCCGAGAGAATGATTCCGACGCTGAGATCGCGCTCGTCCGCGGCGAGGGAGCGAAAAAAGAAATCTATGGGCAGGCGCAGTCCGCGGGGCGCGGCGGGAGCCAGAAGGTGCAGCACCCCATGAAGGATCGACATGTCGCTGTTCGGCGGAATAACGTACAGATGGTCCTTCTGAACCCGGGTGCGATCCGTCACCTGGATCACCTTCATGGATGTGACGCGCTGGAGCAATTCCGGCATCATGCCCTCGTGCGTCGGATCCAGGTGCTGGACGACGACAAAGGCCATGCCGCTGTTTGGCGGCACATGCTCGAAGAACTGCACCAATGCCTCCAGTCCTCCGGCGGAAGATCCGATGCCGACGATCGGAAACCAGCGATCCGCCCCCCGGCGTTCTTTCGCCCGCGAGGTGCGCTGACGCGCCGCCCCCCTGCGGGGACGCAGGGGTTTCAGCGGTTTGGAATGAACTGGCTTTTTCAAAGTTCGATCGCTCGGCCGCCGCAGCGGCTGGGTTGGGCCGCTAGCTAACCCCGAAATGCAAGGACTGTCGAGCACCACCCCATCATGAATCGGGAGCCCGCCCGACGCGTCAATTAACGCTCCGCCAAAGCGTCCTGTAGGAGGCGACGAGACCCCTGGGAGGCGAAGCGGAGCAGGGCGGGGAGGAAAGATCCTTCTGAGCCGTCCCGGATCCCGCGGCCGGGTCCCAGAGGAGCAGGGAAAGGGCGCGCAGGGCTCTATCGCGGGGATGCCGGAACGGATTGAGACTGAACAACGAGCGAACCCCGAAGGTCTTGAGGTTCACAAGCAGATTGCGCAGACGCGAGGTTTCCGGGCACTTGTTCACGGGGCTTTCCGCATAGTCTCGTGCCGTCGCAAACGGCGAGCCAAGCCGCTGTTCCTCCAGCCAGAGCCAGACGCGCAGCCCCAGCGAGACCGCGGCGGCATGGCGTTCCCGCAAGGCGGCCCGCGCTTCGGCGCTTCGGTGCGGCCTCAGCTTGAATTTCAGCCCGGCTGCGTGACTTGCCCGAACCTCGTTCAGCCACTGAGGCGGAAATGCCGGGCTCAGCCGCATCAATCGCCGATGCCGCTCCTCGCAGCTCCACCGGTACTGGCCATGGGCGGCGAGGACGGCGTCGCCAAAGGCGAGCTCGGCCTTGGCGATGTTCCGTTCGACAAAATCCGCGTCTGCCGCCGTGAACTCGTCGCGCTTCAGGCGCTCATCCGCAAAGAGAAGGCCCGAGCATCGGTTCATGAGGAGGCGTATGGCCTCGGACAATGGAATCCGGTCCGCGATGCGGTGATGCGCGAATCCGAGAAGCAGCCCTCCGTGGCCCGCCAGCCAGCGATGGCCCATGAGCAGATCGTAGGAGAACATGCTGATGCGGCTCTTCCGGAGCTCCGCGAGCGAGATGATCTTGAACTCGATCTCAACGCCGGCCATCGGCGTGAGAATCTCCCCCAGCACCTCCAGGGGCAGGCGGTGGCGCCACTCGTTGAGATGCCGGTTTCCGCGCAGGCAGACGTAGAATTCCAGGTCGTTGTAGGGGCGGTCTCCCTCGGGCGTGCCCATGACGCCGCCTTCGCCGCGCCCGTAGCCGCCGCCCAGCAGCACCGCCTGGAGCCGATCCGGCGGGATGAGCCCGCGAAGGCCGGCCATGACGGTCTTGCAGATGTCGGCCAGAAATCCCTCGAGTTCATCGCTTCCATCCAGCGTGAAGCGCAGGGGCGCCGTCACCGGACCGATGGATCCATTCGTTCGCTGGGCGGAAAGCGGGCGTGGCGGAAGGGAAGGGCGGGCGAATGCGATCATGTCGGGGCTCTTTCAGGGTGCGCGGAAGCTCCCGCATTGAGCCCGGCGCGTTTTCCGCGGCGCTGGGCCCAGCGAATGCGCCAGGCCTGGGGCCATTCCGCGAGCCGTCCGGTGCGGACGCAGAAGCCGAAGTCCCGCCGCATGTCGTTCAGCCAGCCCAAAGCCATAATCCTTCCGCAGGCGGATCGGGCCGGATGAGCGGCGCCCATCGCCGTCAGCGCCCAAGCCTCTCCAAAGCTGCGCTTGTAGGCCTGCCGCGGCGTGTAGTTATGCGAGTGGGTGACGACCGATTCCGGACAATAGGCGATGCGGCATCCCTGGCTGCGGCACCAGCGCGTGTATTCATCGTCCTCGGAATACTGCATCGACTCCAGAAAGCCCCGCCGGGACCAGATGTCCCTGCGGATGCCGCTGCTCACCATGCTGAAAAAATGGTCCCAGGCCGCGGACTCGCGCCTGGCTCCGAAACAGCGGTCATAGTCTCTTGCAAAAACCGCGCGGCAGTCCGGACGAGGGAGCTGGCGGCTGAAGACGGCGGCGGTCTTTGGATCCCCCAGCGCCTGAACCAGGGGTCGCAGCCATCCGGGGCCCTGCGGCGTTGCGTCGGCATTGAGAAAGATCGCCGCTTCGCCGCGGGCCAGTCGCATGCCGGCGTTCAATACGCGGCCCGGCCGGTAGTCGTGCGGATGGATCTGCTGAAAATGGACAGGGGAAGCCTGGCGGATCAGGTCGACCGAGCCGTCGGTGGACCCCGAATCGATCGCGATCAATTCCCAGTTCTTGTAGTCCTGCGCGCGCAGGGCGGGCAGGGTCTCCCGCAGGGCCCAGCCTTCATTGAACGAGCGCAGGATGATGCTGACAGGTGCGTCGCACATGCAGGCAGGCTAGGCGAATGCCGCGGCCGCCATAATGGGGTGTTACCCGACCGGATAGGGGGTGCTCACCCCACTCAACAACCCGCCGGGATCCGGTTATACTGCGCGGGAAGATGGGCCATGCGCCCGGCTTGCGCGGGTCATTCATGGAAATAAAACACATCATCGCAGCAGCCCTCATCGTCATCCTGACGTTGGCCGGGGCTATGGCGGCTTCCATTGCGCAGCGCGCGCGCGACATCATGTTTTTCCTGCTGACGGCGGGAGCGGTGGTGACGGAGCGGATGGACGCCCATTTCTTCAGCCATGCCTGGTATCGCGGCACGACGCTGGGCCTTGAGATCTCGCTGATCGACATCCTTGCGGTCAGCGTCCTCGCCGCGTCGCTTCTCGTGCCGCGGTATCGCGGTCCGCGCTGGCATTGGCCGGTCGGCCTTGGCGTGCTGGGAGCCTACTTCCTGTACTGCTGCTTTTCCGTCCTAATTTCGGAGCCGCAGGTCTTCGGCGTTTTCGAACTATCGAAAATCGTTCGCGGAATCGTCATTTTTCTCGCCGCGTCATTCTACATTCGGACGAAACGCGAGCTGAAGTGGCTGATCCTGGGCCTTGCCTGCGCGGTATTCCTGGAAGGCGCCCTGGGATTCAAGCAAAGGGCGCTGGGAGGCATGGATCGGGTGGCCGGCAGCCTCGACCACGCGAACAGCCTCTCGATGTACCTCTGCCTCGTGGGGCCGGTGCTCGCGTCCGCCGCGGCGGCGGCGTTTTCGCGGTGGGTCCGCCGGGCTGCCTTCCTGGGGGTCTGCGTGGCCGGCGTCGCGATCATGCTGACGGTTTCCCGCGCGGGAGTGCCGATATTCGGCTGCGTTGTGCTGGCCGCTTTCGCGCGGTGCGCTTCCTGGCGGATCACCCTGAAGAAGATGATGCTCGGCTTTGCGGTCCTGGCCTTGGCCGCCGTGCTGCTCACGTCTTCCTGGAAGCCGCTGATGGCCCGCTACGGGGAGGCAAGCCTGAAGGAGGAGTATCTTGATGACGACGTCGGGTATGAGGGCCGGGGGGTTTATCTGCGCTGGGCCCGGATGATCGTGGCGGACCACTTTTTCGGCCTCGGCCTGAACAACTGGTCATACGGAGTCAGCAGGACCTACGGGGCGAGGCTCGGCTTTGTCTACGGGAATTACGATCAAATCCACTCGCTCACCGAGCGGCTCGCGGCGTCCGACATAAATTTTGCCGCCCCGGCACACAGCCTGGGGGCGCTCACCCTGGGCGAACTGGGCATCCCGGGCTTGTGCGTGTTCGCCGTTTTCTGGCTGCGCTGGTTCCAGGTTGGCGCGCGATACCTGGTGCGGCGCGTCAGCGAGCCGATGCATTGCGTCGGCGTGGGGATTTTCTTCGGAATCTGCGGGATCTTTCTTCAGAGCCTGACCGAGTGGGTGTTCCGACAAACGCCGATCTTCATGACGTTCCACATTCTCCTCGGTGCGCTGGCGGGACTTTGTTACTACGCACGAAGGGAAAAGAGGATGGCCCGTGCCCAGGGGAAAAGGCCTCAGCCGATCCGTGAGCCCGCTGAACAGGCATTGGCGACGACCTGAAGACAGCCAGCCATGATCGCGGCCCATCTGTTGCGGAAATACAATCCGGCCGAATGGGGCGGCACGGAAACCGCCCTGCACCGGCTGTGCGACGGGCTGCGCCAGGGCGGCGTCGATTCCGTAGTGTATTGTCCTCGCATTCCCGCAGGCGCGGGGAGCGATCCCTTGGCGGAAGCCGGGTGCGTGGTGAAGCGTTTCCACTCCAGCGTGCCGATCTGGGGAATCGCCCCGGAGCAGCGGCGCCAGATGATTGCGGTTGGCGGGAACCTCATGTCGTTCGGGCTGATCCGGGCGCTTTGGCGGGAGCCGGGGCTCGCCCTTGTCCATTCGCACACCCTGGGCCGGATCGGCGGCATCGGACTCAGGGTCGCCCGCAGGCGCGGGCTGCCGTTCGTGGTCACGACGCACGGCGGCGTGTACGATATGCCCATTCCCTTGAAGGACAGCCTCAATGCTTACGCGGGCCGCGGGTGGGAGTGGGGGAAGCTCTGCGGCCTGATGCTGGGGACGCGCCGTTTGCTGGCCGATGCGGATGCGGTCGTGACCTGCAACCCCCGCGAGGCCGAGTTGATCCAGAAACGGCACCCCGGACAGCGGGTTGTCGTGCAACCCCACGGCGTGCAGGTGCCGCTTTTTCAAGCGGACCACCGCGCTGCCGCTCACGCGGCCTTCCCGGAAATCAGGGGGCGGCAGGTGCTCCTCGCCGTGGGCCGGATCGACGCCGTCAAGAACCAGTCCTGGCTGGTGGAGCAGTTGGGCGAGCTCGCCGCCCGCCATCCCAAGCTGCTGCTCGTCCTTGCGGGCGCATCCACCGATCAGGGCTACTCCGATGCGCTCGACCGAAGGATTGGCCTGCTCGGCCTCGGGCAGAACATCCTCATGACCGGCGGATTGCCTCCCGGGGATCCGCGCCTGATCGGGCTTCTGCAGGAAGCGCGAGCCGTCGTGCTTCCCTCGGTCTCCGAGACTTTCGGCCTGGTGATACTTGAGGCGTGGGCGGCGGGAACGCCGGTCACGTCCACCAGGACTTCGGGTGCGAATAGCCTGATTGAGGACGGGAAGACAGGGCTCCTGTTCGATCTCGGTCGGCCTGAGGAGTTTCACAGGGGCATCGACAGGCTCTGGTCAGACTCCGTCCTGTCCAGCCGGCTCGCCGCCGCCGGCCACGAGCGCGCCATCGCCCATTTTGACACCCGGGTGCTCGCCGGCCGCATGAGAGACCTGTACCATAACCTCGTCGAAGAAAAGCATGCGCTACGTCATCGTTCGTGACGACGATACAAACGCGCTGACGCCCGTCGGCCGCCTCGAGAGGCTCTACAGGCCCTTCCTCGAACGCGGACTGCCGGTGAACCTTGCGGTGATCCCGGAAGTCCGCACGGACGTCGCGACTCCGGACGGATGCCTCGAGGGGTTTCTTTCGGCCGGTTGTCCGGGCACGTCCAAGACCGCCCGCATGGAGGAGAATCCGGAACTCGTCGCCTATCTGAAGGCGAATGACGGATTCCATATCGCACAGCACGGATGTCACCACGACTACCTTGAATTCGACCGCCTCGATCGGCGCCAGGCGGACCGCCTGCTCGATCTCGGAGCGCAGCGCCTCCGGGAGGCGGGCTTCGCGGCGCCGCGGGCCTTTGTCGCACCCTATGACAGGATTTCCCGGGCCAGTCTCCCGGCGGTCGCCCGAAGGTTCGACGTCCTCTCGACGGGGTGGTTCGAACTGGGCCGCCAGCCGCGCGCGTGGCTGCCCCGTTACCTTTTGAAAAAGGCGCGGAGGGCGCCGCACTGGCGGACAGGGCGCACCGCGATGCTTTCCCATCCCGGTTGCCTGCTCTCCTATACGCGAAGCTTCGACTCCATGCTGGATGCGGTGATGCGCGCAGTCGAAAAGCAGCGGCTTACGGTGCTGGTCACGCACTGGTGGGAATATTTTCGGAACGGAAGAGCCGATGAAGCCTTCATCGATGTGCTCCACGAAGCGGCAAACTATCTCGCGACTGCGCAGGGCATTAAGGTCATTTCATTCGATGAACTGGCGGGCGGCGGCGTCCCGCTGGTTTGAGAGGGGCTCTTACTTACGGGGTCTGGACCCCATATGAAGTGGGGCCCTTTCGGATTATGGTGGGCCCATGAATGATGAAAATCGCGCTTCATCGGTCCAAATCAGCCGTCCTTCAGTCAAATCCAGCGACGGCGCGAACGACGGAGGCCTGACGCAGCGGGGAATCGATTCGGGGCGAATCAGCCGCTTCATGGACGGGGACGAATCGGCATTCGAAGAGATCATGGACGACAATCGCGGGCGGATCTTTGCCGTCGCCCTCAACCTGTTGCGCAATCGCGGCGATGCGGAGGAGATCGTTCAGGACACGTTTGTCCGGGCCCATCGCAGCCTACCGTCCTTCCGGCAACAATCGTCGCTGCGGACCTGGCTCTACCGGATAGCAGTGAATCTATCGCACAACCGATATTGGCATTCCCGGCGCCGGTTCGCCCACGCGACGATATCGCTGGAGGACCCGATGGGCGGGCCGGATGGAAGCAATTCCCGCGTCATTGCCGAGCTCATAGCGAGCGGAGCCGCCGATCCGGCCGACGAAGCCGGGCAGCATGAATTCCTGCAGATAACAATGCGCTGCATCGCGCTTCTCGATCAGGATCACCGGATGATCCTGGTCCAGCGATTCCTGAACGATTCGACCTACGGGGAGATCGGCGAGTCTCTCGGGATCAGGACCGGGACCGTCAAGAGCCGGCTTGCCCGCGCGCGAAAATGCCTGAGAAGGCGCCTTGCCGACACATGCCCCGAGTTGACAAGCGCCGCACGGAACGCGCCCGGCAGCGAAGAGGGAAAGTACAGGAAACACCCCA
>CAZJNA010000075.1:0-15288 GCA_964547325.1 uncultured Opitutaceae bacterium | reverse complement strand
GACATCCATGTTGTTGTGATTCCAGTAGTGACCGTTGGAGAGCCAGCCGGCGGGGCTGCTGAAGTTCTTTAGCGAGAGCATCGTCTCCGCCACGCGTGGCATATCGGGTACCTGTCCCTTCAGGTAGGAAACGATGTGGAACGTGGTGCTGATATCGGGCTGGAACCGCACCTCGTCATTCCCGCGAAAGCGTTCGCCCCAAAATCCTGTCGCAGGATCGCGGTACTTGTCCTTCAGCAGGCGAAGAAACGCATCGCGCAGCTCGGGATCGATCCGATAGTTTTCCGGCTCTCCGAGCACGATTATCCGGAGGAGGTCCGAGATGGCCAGATTGAGTTCGAGCCCATGATCGATGCCGGTGTGCGGGATATCCGACACTGCGACGGCGTCGAGCCAGGCCTCCAGCTTTGCGGGGGTAGCCACCCGGTCGAGAAACGCGGGCAGCGGACGAGGCTGACCATCTGGCCCATGCCGGGCTTCGTCCGTCAGCCGGTCAAAGGTGTTGTCCAGCTTGAGAAACCACTGCTCGCTGCCGCTTCCCCACATGCCCTCCGCGTCTTGGCGGTCGAGCGCCGGGTGGGCGATGGCAGCAGCGAGGTCGTCCATGCGGCGATCGATCCGTTTGAAATCGGCGGTCGTGAAAAGCAGCGTGCCCGCTTCGAAGAGGATCTGGTTGGCAACCGGATTTTGCACGCCTCGGGCAGTCTGTGCCAATAATGCCGCCTTTAGTCCGCCGATCCGGACAGCACGGGCGCGAAAATCGGCTGCGTAGTTGGGATCGAAGGCCGCGAAGTCGCGCTGAATGGGCGTATTGGCTTCGGCCGGCGGCTCCGCCAACAGGGGCGCCGCGAAGGCAAGGAGCGCTAGGAGCGCGAGGAACCAGGTAGGCATGAGCTTTATCTCTGAAACCCGAGTATCCCCAAAAACACACACCTCATGCAAAAAAATTCCGCCGGGTCAGCTGGCTCGATTGGGTGATGGCGAATCGCTTCATGCGGCCTTTCGCAACTGAACACTCGCTTTTGTTGTAAGCTCCAGACCTCAATGAGTTCTCGGGTACGTCCAGCAACGAACAGCAAAAAAGGTGATCGCGTTGCCACTCATGCCCTTTTTGAAACAGAAAACCCGCTATCCATTAAGGATTAGCGGGTTTCGAAACTGGCGGGATGGACGGGACTCGAACCCGCGACCTTCTGCGTGACAGGCAGACGCTCTAACCAGCTGAGCTACCACCCCTTTGAAAAGAATGAGGGTCGACCGTAGAATCCACCCAAGGCGAGTCAAGTGGTTTTGGCCCGGCATCGTGGATTCCAAAAGCCGCGAGCGCGACTTGTTATCATTACATGCAAACCTGGATCGCTCATGGATTTCAACTTTGACGCCTTACTTTTCTTCCTTACATTTTAGCCCATGAGGGCCACCCTGACATCTAAGGGGCAAATCACGCTGCCTGTGAAGCTGAGGCGCAAATTCGCGCTGCTGCCGGGCACCGTGCTGGAATTCGATGAGCACGCGGCCTGCCTGCAGGCCCGGAAGGTGGAAAAGCACAAGCCGGCTCGATCGGTTCTTGGATGCCTGCGCCTGGCTATGCCCGAATCGGTGGCGGACTATTTGGACGCCGTACGCGGTCCGGTGGAATTACCGCGCAGAAAATCATGATCCTGGCCGTCGATACCTCGGCATTGCTGGCGATCTTCAAGGGGGAGCCATCCGCCCGAGGGTGGATGCGCCTGCTCGCGCTTGCGGGACGCCGTGGGCGGACCGTGGTCTGCGACGTCGTGGCGGCCGAGGTGTCGGCGCGATTTCCGAGCGAGATCCAGTTTTCCGAGGCACTCGCCAGTCTGGGGATCGAGTTCGATCCCATTGGCTTGGCCGCCGCAACTTTGGCCGGCCGGCTCCACGCTGCCTATCGTCAGGAAGGCGGCCCGCGTCAGCACTTGATTCCAGACTTTCTGATCGGTGCGCATGCGGCAAAACAGGCCGACTCCCTGGCGGCGATAGATCGAGGTTATCTCCGGCGTTATTTCGATGGGCTGAAGGTCATCGCGCCCAAGTCGTCATAGTTGGATCGCGTGCCGCGCGCGCGCGTTTCCTACTCCCAGTGGAACTCGACAATCTTCTCGACGGTGGGAGCGAGGCTCTGGTGGACGGGGCAGGCGTGAGCGGCCTTCTCCAGCGATCCGGCCGGTGCCTGGCGCGCCGAGGCGGGCATCCAGAAGTTCGCGGTGAGGCGGGCGATGCGCCGGGGGGAATCGGCGGACATCTCCTTGGTCACTTCGTAGCGGAGCCCCGTGAGTTCAACGCCGTGACGGCGTGCGACGATCGCCATCGTGGTGGCGATGCAGGTCGCAAACGCCGTTGCGACGAGATCCGTGGGCGAGAACGACTCTCCCCTGCCCTGATTGTCCTTGGGCGCGTCCGTAGCCAGGAAGGTGCCCGAGGGCGTGTGAACCGCCGTGCAGTGGAGGTCGCCGTTGTATCCGCCGGTGATTTTGACCATGGGAGGACCATGGATGGCATCCGAAGGATGGCAATTCCCAGACGTGCGAAAGACGATGGTACGTTTTTGCGATTGGAGAGATCCGGAAGAGGCATGAGCGCAGCTTCATCGGTCGCCTCTTGGCCGACCCCCGTTAGAGGGGAAGGCCGGCTGCGGCGACCGGTCTGGGAATTGCGAAGCGTAGCCCCGGAGGATCTCTCCAATCACGAAAACGTACCGCTGCCCGCGAAAAACATCCCTTGATCCTGCGTCCGGGGAGAGCCATCGTACGCCGAGTTTCCGTCCCCGTAGCTCAACCGGATAGAGCACCTGCCTTCTAAGCAGGCGGCTGTGGGTTCGAGTCCCGCCGGGGACGCCACTTATTTCCGCTTGAAGATCGGATCGATCACCTGCCTGACCATCGTAGCCGGGTTGTTGGCCCCGAAAGAGGGCCGGAACGTTCTTCCGACGGCGATTTGGTTCCCGCTCTTGACCTCGCGCACCGCCACGTCGAGTTCGATCAGGTAGGTCGTGAAATCAAACGTCCATTCATCCTGATAGGCAACGATCGCCTCCGTGCCGTCGGGCATCATCGTGAGCGGGCCGGCCGAGGCGTCGTATCCGAGGGACCTGAGCTCACGCGCTATCAATTCGTCGATGTGGCGCCCATCCGAAAGGCGGTGCTCTACGAAAATGTGGTTCAGGCGGTTCGGGTGCGCTGTCGGCTCGACCTGCGTGGTCAGCGAGCATGCGGGGAGAAGGAGGACCAGGAAAGTCGCGAAGGCTGCCTTTTTTGTCATTCGGAAGGGATGCTCAGGGCGTGGATCGAAACAGACGACGCAAAAAGTGCCGGGTGGGGCCGCTACGCGAGACGGATCACGATCTTCCCGAACTGGCCGCCGGCCTCCATGAGGGCGAATGCCCTGGAGGTTTGATCGATGGGGAACACGGCATCCACGACCGGGCGGATCGCCTGGCGTTCCACGAATTCCGTCATGGCCGTCCAGTCGCCCGGGCTCCCCATCGTGCTGCCGAGGAGGGATATCTGCCGCCAAAAAACCTTGCGCAGCGGAAGTTCGGGGACGTTGCCCCGGGTGGCGCCGAAGAAGACGATCCGGCCGCCGGGCGCGGCCAGGTCGATCAGCGAGGCGAACCCTTCCCCTCCCGCGCTATCCATGATCACGTCAAACGGGCCCGCGGTGCGCAAAGCATCCGCCTGCCAGCCGTCGCTCGCATAGTTGAAGCCGCCGCGCGCGCCGAGTTGGATGGCCCGGGCCAGCTTATCGGAGGAGCCCGACGTGACCCATGCCTCAGCCCCGGCGGCGATCGCAAACTGGAGGCCCATGAGGGCGACGCCGCCGCCGACCCCGGAAATAAGCACGCGTTCGCCCGCGCGAAGCCGTGCCCGCGAAAAGAGGGACCGGTGGGCGGTCAGGCCGGCGAGCGGAAGGGCGGCCGATTCTTCCCACGATTGGTGCTGCGGACGGGCGGATAGCTGGACAGCGGGGACGGCCACGGCTTCGGCGAGGGTGCCT
Organism: uncultured Opitutaceae bacterium; assembly: GCA_964547325.1. GTDB lineage: Bacteria > Verrucomicrobiota > Verrucomicrobiia > Opitutales > Opitutaceae > Palsa-1447. The sequence continues at coordinate 11,274 of CAZJNA010000075.1, read as the reverse complement.
TGCCTCGGAAGCCCGAGAATGGAGAAATCCGGGCCTTGTGCCGCCGGGTCAGCGCCCCAGCGGAGGCTTGGATTGATGATCACCTCCCGGCCGACCCAGCCGGGATCCGTCCCGGCTCCGACCGCGGTGACGACGCCCGCCCCGTCGGAACCGGGCACGCAGGGATAGGCAACGCCCGCGTACTGTCCGAGCTTGATCCAGAGGTCGCGGTGGTTGAGCGCCGCGGCCCGAAGCGAGACAAGCGCCTCTCCGGGTCCCGGCTCGGGATCCGGAAGCGACGCCAGGCCCAGCTGGTTGATGCCCGTGAGCTGGACGGCGCGCATGGGGCGCCCTCAGACGTAGGTCACGACGTCCGGGGTCGGGAAGCGCACCTTGGCGGCGTTCGCGTATTTGTCGTCCGCTGCTCGATAACCTGCGGCGCATGCGCACAGGGTCCCGTATCCCTCCGGCCCGATTCCGAGCAGCTCGTCGTATTTTGTCGGTTCCAGGCCTTCCATCGGGCAAGTATCGATTCCAAGGAGGGCCGCGGAAGCCATGAACTGCCCGAGGGCGATGTAGACCTGGCGCGACATCCAAATGTCGAGGTAGCCGGCGGAGCGCGCCTTTTCCGCGGATCCGACCATGATATCGCGGTAGCCCTTGAGCGCGTCGACGGACCCGCCCCGGACCTCGACGATGCGGCTGACGTGACGGTCCACGTCGGTGGTGCTCAGGCCCTTTCGCGCGGCGAAGACGACATAGTGCGAGCAGTCGACCGGCTGTGTCTGGCCCCAGGATGCTGCGGAAAGTTTCGCGCGTGTCGCGGGATCCTGGGCGACTATGAACTTCCAGGGCTGCAGCCCGTAGGAGGAGGGGGAGAGGACGAGCGCGCTCTCAAGCGTCGTCCAGGCGGCGGCCGGTATCTTTTTCGCGGGATCGAACTTCTTGGTGGCGTAGCGCCAATTGAGGGCGTCGAGCAGGGTCTGGTCGGGAATGGGATTCATGAAGAGGTGTGCGGACAGCCGGAGGGAATGGAGAAGCCTCGCATTGTCAAAATCCGGCGGGACCACATGGCATTCGCAGATCCTGCGATTCAGATCCGGCCGATGACGAGGGACGCGTTGGTGCCGCCGAACCCGAAGCTGTTCGAAAGCGCGGCGTCGATCCGCTTCTCGGCCGCATTCTTGGCCGTGAAATTGAGCCCGAGGGCCGCGCAGGCGGGATCGAGCCGGTCGAGGTTGATCGTCGGGGGAATCACGCCGTGATGGATGGCGAGCGCGGCGGCCATGGCGCCGAGCGCGCCCGCCCCTCCCAGGAGGTGCCCTGTCATGGACTTGATCGCGCTGACGTGAAGGCGGTCCTTCACCCCCGCGAAGACGGCCGCGATGGCCTGGGCCTCCTCCCCGTCGCCGGCCGGCGTGGAGGTCGCGTGGGCTGACACGTAGCCGATGCGGTCGGCAGCGAGCCCGGCATCGGCGAGGGCGAGCTGCATGGCACGGCGGGATCCCTCCGCGTCCGGAGCGAGGGCGGAGAGGTGGTAGGCGTCGGCGGTGGCGCCGTAGCCGAGAAGCTCCCCATAGATTCGGGCTCCCCTGCGCCGGGCGTGATCGAGTTCCTCGAGGACAAAGACCACCGCGCCTTCGCTGATGACAAAGCCGTCCCGGTCCACGTCGTACGGACGCGAGGCGCGCTCGGGGTCGTCGTTCCGGGTGGAAAGGGCCCGCATCTGGGCGAACGCACCGACGGCGATCTGCGTCATGACCGCCTCCGCGCCGCCGGCGATCATCACATCGGCGTCTCCCCGCCTGATCGCGCGGAGCGATTCCCCGATCGAGTGGCCGCTCGTCGCGCAGGCCGAGGCGACGCTCATGTTCGGCCCGCGGCAATCCAGGAGGATGGCCATCTGGCCGGCGAGGATGTTGGGCGCGGATTGAAGGATGAAGAACGGCGATATCTTCCGGAAACCGCCCTGCTTCCAGATTTCATGCGTGGCGACGATCTCCGGCAGGCCGCCGAGCCCGACGCCGAGGTTCACGCCGATCCGCTCCGGCGAAAGCGTGGAGCGGACGGCATCGATCCCGGAGTCGGCGTAGGCTTCCAGGCCGGCCGCCATTCCCAGGTGGGAGAAGCGTCCGAGCTTCTTCACTTCCTTGGCTGAAAGGGGGGCGGTCACCGGCTCCCCCGCGGCGCCGCGCGGGCGGACCTCGGGGCAGCGCGGGGCGGTCGGGTCGAAATTGCGCACCTCCCCCGCGATTTGGGACGCGCAGAGGGAGGCGTCAAAGCGTTCGATGCGGGCGATGCCGCTTCGGCCCTCGGTGAGGGAGGACCAGGTTTCGGGGGCGGTGGAGCCGACCGGCGTCACGGCGCCCATGCCCGTGATCGCCACCCGGCGGTGCGTGGTGTTCATCGGCAAAATTCCTCCCGGAGCGTGCGGCGTGCCGATAGGAGCAGGGCGGTGCTGCGCTCCGGATCATCGACTGCGCGGGCAAAAAGGAGCGCCCCGACAAGGGAGCTCATCAAGTGGTTGACGCGATTTCGGTTTTCCTCCGGATCGGGGGAGAGGCGCAGGGCCGCGCAAAGCCGGTCGAGGTGGCGCTCGAAGCCGCACGAGTATCCCGCGCGTTCGGCGCCGGAAAAGCGCGCCATGTCGGCTCCGACTGCGACGATGAGGCATCCCGAACCTGGATTGTCGCGGTGGTGCCTGGAGAGATAGCTGTCGATGAGAAGTCGCGCCCTCCGCGCCCGGGTGGGCAGCGCGGAGATGCGCTCGAGGTTCAGGAGAGCCGCGTCGAAGGCGTCAGCGCAGGCTTCCGCGAGGAGGTCCAGTTTGCTCCTGAAGTGCGCATAGAATCCCCCGTGGGTGAGCCCTGCGCGCTGCATGACATCGTGCACGCCGGTTCCATCGACCCCTTTCTCCCGAAAGGCGATGCTCGCCGCTGAAATTATCTTCTTGCGGGTGATGGATTTATGAGCGGTTGGATAGCGCATCGGCTGCTGGGAAATCCATTTGAGCGAGCTATTGGATTACGACCATCATATAATTGCAAGCCCGATGTCCGACGAGTGCCGGATCCACGGCGGCTTTGACTTTGGTCTCCAATGCCGATCTAGTCGGCCGGTTTTGAATACGCCACTGCTTCACGCCTACTGGCGGATGGAGTACATCAAGGCCCCGGGCTATCCTTCCGGCATGGAGCGCCCTTTCACCGCGCTCCCGGCCCTTGGCGACGACCGGACGGCCCTGATCGTCCACCGGGCGCCGTATTCCTACCTCCTTCTCAACCGCTATCCCTACAATGCCGGGCATCTTCTCGCCATTCCGTTCCGGGAGGTCGCCGAGCCCGAGGAATTGCCGGCGGAGGAGCGGGCGGACTTGATGGATGAAATCATCTTCGGCCGCCGGCTCGTGGGGACGGTCCTCAAGCCGGACGGCGTCAACATCGGCTTCAATCTGGGCTCAGCGGCGGGCGGCAGCATATCCCACCTGCATGCCCACATCGTCCCCCGTTGGAACGGCGACAACAATTTCATGCCCGTGATCGCGGACACCCGGACGCTGCCGCTCGCGCTGGACGCGATGTGGGAACAGCTGGCCGCCGGGGCGGCGGACCTTGATGGGGGATGACCCCCCCGATTCCCATGCCGTCCAAAGTGCTTCATTTCCCGAGTCCCAGGCACCTCAACCAGCTCTACGGCGGCCGCGAGGAGAATCTCGGGCATGCCGAAAAGACTCTCGGCGTGAAGCTCGTCTCGCGCGACGGCTGGCTGAAGATCGAGGCGCCGGCCGGGCCGCTCGCGCTGGCCGAGGACTTCTTTTCGTTCCTCGATGCGGCCCGCGGCCAGGGGATGAGCATCCGCGCGCCCGACTTCACGCGTCTCGCCGATTCCTTCGCCCGCGGGGACGGGGCCCAGCTTCGCGCCCTGCTCGACCAGCCCCTGGTGATCGCCACGAATCGCCGCAGCGTCGTCCCGAAGACGCTGGCCCAGAAGCTCTATCTCCAGTCGATGCTCAAGCAGACCGTCGTGTTCGGCATCGGGCCGGCCGGGACGGGCAAGACCTACCTCGCCGTCGCGGCGGCGGTGTCCGCCCTGCTCCGAAACGAGGTTCAGCGGATCATCCTGACGCGCCCGGCGGTCGAGGCCGGCGAGACGCTGGGGTTTCTCCCCGGCGACCTGCGTGAGAAGATCCTCCCCTACCTCAGACCCCTTTACGACGCCCTGAGCGACATGCTGGAGCCGGAGGAGGTCTCCCGCCTCACGGAAAAGGGCGCGATCGAGATCGCTCCCCTCGCCTACATGCGCGGGCGCACGCTGAGCCACGCCTACATCGTCCTCGACGAGGCGCAAAACACGACGTCGGAGCAGATGATGATGTTTCTCACCCGGCTGGGCGAGGACTCCCGGATGGTGGCGACGGGCGACATCACGCAGATAGACCTCCCGCGCTCGAAGCAGTCCGGCCTGCTCGAGGTCCGCAATGTCCTTCGCGACGTCCCCGGCGTCGACTTCCACACGTTCAGCAGCGCCGACGTCGTGCGCCACCCGCTTGTCCAGCGCATCATCGAGGCTTACGACAGGTTCAGGAACCCGGTCGGCGAGGCGCGCGCCTGAGATACCGGAACACCCCCGTGTCCGTCCGAAACCAGCTCAAGCTCATAGTCGGGGGCATCGCGGCCAGCCGCAGGAGCCCGGTCTCGACGACTGCGGCCGCCTTCCGCGAGTTTCTCGACCAGAGCCGGGTGGTCGCCGCCCTGATCTTCATCCTTACGGTCGCCGCGATCGTCCTCATCAGCTCGGTCGGCGTCAGCACGATCAACGTGCCCGTGCTCCCGAACCAGCTTGCCACCGTCCAGGTCGTCGCGAGCGCGCCCTTCTCCTATGTCAGCGAGGAGAGGACCCGCGGCGCGCGCGAGCAGACGCTGGCCCGCGTGCCTCCCGTCTACCGGCTGGAGACGGAACCCATCCGGCAGTTCGAGGCTTCGGCGCGCGACCTGCTCGATCGCCTCGCAGCCTTCGAGGCGTCGCATCCCGCGGCGCTTGCGAGCCTCAGCTTCACGGACCGCAACGCGGCGCTCCAGGACTTCGCGGACCAGTTCAACAGCCGCCATCCCCATCACGTGACCGCCGAGGATCTCGCTGGGCTTCTGGCCTTCGGCGATTCGGCCGCCCGGACGACGGCGTTCGAGAACGGCCTCGCCGCGCTCCGGGAGATCTACGAGAGCGGGGTTCACGATACCTCGCTCGGGAGCTCGGGCGCCGAGGGCGTCGGGGTGTTTCAGATCGTCCGGCCCGGCGGCGAGGTTTCGTCCCGCCCCGTCCAGTCGCTTGAGGATGCGCTGACCTTCCTGCGCGTGAGCCTTGCGACCGAGGGCGTGTCGCGGGCCGCCTCGCAGGCGCTCTTTCGGTTCTTCCGCAACGGCGTGACATCAAACCTGGTCTTCGACGAGACCGCGACCCAGAGGCGGGTTCTGCTGGCGGTGGCGCGGCTGCGGCCCGTCACGTTGAATGTGGCGCGCGGCCAGGTGATCATCGAGGCGGGCGAGCGGGTGAACGCCGAGCACTACGAGATGTTCCGGGCCTACCAGGAGTACCTGCGCACGCACGGCAATGTTGAGCGTGGCGAGGGCCTGACGCTCTTCGGCCACGTGCTGCTTGTGCTGGCCATGGTGCTCGCCTCCATGCTCTACATCCGCCTGGAGGATCCGGAGACGCTCCGCAGAAACGGAAGGCTGGGGCTGCTCGCGGTCGTCGTGATCATCAACCTCGCGCTGGTCCGGCTCGTCTACGCGCTTGGCAGCGTGGAATTCTTCCTGCGCGACAGCAGCCTCGCCTCGACACTGCCGTACGTGGCCCCGACCGCCCTCGCCCCCCTGATCGTCGCCATCCTGATCGACGCGGGATCCGCCATATTCATGGCGCTGCTCATCTCCATCTTCACCGGCGTCATCTACGGGAACCGCCTCGACCTCCTGGTGATAACCTTTCTCGCCTCGCTGGTCGCCATCTTCGGATGCCGCGACGCGAGCAGGCGCGCCCGCGTGGTGCGTGCGGCCGGCGCCGGCGGGCTGACGGTGGCCGCATTCGCGGCCCTCATCGGGATCGCGGACCAGACCCCCGTCGACACGCTTGGCCGGGAGATGGCCGCGGGTCTCCTGAGCGGCCTCCTGACGGGGGTTGCCGTGGTCGGCTTCCTTCCGGTCCTCGAGTCCCTGTTCAAGCGGACGACCGACATCACGCTTCTCGAGCTCACCGACTTCAACCATCCCCTGCTGCGGCGCATGCAGATCGAGGCCCCGGGGACCTACCACCATTCGCTGATCGTGGCCCAGCTTTCCGAGAACGCATGCAATGCGATCGGCGCGAATCCGCTGCTGGCCCGCGTGTGCGCCCTCTTCCACGACATCGGGAAGGTGCCGCACTCGGGATATTTCACCGAGAACCAGCGCGACCGGGTGAATCCCCACGACGCGCTGGATCCCGTCGAATCCGCGCGTCTCATCATCCGGCACGTGCCCGACGGCGTGGCGCTCGGCATCCGGCATCGCCTGCCGCGCGCCGTGATCGACGTGATACGGCAGCACCATGGCACGACCCGCACGCGGTTCTTCTACGAGCGCGCGGTCGCGCAGGTGAGAAGGCCGTCGGCGACGCGCAAGCCGGACGGGACCCCGGACGGGGAGCCGGCCGCCGTGGCGGACGCGCCGTACAGGTACCCGGGTCCGAAGCCGCAGTTCAAGGAGAGCGCGATCATCTCGCTAGCCGACGGGGTCGAGGCGGCCTCCCGCTCCCTTCGCTCGGCGGCCTCCGGCCAGCTCGGCCAGATCATCGACCGCGTGATCGGAGAGCGCGTCGCGGACGGGCAGCTCAGCGAGGCCCCCCTCACCTTCGAGGACGTGGCCAGGATCAAGAACAGCTTCATCTTCACCCTCCTGAACATGCTCCACACGCGTGTGGCCGACTTCGAGGGCGACAAGGCGGCGGAGGCGAAGCTGAAGGCCGAAAGTTGAAATCCAGGCGCCCGATAGCGATCCGATCCCTGCACCCCCTTCTCCGCCTTGACCGCGCGGCCGTCGTCCGGGCCTTGCGGGCCCTGGACGCCGGCCTGCCCGGACTTGAAACCCCCCGTTCCGGACTGGGAAACGCAGGCGAGTTATCCCTGGCATTCCTGACCGACGAGGCGCTGGCGCGGCTGCATGCGGACTACCTGGCCGACCCGGCGCCGACGGATGTGATCACGTTTCCGGGCAACCCGCAGCTCGGGACTGCCGGCGAAATCTGCGTCTCCGCCGACGCGGCGCTACGGAGCGCGCGCGCGGCGGACGTCTCCTCGGAGATCACCCTGTATGTCGTCCATGGCTGGCTTCACCTCGCGGGGCACGACGACCGCGCGCCGGCCCCGCGGCGGGCCATGCGCCGCGCGGAATCCCGGGCCATAGCCATCATCGGGAGCGCCGGCGGGGTGCCCCGATTCCGCTTTCAGCCTTCCGCACGGGCCCGCTAGCGGTTAGCGTCGGCGCGACACCATGTCAGAATCCCCGCCCATTTCCCGGTTCGTCAGCCTCCGCAACGCGTTCATATCGGGCGCCCTCCTCCTCGCCCCGCTTTTCGTGACGATCCTGGCGTTCGGAAAGATCATAGACATCATCGGGGGGACCTTCCGGCCGGTCTTTTTCTTCTTCCTTCCGGAGGCGCTCCGCGACCGGCCCAGCCTGACGGTCCTCTGGGATATCCTCGCCACGCTGATCGTGATGGTGGGCGTCACCGCCCTGGGCTACGTCTCCCGCTACGTCTTCGGCAAATTCTTTTTCAGCGTGGCCGAGCGCCTGGTCCTGCGAATTCCCGGGGTCAGCGGCATCTATACGACCGTTCAGCAGATCGTGGGAACGTTCGGCTCGAAGAGCCGGACGTTCACGAAGGCGGTCATGGTGGAATTTCCCCGGAAGGGATGCTGGGTGGTCGGCTTTCTCACAAACCGGGCCCAGGGCGAGTTGCAGGCCAGGGTAACGGGGGAGGTCTGGTCGGTTTTCATCCCCACCTCGCCGAACCCGACAAGCGGCTTTCTCGTGCTGGTGCCCGCCGGCGAGATCGTGGAACTCGAGATGACGGCCGGCGAGGCGATGAAGCTGATCATATCGGGCGGCGCCATCGCCCCGGCATGGCCCGTTTCCCGGCAGGCGGATCCGGCCGGCCGCAACCGCTGAAATTTGCAAATTCCCGGGTTCCGGGATCGAGTCAGAACCTTGCCCGCGCTCGTCCTTCAAACCGAAGCCTTCGTGCTGCTGAAGCGGCCGCCCGCGGAGCGATTCCAGGGCTGCGCCCTGTACTCCTGCGAGCACGGCATTCTCCAGGTGTTCGTGCGCGTCCCCGGAAAGGCCGGGTCGAAGCGGCAGCCCGCGCTCGATCTCTTCGAGGAGGCGGAGGTGACGCTTGAAAGCTCGAACCAGGGCCGGACCTGGTTCCTCAGGGATGCGCGGGTGGTGACGCGCTTTGCCGAGATCGGCCGCAGTTACGAGGCGCTCCGCGCGGCCTCGTCCTTCGCGGCGCTCATCGTCCGCAATCCGCCCGCGCCGGAGAGCCGCGCGGGCGCGGAGGCGCTGATTCGCGCGGCGCTGGCGGCCTTCGCCGGCTCGGCGGATCCCGCGGTCGTGCTTTTCAAGAGCATGTACCGATTCGCCCGCGACGAAGGCCATCCGCTCCCCCAGCAGTGGATGCCTTCCCTGCCCCCGGAGCTCAGGAAGACGGCCGAGCATCTGCTCAGGACCCCCCTGGCGGGACTTGCGCGGGCCCCGGAGCCGCGGCCGCCCGTCGCGGAGCTTCAGCAGCGGCTCGAGGAGTACCTGCGGGGTAACACGGAAATCCTCCTCGATTGAGCGCGTATGACCGCGTGAACCGGCCCCGCGATGGACGTTGACCTGGATAGGCGCCGCGCCCGCCTGGGCGTGGGCGAGCTTTCCGATTTCGCGATCGGACCGCGCGATTCCGCCGGAGGCGCCGCCGGCCTTTGGCGGGCGCAGCTCGGCACCCGCTGGCACGGCGAACTGCGGATGCGGACTGCGGCGGAGCACCCCGGGGCGGAATTCGAGGTGCCGATCGAAGGCGAGATTTTCCACCGCGGGTGGTCGCTGGCGCTCGGGGGGCGGATCGACCAACTGGTCCGGACGGGCGAAGCGGTGACGCTGCGCGAGATCAAGACGGTGACCCGCTCGCTGCCGGTCGACGAGGGGGAGCTGCGCGCGGACTATCCGGCGTATTTCGCCCAGGCCGCCGCCTATCTCGCGCTCCGGCGCGCCGCCGGAGGGCCGCTTCTGCCGTCCGCCCTCGGCGCGGAGCTCGTTTTCGTCGAGACGGACCTCGGCCTGACCCAGGTCGTCGCCATTGCGCCTTGCGACGACGCGCTTTTCCAGGGGCAGCTCGAGCGGGTGGCGGAGTTTTTGGAGCTTCGGCTCCGGGCCAGGGAGAGGCTTGCCGGCCTGCGGTTCCGTCCGGCATTTGAGCGCCTGCGCCCCGGGCAGGAGTCCGTCCAGGCCGTCCTTTCCGCGGCGGTTCGCGAGACGGCAACCCCGGTCGCATTCGAGGCGCCCACGGGCTTCGGGAAGACGGGAGTCCTCCTGGAATGCGCGCTCGAGGGGCTTCGGGCCGGCGCGTTCGAACGCGTGCTTTTTCTCACGGGAAAATCTACGGGGCAGATCCAGGTCGGACGCACCCTGGAGGCGATGACGCCGGACGGCGGGCTCGCAGTCTGGCTCGTCAGGCCCAAGGCCGAGCATTGCGTCAATTCCGTCTTTCACTGCGTCCGCGAATGCTGCGGCTATCTCGACCGGCTTGAGGAGCGCTGGCCCGCGAGCGGGCTCGCCCGGTTCTACCTTCGCGCGGGGGAACCCAGGGACATCGCCGCGCTCCGGGACGCCGGCCGGGGCGCCCGTATCTGTCCCTACGAGATCACCCGGGCCGCGCTGGCGGGGAACGACGTCTGGATCGGCGATTACAATTATGTCTTTTCACCGTCGGCGAGCGGCCTGTTCTACGGGCAGCCGGGATTCGACCCGGGAAGGACGCTCCTGCTCGTGGACGAGGCCCACAACCTCCCGTCGCGCGCGGCGGACGCGCATTCCCATGCGGCCACGGAAGAGCAGGCGCGGGAAGTCCTCGCGGCGCTCCGACAGGTGCGCTCTCCGGCGGTCCTGCTCGCCGCCTGGGAGGAGTGGATGCGCCTGCTCGAGGACCTCGAGCCCGTCGCCGAGATCGGCGATGCCGACCGGGACGCGCTCCTCAGAATCGTCTCCGCCCTGGCGGATGTCATCGCTACCGTTCCCATCGACTATGCGGCGATCGGGCCCCGCGCAGCCGAACTGCTTTGGCAGATTCCGCAGCTCGCCGCCCAGCTCGGGGAATCCGAGCTTCCGTTTCTCTGCTGGAGCCCGCGCCGCGGCACGCTCGCCCTGACCTGTCTCGACGCGGCCGCCGCAATAGGCGCCCGCCTGAGGGAGTTTTCCGGGGTCATCCTCGCCAGCGCGACACATGCGCCGCCCGACACGCTCGCCGCGGCCCTCGGGCTCGCGGGCGGCGAATCGCCTTCCATGCCCCGGCCTGCTATTTCCTGGGTCCGCGCCCGGACGCCGTGGCGGGATGGGGCCTATGACGTGGCGTTCGATCTGCGCGTGGACACGACGTTTCAGCAGCGGGCGAACCACCACGCGACAACGGCAAGGACGGTTGCCGCGTTCAGCCGTGGCGCTCCTGTCGCCGTCTTCTTTTCCTCATACGCCTACGCCGAGGCGATCCAGCGGGCGGTGGAACGGGAGGGAATGGGTCTTCGGCTCGCACTTCAGCCCCGATTGCCGGATCTCGCGGCGCAGGCGGCCTGGCTTGAGGATGCTCTTTCCGGGTCGGACGCACTCTTCCTTGTCCTCGGATCGAGCTTTGCCGAAAGCGTCGACTTGCTTGGCGGGCGCGTCGGGCGCGGCATGGTCGTCGGCCCGGCGCTGCCGGAAGTGAATGCCGTCCAGCGGGCGCGGATGGAGGTCCTCGCAGCCGGCGGACGTCCGGCCGCGTTCCGACGTGTTTATCAAGTCCCTGGAATGCAGAAGGTTAATCAGGCCCTCGGCCGGCTGGTCCGGGCGCCAGGCCAGCGGGCACAGATCCTCCTGCACTGCAGGCGGTTTGCGGAGCAGGATTACTGCTCGCTCCTGGCGCCGGAATACCGCGAGGGACAGCATCTTCGGACCGATGCCGATCTCGATGCGTGGCTGGGCCCCGGCGGGGCTGGCGGGGCCAGGTTGACATGAGCGGCCCAAA
>CAZJNA010000074.1:0-15561 GCA_964547325.1 uncultured Opitutaceae bacterium | reverse complement strand
CCTTGCGACCCGCCTGAGGCCGATCACCGAAAAGGTCCCCAAGCTCCTGATCGAGATCGCGGGCGAACCTTTCTTCTCGCACCAGATCCGACTCCTGAAGAAGGCCGGCCTGGGCCACATCGTCCTCTGCGCCGGCTATCTCGGCGAAAAGATCGTCGAGGAATACGGCGACGGATCCAAGTGGGGCGTCCGGATCGAATACTCGTTCGACGGCCCGAAGCTGCTCGGCACAGGCGGGGCGCTCATCCGCGCCCTGCCCCTCCTGGGCCAAGCCTTCTACACCCTCTACGGCGACAGCTACCTCCCCATCGACTACCAGGCGGTCGGAGGGCACTTCCTGAAGTCCGGAAAGCTCGGGCTGATGACCGTCTTCGAGAACCATGAGCGCTACGATTCCAGCAACGTGTGGTTCGAAGACGGCGAGATCCGGCTCTACGAGAAGAAGGACAAGGTGCCCCAGATGCACCATATCGACTACGGCCTCGGCGTGTTCAAGGCCGCGGCCTTCGACGGCTTTCCGCGGGATGCCGTCGTCGATCTTGCCGAGGTCCAGAAAGCGCTGGTCGCCCGCGGCCAGCTCACCGGCTACGAAATCCCCGAGCGCTTCTACGAAATCGGCTCGCCGGAAGGCCTCAGGGAACTCGACCAGCTCCTGCGCCGGCCACGGCCACTGGACTGACCGAAAAGAGTTTCGGGTTTCCGCCTTTCGTTTCGAACCTTTCAGGCGTAGGTTAGGCCCATCTGCTTGAGCCGTGATCCGATCGCGGCTCAGACGGGCGCCTAACCCCCGCCCGTTGCCCCACACCCCCAACCCCGACGCCGGCGCTGCTTTCGACTTTTTGCCGGAAAGAAGCATCACTCATGAACCCTATGCCCATTTGGATGCCCTCCAGATTGCGGCAGGTTACCCCCATACAACTCTTCTGGTCGGTTGCCGCTTCGGCCTGGATCGCCGGGGTCGCCTCCTGGAGGTGGCCCCTCTTTCAGCCGAAAGGGTACGCGCATCTCGCCACGGCCGCGCAATTCGTGGCCTGCTTCATCGTGTGCCTCCTGGCAATGGGCGTCTTCTTCTCGGCGGTTCAAACCGCGGCGGCAAAGGTCGTTGAAAGCAAGAACATCAACCACATCCCCCGGCTGGATCATCTGCGATTCTTCGCCGCCGCGCTGATAGTTCTCTACCACTTCTACCACAGCGCGATCCCGCTCGAGGCCAGGGGGACCAACGTGCTTCTCAATGTCATCAGCGAAGGCAGTTCGGCCGTGGCCATCTTCTTCGTCCTGAGCGGGTTCATCTTCGGCCTGATCGGCTACGACAAGAAGATCAGGTACGTTGATTTCGTCTGGTCCCGGGTCATCAGGATCTACCCCCTCTACATCTTCGCTCTCCTGCTCCTCATCGGAGCGAATCGGAACCGGTTCTCCTCCGTGGATTTCATAACGCTTCTCTTTCCCGTCTTCGACAGCGGCTCGCTTCCCGGCCTGCCGGGCTTCGGCCAGCTCTGGACCGTCGGCCTCGAATTCCAGTTCTACCTCATCTTTCCCTTCCTTGCCGCGTTCGTCGCCCGCAACGGCTACAGGTACCTTCTCGGCCTGGTGCTCCTCGCGATCGGCCTGCGGGTCCTTTATTTCGTCCAGACGGGATCCGTCAGGGACATCAGCTACTGGACGCTCCTCGGCAGGATCGACGAATTTGCCCTCGGGATCGGCGCCGCGGCGGTCTACATGCGAAGGCGCCACCTCTTCTCGAATCCGCTGCATCTGGTCCTGGCCATCGCGCTCGCGCTCGGGGCCCTCCAGTGGCTCGTCGCCTGGGGAGGTTACTTCAACGGCGCAAAGTCGATTCTCTGGGTGGTCTGGCCGACGATCGGCGGCTTGGTCTGGGCCTACCTTCTCCTCAGCTATGTCAGCTGCCGCATCCGGATGCCCGGCTTCCTGGACAAGAGCCTGGACAAGCTGGGGGCGCTGAGCTTCTCGATCTATGTCATGCACAGTTTCGCCCTCTACTGGACCCAGAAGTATTGGGCGGTGTGGACCTTCACGAAGCGCACCGATTTGGATGCCGCGCTGAGAGGCATCCTCATCTGCCTGCCCCTGGCGGTCGGAATCGCCTGGTGCACCTATCACCTGATCGAAAAGCAGTTCTTCGTCTTCCGCAGGAAGTACGTGGAGCCGATCGCGGCGCGGCCATAGCCGCTGCCGAACGATTCCCCCTTTTGCCTTCACCCGGGGCCGTCCAGCCGCCAATCTCCAACCAATGTCCTACTCCGTTCAGCACCTCAAGGAAACCGCCGAGATAGTCGCCAAGGTCAATCCGGCCGACTGCGAGAAATGCGTCGCCGAACTCAAGGGCGTGCGCGAACGGGGCGGCCGGCTCTTCATCCTGGGCGTCGGCGGCAGCGCGGCCAACGCCTCGCACGCCGTCAACGACTTTCGGAAGATCGCCGGAATCGAGGTCTACGCGCCGACGGACAACGTCTCCGAGCTGACCGCCCGCACGAATGATGACGGCTGGGCCAGCGTCTTCGTCGAATGGCTCCGCGGCAGCCGGCTCAACGCCAAGGACTGCCTCTTCATCCTCTCCGTCGGCGGCGGAAACCTGGAGAAGAACGTCTCCCCGAATCTCGTCGCAGCGATCAAGCTCGCCAAGGAAGTAGGCGCCCGGGTGATCGGGATCGTCGGCAAGGATGGCGGCTACACGGCCAAGGTAGCGGATGCCTGCGTCATCGTTCCCACGGTCAATCCGAACAACGTCACCCCGCACAGCGAGGCGTTCCAGGCCGTGATCTGGCACCTTTTCGTTTCCCATCCCGATCTGAAGATCAACCAGACCAAGTGGGAGTCGGTGGTCGCCAAGCCTTGAGCGCATCCGGCAGGCGGGCGGTGTTTCTGGATCGCGACGGCACCCTGAACGTCCAGGTGATCCGGGAGGGGAAGCCCTACGCGCCGCGCACGCTGGCCGAATTTCACCTGTTTCCGGGCGTACCCGAGGCCTGCCGCGCACTCAAGGCCGCCGGATACGCCCTCGTCGTCGCGACCAACCAGCCCGACGTCGGCCGGGGCGACCAGCCCCAGGCGGAGGTCGAGGCGATGCACGAGCGGCTCCGGAGCCTCATCCCTGAAATCGAGCGGATCGAGGTCTGCTACGATCCGGGCCGGGGGGAATTCTCGCGCAGGCGAAAACCCGAGCCGGGGATGCTGCTCGATGCCGCAACCGCGCTCGGTCTGGATCTGGGCCAGTCCTGGATGGTGGGCGACCGCTGGCGCGACGTGGACTGCGGCAAGCGCGCTGGCGTGAAGACGGTATTCATCGACTTCGGGTACTCGGAGGAACTGCAGGCAAAGCCTGATTTTACGGTGAAGTCCTTCGCCGAAGCGGCGCAGGTCATCCTGACCGAGGCCGCACGCCCGTAGCAGCGGCGGCCGATGCCGGGCGCGTCAGATTCGCCCAGCCCCAGAGGAGCACGCCGAAGATCGCGGCTGCGATATGGGCGATCGTGGCGACATGAATCGACGGATCGTCGAACCGGATCATTCCTCCGCCGTGCCCGCCGCCGACGGTCGATTCGAGGACAATCTCGGCCACATAGATGGCGAGGACGGACGGCCAGAACCAGTCGATCCAGTTCTTTTGCCAGCCCTGGCATGCCAGAAAAATCAGGAGCCCGAGATTGAGGGCGCTGAGGCCCCCATAGCGGATCATCGCCGGATCGAGCCAGTAAAGGGTGCCCGCGATTACGACAGGCATGAAAACGATCGCGAACCGAGTGAGCCAAGGATACTGCCATTCGAGCAGCCGGCCGAGGATTATGAAAAGCCCCGCGTCCGCGACAAAGTGAGGCCAGCCAAAATGGACCAGCTGTCCGGTCCAGATGCGCCACCACTCCCCTGCTGAGATCGCATTCCGATCGTAGACCAGCCCATTCCGCCAGGCGCCATTCAGCTGGACGAGGATTGCGGCAATGCCGACCACGAAAAACGCCCAGGGGATTCGGTCACGGGCAAAGATACTCCGTACGTACGAGTACGACGCTTCTTCCACTTTCATTGAATAGACATTAAATGCAGCAGTGTCTTCGTTGTGCGAAGAATAAACATTCAGCCGATCGATTCCCCTCCAATAAACCAGGGACAGGCTGCCGCATTCCTACGGGAGCCAAACGGGCAGACTGTCATTATGGAGGGCATGCCAGTTGCCGTTGACACCCGTTGAAAACAGAATTTGGCTTCAAAAATGGCTTCTTCCTCCAAGACAATGTCGCGAGTCGTAGGGCATCTGACCGGCAGTGCGAACACTGGAAAGAGCGCTAAGAACCTCGTCGGTTATGGCCGCCCTGCTAAACGTGGCCTGTCGCAAAATAGGCGAAACATCGGAGTTGCAGTGCAACCCATGGCGAAGGCTCCGTTCGACTATTGGGCCCGGCTAATATCTTACCACCAAGCTCCAATAACCGCCTCCGCAGCGAAGGAATTGAACGAAAGGAATCGCGGAGACCTTTAAGGTCACTTTGCAAGGCAGGGCTAATCTGTTTTGTAACACGTAACGTCGCATTGAGAACTGGCCAGGGCGGTGGGCCTTAGACTCGTGGTTCCGTCGTAGGAGGACCGGCGCCATTATCCCCTTGCCCATTCGGGCCTCCAAAGCATCAGTTTGGGCCTCCAATCATGAAATCCCTCGCCGATCTCAAAATCCAGCTTTACGCCGACGGAGCCGACAAGGCCGGCATTCTCGACCTCTACGCCAAGCCCTACATCAAGGGCCTGACCACCAACCCGAGCCTGATGAAAAAGGCGGGGATCAAGGACTACCTGGCATTCGCCCAGGACATCCTGCAGACGGTCACGGCAAAGCCGATCTCACTCGAGGTCTTCACCGACGATTTTCCTGAAATGAAGCGCCAGGCGCTCAAGATCACGGCCCTGGGCAAGAACGTCTACACCAAGATTCCGATCACGAATTCCCGCGGAGAGTCGTCGCTACCCCTGATCAAGGAACTGGCCCAGCAGGGCGTGAAGCTCAACATCACCGCCCTCCTGACCCTGTCCCAGGTCGCGGGAGTCGCAAACGTGCTCAATCCCGCCGTGCCCTCGGTCGTCTCGGTCTTTGCCGGCCGGATCGCGGACACCGGAGTCGATCCCGTGCCGTTGATGCGCGCCTGCGGCGCCCTCCTCGAAGGCCATCCGAAGGCCGAGCTGCTTTGGGCGAGCACCCGCGAGGTCCTCAATATCTTCCAAGCTGAAGAAAGCGGCTGCGCCATCATCACCGTGCCTCACGATATCCTGGGCAAGGCGGCCAAGATGCTCGGTTTGGATCTGACGGCCGTGTCACTCGACACGGTCAAGATGTTCGCAAAGGACGCAGCCGAGGCGGGTTACAAGCTCTGAGGCCCGCGAACCGCGCAACTTAGGCATTTACCTTTCGGGCAGGCTTTCGCAGCGTCGGGAGCCTGCCTTTTTATTCCGCCGCGTGAACATCCTCTTCGTCAACTACGGCGATTTCACAACAAACAGCCTGAATCATATCGGCGGGTTTGCGAACTGGATGTGCTCGGCCGGTCACACATGTATCGTGGCCGTCCCAAAGGGCAAAGACACATTGCAGGTGGTACTTGATCCACTTTTCATACCTGCAACTTTCGATGAGCTCCTTGCGGAGCCAGGGCTCTTTCCGAATGGAAAGGGGGCGGATGTCGTCCATGCCTGGACTCCAAGAGAGGTCGTCCGGAAGTTTGTCCTCGCCTATCAGGCTCACGTGCATGCACGGCTCATCGTCCACTTAGAGGACAACGAAGAAGTTCTGCTGGCGGCGTGGATGGGCAAGGACGTGTCGGAATTAGCCGGTCTCTCCGAAGCAGATCTCGAGAATGGCAGCTTTGAAAGCTTCTCGCATCCTCGTCGATTTCGAAACTTCCTTCAGGCTGCCGACGGGATCACGGTAATCGTAGATTCCCTAAAGAAGTTTGTCCCTACGGGAACCCCTTCTCTGCTGCTGCGGCCTGGGATCGATTTCGGACACGTTGCTCAGGGTGTCGAGACTTCTGCAGAACGCCCTGATTTCGGGCTCGAGCCCGGTGAACGAGTGATTGCCTTCACGGGAAGCAACACCTTCGTCAACGAATCCGAGCTTCGCGAACTCTATGTTGCGGTTCAGCTTCTGAATCAACGCGGATTTCCAACCCGCCTTGTGCGCACAGGATTTGGCTCACCTCAGTTCCAGTCGGGCCTGTCGGACTCCCTGAAGTCCCACATCATCGAGCTGGGATTTGTCGCTAAGAAAACCTTGCCGGGCATCCTTTCGGCCGCCGACGTTCTTGTGCAGCCAGGCAAGCCCGGTCCATTCAACGATTTTCGCCTGCCATCCAAGCTTCCGGAATTCCTGGCAAGCGGCAGACCGGTAATCCTCCCGAATTCGAATATTGGGACGGAATTAAGGGATGAAATCGACGCGCTCTTGCTCCGGACAGGAGCGCCTGAGGAGATCGCCAAACTTTGCGCCCGTGTTTTTGAGGACAGTGAACTCGCGCGTCGCTTGGGAAAGAGCGGACGCGCATACGCAAAACAGCATTTCGATCTTGGCATAAACAGCCAAAAACTTGCTGCATTTTATGCCGAAATTCTTTCGCGACAAGTCCAGCCAGGCTCAACCTCAACGATCGAGGGAGCCGAGACTGAAATCAGTCTAGCTCTTCGAAGAATCGCTTCACGAGCGACTGACCCCGAGGCGGCCGCCCTTATAGAACAGCTTAGACCCCTCGTCGTCGAACTCGAAAGGCGCGATGCAGCTCGGGATGAAACATTGAGAAAAGGTCCGTGGCGCAGGATATATCCAGCGGCTGCACTGGCTCGGATAGAAGAGGAATTGGCTCTTACCCACCGGCACGCGTTCAACCTGGATAAGATCCTGGCTGACACCCAAGAGCAGCTGAAGGAAACCCACCAGCATGCCAGGAACCTTGAGAAAAATCTAGCCGGCGCACAGGATTTACTCAGGGAAGCCCGTCAGCATGCCGGGAACCTCGAAAGCAATCTGGCCGGCGCGCAGATTGAACTCAAGGAAGCCCGGCAACGAATCGTCGATCTTGAAGAGGCTCTCACTACTGCACTATCGGATCTCAAATCACTTCGCGCCGATTATGAAACAGTAGTTGCAAAGGAGTCGGCCGCCCGGACCGAGATCACGATTCGCCAGGATAAGGTAAGGCAAATCCAGGCATCATTTTCCTGGCGGGTCACCCAGCCATTACGCGCGCTGCGCCGCACATTTCTGGATAGGAAGCCCCCAAGACCGCTCTCGGACCGGATTATAGCCTGCGTCGACCACCCTCGAAATTGGGGAATCGTCCAAAGCATCCTTCTTCTGCGGGGATGGGCCGTCCATCGGGACGGTGGCCGGTTAACAGCCATTCGAGCACGGCTTGGCAAGCGCGTCTTCGGCGGCGAAATTGGCATTGAGCGCCTTGATGTAGCCGACCATTTCCCTAATGATCCCACCGCAGCAAATTGCGGTTGGATTGTTCGGATTGAGGTTCCGCGTTTCATGGCACACCTGCTGGTCCTTGAAGCCAAGCTCGAAGACGGAAGCTGGCATGCGTTCTTCCGGCAGAAGGTCGCCCGCACCAGCCAAACAGCGATTGAATCACCCGACGAGTACACCGCATGGATCCAGAATTATGATACTCTCACGCCCGAGGCTGAAAAGCGGATCCAGGGACGACTGGAAGGGCTGAATCAGTTCCCGTTGATTTCCGTCCTGATGCCGGTCTACAATGCGCCCGAGCGCTGGCTGATTCGTGCAATCGAGTCTGTGCGAAAACAACTATATAAGAACTGGGAGCTTTGCATTGCCGACGACGCGTCAACCAGCCGCAGTACGAAGAAGATTCTCGCCCGTTACGCCCGAAAGGACAAGCGGATCAAAGTCGTTTATCGCGAAAAGAATGGTCATATTTCCGCGGCCTCAAATTCCGCGCTCGAAATCGCGCGGGGAGAGTTCGTTGCGCTGCTGGACCACGATGACGAAATACGTCCCCACGCCCTGGCGGCCGTGGCATTGGAACTGAATGGCCATCCGCAGGCTGACATAATCTACAGCGATGAGGACAAAATCGATGAGAACGGTTCCCGCTTTGAACCTTACTTCAAGCCCGATTGGAACCCGGACCTCTTTCTTGCTCAGAACTATTTGAGCCACCTTGGCGTTTACAGAATCACCCTGGTTCGCGAGGTCGGTGGCTTCCGAACTGGTTTTGAGGGATCGCAAGATTGGGATCTTGCGATGAGAGTAAGCGAGCGAACGGTGCCTGACCGGATTCGCCACATTCCAAAAATACTCTATCATTGGCGGACAGTACAGGGCTCCACTGCGATTCATGTTGGAGCAAAGAACTATGCAGTTGAGGCGGCAAAGCAGGTTATCGAAGGGCATTTCGTAAGGATGGGGATAGATGCCACGATCTCTCCTACGTCTGGGCATTATTGGCGCGTAATCCGTCCAATACCAAATCCGGCCCCAAAGGTGACCCTGATTATCCCGACAAGGAACCGCCTCAATGTGTTGAGGCCCTGCATCGAAAGCATACTTCAACATACTACCTATCCATTCTTTGAGATTCTGGTGATAGATAATGATTCGGACGAGCCAGAGACCCTGGCCTACCTAGCCAACCTCCGTAAAACAGAACGATGCAGAGTCCTAAAGTTTCCGGGAGAATTCAATTTCTCGGCAATAAACAACTTCGCGGTGGATCATACCGATGCTCCAATCGTGGGACTGCTGAACAACGATCTCGAAGTATCCCAGGGCGACTGGCTGAATGAGATGGTCGCCAATGTCGTTCGGCCCGAAATCGGATGCGTGGGCGCCAAGCTTTACCATCCGAACGGCCTGATTCAACATGCAGGTGTTGTACTCGGTGTCGGCGGCGTTGCGGCCCATGCGTGGCAGTCCTGTCCTGCCAATACGAGCGGGCCGGCGCATCGCGTTCTTCTTCAGCAAAATTATTCTGCCGTGACGGCGGCCTGTCTCCTTGTCCGACGGGAGGTCTACCTACAAGCAGGAGGGTTCGATGCCGAACATCTCGCGGTCGCGTTCAACGATATAGATTTCTGCCTCAAAGTTCGCGCTGCGGGTTATCGTAATTTTTGGACGCCAGTCGCTGAACTCATTCATCATGAAAGCGTCAGTCGTGGCTCTGAAGACACTGACGAGAAACGTGAACGTTTTCGAAAGGAAGTGGAATTCATGATGAAAAAATGGGGAGGCGCGTTGCTCACCGATGCGGCATACAATCCCAATCTTACGCTCCAGAAGAGCGACTTTTCCCTTGCGAGTCCTCCCCGGACCTGGCCACCGATTGATTGAGCAGGCCAATGACGCATGAAGGAAAGGTAGATCAGTGGCTACGGCGCTCCAAGTCACCGGATCGCCGTGATTTTGGCGTCGAGATCGGCGCGTTCAAGACGCCGATTCCGGGAATCCGGCCCTTTTACGTCGATCGCTTCAAGGAGTTCGCGAACGAGCGCTGCCTGGCCGACTATTGGGGCGATGCGGCGGCGCTGCCCTTTCATGATCATTCGCTCGATTACGTGGCCAACTCTCACGTGCTCGAGCACACGCCCAATCCCGTTGCCGCCCTCTTCGAGTGGGCGCGTGTCACCCGCCATGGCGGGATGCTCTACATGGTCGTTCCCGACCGCCGCTACACTTTCGACCATACTCGCGAACTCACCCCTCCCGTGCATATGATGGAGGATTTTGCCGCAGGCACTGGCGTCAATGACGGAACCCACATCAGCGACTACCTCGACCGTCTCGACTGGGGCCGTTGGAATCCAGGTGGGACTCCCGACCAGAATATCGCCAAGCGAGAGGAACTTCGTTGCGCATATACGACGGCGGTCGCCGCAGGCCAGGAAATCAATATTCACTTCCACGTCTTCGAGCCTTCGAATCTCGTCGAACTTATCAGGCTCATGAACGCGTGGCCAAAACGGACCGCCACCCTTGAGATCGTAGACGTCGCGGAGCGCTTTCCGGCGGCTTGTCCTAATGGCTTCCTGCTGGTCATCCGCGTCCAAAAGACATTCAAGACGCAAGTGGCGGGCTTGATCTCCCGAATCCGCATGAAAGGTGACCCGGACGCAGCCCTCTCCGCAGCCGCCAGACCTTTTGGCAAATAGAGCCGGCAAGGAGGCCTTTGCTCGTAGTCAGCGATCCCAAAGCTTCCCAAAACGCATCTATTGCGAGATTGCCAAGCTTGGCAGCTCAAAGCCAATTTGGACGCGTGTCTTTACCTCCTCGCCTAAGCCGCATCGCATTGCTAGTCTGTCTGTTCGCGATCGTAGTGGGTGGCCGCTGGGCGGTGATCAACAGGTTCGGAACAGACCTTCCACAGTGGGACCAATGGGACGCAGAAGGGCTTCATTTGCTGGCGCCCTGGTTCCAGCACCGCTTTACGCTCGGCGAGCTTTTTTTGCCGCACAATGAGCACCGAGTCGTACTGACCAAGCTGCTGAACCTAGCGCTGACCCTCGCCAACGGCCAATGGGACCAGAGGCTGGAAGAGACAGTGAATGCGTTCCTTCCCGGCGCGATCGCCGTCGCCCTCTTTTCGTTTGCGGCGAGTCGCCTGGCGGCAAGATGGCACCCACCGATGTTTGTGATTCTCGCTGCTGTCATGAGCCTGCCCTTGGCTTGGCAAAATGTAATCGGCGGATTTCATTCCCAGCAGTTCTTTCTGATAGGACTGTCCATTGGAACAATCGTCTGCCTTTGCGAGGCGCTTCCCTGGTCCCTCAAATGGTGGCTTGGTGCCGTCTGCTCGATTCTGGCGCTCGGGAGTATGGCGACGGGATTCCTCGCCGCAGTCGTCGTCATCTGCACTCTCTCGTTACGGGTGCAGAAGCGAGAAATCCCCGCCCAGTCTACCACGGCAACGCTGTTTTTCTGTACGGCAATCGCCGCTATAGGCTGGTTCACGCGGGTGACTGTGACCGTTCACGATCCCCTGAAAGCCCATGGTGTTGAAGATTACGCGCTCAGCATCGCAAACAGCCTTCAATGGCCGATAACGGCATCGCATTGGGCTCTGATCCCGATGTGGCTGCCGTTCTGCTGGCTCTCATACAGGCTGGCTGCCCACCGCCGCCAGGGTTCTGGCCGTACATTCGAATGGATTCTGGGGGCACTCGGCAGTTGGGTTCTGTTGCAAATCATTGCGACGGCCTATGCGAGAGGAGCTGGTGGCGGACCTCCCGCCTCGCGGTATATCGATACTCTCTGTTTCGGGGCCGCCATAAATGCCATGGCGGCGGCTTGGATGATCCAGACGAAATGCGACGGTCTGCCAGATCGCGTCATTTCACGCGTCGCAGCAGCAGCATGGGCAGTCGTATTTGCAACCGGAGTCTTCAACCAGGTCGGCCGTATCCTGCATGAGGAACTGCCGCCGGTCCTGGCCAACCAGTTGGCGTGCGAGCAAAACGTCCGCGACTACCTCGCAACGGGAGACGAAAGCTATCTGCAATCGGGAGCCATCCCCTACCCGGGAATTTCCGCATTTCTCGAGCGCATTAGAATCCCCGAGCTTAGAGCTCTTCTTCCAGTGAGCGTTCGTACTGCGCTGCCACTCACTCTTGGCGCCGGACAGACCTCATTTATTTCGCATGATTCGCACCCACCATCCAAGGCCGACCAGTTTGCGGCGGCCGCGACCGGCGTCCCAACCGGCTTCTCCAACAATCTCCCGGCGCTCAGCAATCGCATATCCTGGGGCTCTTTCGCCGGCGGAGGCGCTGGCGACACCGGGTCCTGGATGAGTGCACCGCTGACAGCGGAAGGCGGGTGGCTGATGTTTGAGACAGCAGGTCAACTTGGAGAAGTAGGCGTGTCGCTCAAGCTGCAGGACGCGGCCACGGGTGAGACAATAGCGGAGGTCCGCCCAACCAAGGTTCCAAACGATTCCTGGCGATCCGCCTACGTCCGGATTCCCCAAAAACCGTTTGTCATCACAGCCCGCGACGAAGACACCCAACGCTGGCTGGCATTCGCCGAGCCCGTGGAAATGGGCCCGCTTTCCCATTGGGCGTGGCGCGCGGTCAAGCAGGGCCTGCTAATTGTGGAGATTGCGAGCGTCGCTGCGCTGCTCATCGGTGCGGTGGCATGGCGGGGAAGCCGCGCCTCAGCACCATGAAATTCCTCACTCCCCAGGCGCTATTGGCTGCAGCCCTGCTGAGCGCGGCGGCTGTCGTGCCCTTCCTGCCGGCTGCGCGGAAAGTGCAGGATCGCTTCGGCCTTGAGGTCCGCTACGTCTCGTCTGTTTCCGCACATCTTCAGGTTTATTTTGACCGCGGCTCCGGATTCAACGAAAGGGATTCAATCCAAGTTCCCGTAGCCGCCGGAGGCACTCCGAGGACGTATCGGCTCAATCTTCCGCCCGGCGACTATCGAAACCTTCGGTTCGACCCGTTGGATCGAGACGGGACGGTGCGAATCGAAGCAGCGCGCATTTCCGACAACAGTGGAAGAACTGTGCGCGACGTACCGCTGACGTTATTCAAGCCCCTCAACCAAATTCAGTCGCTACAGGAGAAGGACGGAAGCCTGGACGTGGTGATGGTCCCCGGCAGCAACGATCCGCAACTCATCATCGATTTCGATCCACCCCTGAATTTGGCTGTTGCTTGGACAGTCCCCGCATCGGAATGGGCTGGACGGGCGGGACTGGCGTTCTGCGTCTTCGCGTTGGGTCTGTATGGGCTGGATCGTTCTGCAGGAAGATTTGCAAGATCGTCTGCCAGCATGCGTTCGGTTCTGAATAAGCCCAGCCGAGCGATCTCCATAGTCGCAATCGTAGCGGTGGCCGCAAGCGCCTACCCCGTTATTTTCCTCGGGAAGAGCTTTGTTTCGCCAAACTTCGGTGCCGTCTTGCTCTACGACGACTTCCCAACGCTACCCGGCTATACGGAAACTAGAGTCTCGGACGTCAAGGGTTCGGACGTCGGAGCAATTATGTGGCAACATATCCCTTATTCCATGGGCCAGCACCGGTCACTCATGCGCGATGGTGAGTTGCCATTGTGGAACCGGTACAACTCAGCCGGAGTACCCATGCTCGGGCAGGGCCAATCAATGTTTGGCGATCCTCTCCATTTGCTTGTGGTCGCGGCGAACGGTGCCGCCTGGGCCTGGGATATCAAATACCTGATCGCTAAATGGCTGTTCGCAATGGGGCTCGGGCTTCTCGTCCTCGCGGTGACGCGCCATTTGCCATCGTCGCTTCTTGTCGGCTTAGCAGCGCCTTTCGTCGGCTTCTTCGTATATCGGGTCAACCATCCGGCATTCTTTAGCCTGTGCTATGCACACTGGCCGCTCTACTTTTGGGTCAGGGCAACACAGGCGAGTGGCAGGCGGGCCACTGGCGGCTGGTTTGCGGCGCTTTTGTTCGCAAATATCGCGCTGATCGGAAGCGGCACCGTCAAGGAAGCATACATGCTGCTCCTGACGATAAATTTTGCCGGAGCGTGCGTCCTTGTCGGCAGTCCGGCGCCCTGGCGATCCAAACTTTCCAAGCTGGCGGGAGCCATTTGGACCGGAGCGTTGTTCATCCTTATTTCCGCACCGCTCTGGGGTTCCTTCCTGGTCACCTTGAAACAAGCCTTCACATACTACGATGCCGCAAGCGCCTTCCAGATCCAGCCGGGCATGGCCCTTGGAGCGTTCGACGAAGCCTTTTACCGGCCGCTCAGCAAGGGAGAAATGGTTTTCAATCCATCCGCCAATTTCCTGATCTTGGCGGGTCTGCTCTATTTCTTGGCGACACTCCGTCATCATTTTTCAAATAGACCCGTGATTTCAATCGCAGCGGCATCGCTGCTGCCCCTGAGCATGGCTTTCGGGCTTGTACCCCCGGCCTCAATCGTGCGTCTCCCCTTCTTCGCAAATATCGCGCATATCGACAACTCCTTCACTTGCCCTCTGATAATCCTTTGGGCTGTCTTAGCCGGTGCAGGGTTTGCAGCGGCTGCCCGCCGGCTCGGCGAGCGGGAGGGCCGCGATGATCTCATCGTGGCTGCCCTTGTCTTATTCTCACTGGTTTTTGGATTTATTGCATTTAGGCAGGCAGTCCATCGGTCAGTCTTTGGATCCGGAGTGACATTCTCTCCACTCAATCCCGGACAGTCGATCCCAGTGAGTCCGTTTGTTTGGTCTTACCTCATGACGCTTCTGTCTGCGATGGCAGCAATGGGACTCACGGTCCGGCATGCCCTGAGCAAACGCTCCTTCACGCCGGCATCAGCATTTGTGCTGGCTGTTTGTATCGGCGCCTTTTTGTGGCGGCAGGGCCAGCAAGCGGGGAACGGATTCGCAGATTATGTGGTACATCCGCCCTTGAGGACAAATTTCCACGCATCCTCCGGGGCCATGCGCTTCCTACAGGAAGCCCAGCAGCGCGAGCCGAGCCGCAGCATCGGTCTGCAGAATAATCTCTTTCCGGGTTGGACCGGCACCTACGGAATCGAGAGCGTGAGCGGACCCGATGCGCTCATGAATCCATATTATCGGGAACTGACCGCTGCTTCGCCGCTGCAGCGCGTCTGGGATTGGCGGCTCTATGTCACGAGAGACAACCTCGCGCAGTCGCGCCCATTCCTCGATTTTCTGAACGTTCGGTACTACCTCGACCTCAAGAGCGACCAGGGGGCGCTCGGCGCTGTGCTCAAGCTCGACCGCCTGGGCGATCTCGATGTCTATGAGAGCCCGACGACATGGCCACGGGCGTTCTTTACCGATCGGATAAGCTCTTATGAGCGGCCCGAGCAGTTTGTGCAGCAAATTCTTCAAGGAGACGGCCGCCCGTTTGCCTCTGCCCTCCCGGGCGCAGTCAGCCTGGTTCCAACGCTGGCATCTCTCCCTGACGACCAAGCCAGTCGGACCGTCGTGCCGGCCATCGACTATTCCCTGACGGAGAACACCACCTCTTTCGACATCGACGCGCCTGAACCCGGCCTGGTCGTCCTGACCGAGGCCTATTGGGCCGGCTATCCCCACGCGGCGGTGGATGGCCACCTGGTCCCGGTCGTCCGAATCAACCATGCCTTCGAGGGCGTGGCCGTCGATTCGCCGGGAAAGCATCACGTCACGTTCAGTTATCGCCCAAGCAATTTCTACTTTATGCTTGGCATCAGCGCCGCCGGGCTCGCTCTGCTCGCCGGAAGCGCTTGGTACGTTCGCCGTTCGGCCGCCTGACCCATGCAGCCTTTGACCTCCAAGAGGCCCAAGCTCACGGTCGTCGTTCCGGTCTTCAACGAGCGCGCGACGGCCAAGGAGGCGCTCGACGCCCTGCTTGCGAAGGAAATCGACGGGATGGACATCGAGATCATCCTCGTCGAGAGCAATTCCACGGATGGCACCCGGGAGATCGTGCTTGGATACAAGGAACATCCCCGCGTCCGGATCATCCTCGAGGAACGCGCGCGGGGAAAGGGCCACGCCGTGCGCGCGGGCTTTGCCGCGGCGACCGGAGACATTCTGCTCATCCAGGACGCCGATCTCGAATACGATCT
>CAZJNA010000073.1:0-15661 GCA_964547325.1 uncultured Opitutaceae bacterium | reverse complement strand
CGCATGATCCGTTCGGCAGGACCGACCCGGTCGTCTGGAAGAGCCGCCAGGGCTCGAGGACCGTTATCGCGACGCTCTTGCCGTTCACCGCGACGATGATGTAATGCTGGAAGCCACCATCCTGGGGCGCGTCATCGATCGGGGCGCCGCCGCCGCCCGTAACCACATAGTGGATGCCATCGTGCACCGACTGGTAGAAGAGGTGCTCGTGCCCCGAAAACACGTAGCTCACGCCGTACTGGACGAACAGCTGGTGGATTTCGTCCCGGTTGGCCCGGTCGACGAACCCCGCGCTCTTTTTCTTCGGGAACAGCGGATGGTGCATGAAGACAAAGATGTTTGCCGACTTGTTCGCCGCGAGATCCTGCCGGAGCCATTCCTTCTGCTCCGCCCCGATTCCCGTCTTTGAGCCCACCTCCTAGGTGTCGAGCGCTATGACGTGCGCGTTGCCGTAGTCGAAGGAGCCGTAGAGCCTGCCCATGCTCTTCTCATAGACGGTCTCCATATCCCTGCGTTCGTAGATCTCGTGATTGCCGGGCGCGTTGAAGATCGGCGTCGCGGCCGCCGCGGCGTCGCCGAGGAACGCCTCGTACTCGGCGCGGGCCTCGCCGACCGTGTCGTCGGAGCCGTAGATCGCATCCCCCGTCCACAGGCAGAAGGCGGGCCGCAGGAGCCGAAGTTCGGAGAATATCTGCCGGGCGGTCGGCGGGGGCGGCACGTCGCGGCCGGCGGCGCGATTGTCGCCCGCGATCGCAAACATGAAATGCTCCGGATCGGCGGGCGGGGCGATCTGCGAGGCCGCGGAGGGAACCGGCAGGGGAAGCAGGGCGCGCGTTGTTTCGCCTGCGGCGGCGATGGCGCCCAGGAAAAACAGGGCGGTTTTTAGGAAACGATGGGTCATGGGTAGCCTCTCCTTTGAAATAAAGAAGTCTCCGGGTCGACGACTTTGGCGCCGCCCGCTACTTTAACCGAAACGTAACCGAGGTCGCTAGCTCACCTCGTCGTCGAGCGAGCGCCAGAGGTACCAGCTCGCGACGGACCGGTACGGCCGCCAGCGCCTGGCGTGCGCGACGATGGCTTCGGGCGACGGGTCCTTCCGCTTCCGGTACAGCTTCTTGAATCCGAGCCTTATAGCGAAGTCCCCGGTCGGCATCACGTCGGGGCGGCCGAGGGTGAAGATGAGGAGCATGTGCACCGTCCATGGACCGATGCCGCGCACCGCCGTCAGTCGCTCCACGAGTTCGTCATCCTCCAATTCGCGGGCCTCGCGGAGCGAGGGCACCGTGCCGTCGAGGCACTTGGCCGCCAAGTCGCGGACGGCGCGCTGCTTGTTGCCGGAGAGACCCGCTCCGCGCAGCGCCGTGTCGCCGACCTTCGCGAGCGCCTCCGCGGTCGGGCCGCCATGGCGCTCGAGTTCCGCCAGCACGCGGCCGAGGATTGTCGAGGCGGCCTTCGCGTGCAGCTGCTGGTAGACGATTGCGCGGAGCAGCGCCTCGAAAAGGCTGGCCGATGGCCTGAGTTCGAGCGCGAAGGGGCCGGCCCTGTCGATCAGTGCGGCGAGCGCCGGGTCTCCGGCCCGGAGATGGGCGATGGCGGCCCCGGGCCTGTATTGAAGTTTCGGCTTCATCGCTGCGTGTCTTTTGCGGGCCCAGGGCATCGGACGGATTATGGCCCACGGGCCCCGCGCCGCAAGTTTCCCACGGGGGTTCGGTGGTGTATCATTTTTCCGGGAGCATGCCATCAAGAGGAGTTGCTGCCCGCATCCGACGCCTCGGGGCCGCCATCCGGCCGGCAACTGGCCGGCGGATCTTGGCGGCCGGCGTTGGCGGCGGTCCGGGGAATTGGCAGCACCCGACGATGGAGGCAGGCTCCCGGAGAAATGATACGCTACCGAGGTTTCTCGCGCCTTGCATCCCGACCGGCGATTGTCCAGCGTGGCCGACCGCACTTCCATGGCATCGTCCCCGGCACCTCGCGCCGACGCCGCGCGCGATCTACTCGACTACGGGGTGCTTGAAGCCAGCCTCGACGGAATCCTCGTCCTCGATGAGAACCGCAGGAAGGTGGTCCAGAACCAGCGCTGCATCGACATTTGGAAGATTCCACCCGAGATCGTGGCGCAGGGGGACGACGTGCAGGTCCGGTACGTGATGAGCCGCACGAAGAACCCGGCGCAGTTCATCGAGAGGGTCGACTACCTCTACGCGCATCCCGGTGAAACGAGCCGCGACGAGATCGAGCTTGTCGACGGCACTGTTCTCGACCGCTATTCCGCTCCCGTTCGCGATCGCGAGGGCTGTATCTTCGGGCGGATCTGGACCTTCCGCGACATAACCGAGAAGCGGGCCGCCGAGTCGGCCCTTCGCGACAGCGAGGAGCGGTTCAAGCTCGTGGCCCGGGCCACCAGCGACGCGATCTGGGACTGGGACGTGACGAGCGGGGCCGTGTGGCGCAGCGAAAACTACGGGACGACGTTCGGTCTCCCGTCCACCGATGCGAGCGCTCCGCGCAACGCGTGGTCGAGCCGGATCCATCCCGAGGACCGGCCCCGGGTCATCCGCGAGCTTCGTGGCGCACTCGAGGGCAACCGGGACAGCTGGAGCGACGAGTACCGCTTTCTCAAGCGCGACGGCACCTATGCGCATGTCCAGGACCACGGGCAGATCATGCGCGCTCCCGATGGGCGAGCCTGCCGCATGGTCGGCGGCATGACCGACCTGACGAAGCAGAAGGAACTCGAGGCGCAGTACCTGCGGGCGCAGCGGATCGAGAGCATCGGCACCCTTGCCGGCGGCATCGCGCATGACCTCAACAACCTCCTGACACCGATCCTCATGTCGGTCGGGCTCCTGCGGCTGGAAGGGCCGGGAGGCGGCGAGCAGCGCAAGCTGATCGACACGATCGAGGCGAACACCAAGCGGGGCGCCGACCTCGTGCGCCAGGTGCTCACGTTCGCGCGGGGGCACGACGGCCAGCGGGTCGCCGTGGACATGAAGTGCCTCGTCCGGGAGCTCGAGGGCATCATTCGCGAGACATTTCCGCGCGACATCAGGATCGGCACGGCCATCCCCGACGGGCTTTGGCCGGTCATCGGCGATAGGACCCAGCTCCACCAGGTCCTGCTCAACCTCGCCGTCAACGCCCGCGACGCGATGCCCTCCGGCGGGGAGCTTATGTTTTCGGCCGAGAACATCGCCCTCGGGGAGCGGGACCTGGCCGCCCACGAGGGCACGCGGGCCGGCTCCTACGTCTCAATACGGGTCGTGGACACCGGCACGGGGATCTCCCCGGAGATCCGGGATCGGATCTTCGAGCCGTTTTTCACGACCAAGGCGGTTGGCAAGGGCAGCGGTCTCGGGCTCGCAGCCGTGCACGGCATCGTCCGGAGTCACGGTGGGATCGTGGTCGTGTCGAGCCAGGTCGGCGCCGGCACAACCTTCGAGATCCGGCTGCCCGCCGATCCCGCGGCGGGCCCCGTCAAGCCCGGCTCCGAATCCTCCCGGCGCCCGCGCGGAAACGGGGAACTCGTGCTCGTCGTCGACGACGAGCCCTCGATCGTCAAGGTCACCGAGCTGACCCTCAAGGCGCACGGCTACAAGGTGCTCACCGCGGCGGACGGCAGCGAGGCGGTCGCCCTCTACTTCCGGCACGCGGGCGCGGTCTCGCTCGTGATCACCGACATGATGATGCCCGTCATGGACGGCGCGGCCACGATCGATGCCATCAGGCGCATAAATCCCAGGGCCAGGATCATCGCCGCGAGCGGCCTCGCGGTCAGCGAGAGCGTGGCCAAGGCGTCGGACGCGGGGGCGAACGATTTTCTGGTAAAGCCCTACAGCTCATCGACGCTCCTTCCCCTGGTTCGCGACGTCATCGATCGGCCGTTGCCGGGCGGCCTCTGAGGCGCCTGGCCGCGCCCGCCCACAGCCCGGCGGCGGACGGGGCCGCGAGCACCGCGAGCAGGGGATCGAAGGGAAGGCGGAAGCGGGTTTCTCCGGACGTCGCCGCGTGCACGAGGCAAAGAAGCGCGAGGAGAATGGCGGCCATTTCCGCCAGCGATCGCTCGGGGCCCGGAAGCGCGCGCCACCGGGACATGCGCCTCACGGCTCCCCCGAGGATAAGGACGGCGGACGGCACGCTGGCGAACGTCCAGGGGTCCCAGCGGAATCCCTCAAGTCTGGACGAGCCCCCGGTAGAATTTATCCTTCCGTAGCCAAACGGCGTGCCCACCGGCGAGAGGAGCTCGGCGACCTTGAGGAAACCCTTGGCGATCCATTGGGCCGGATCATCCCGGATCGTCCTTACGGCCTCGTCGCGCCAATAGCGGTCGCGCTCCGGCAGCGAGCGAGCACCGGCGAGCCGCGCCCGCTCGTCGGCAAGGGGATTCAGGAGGTCGAGGTCCACCCAGGGTTCCGCGACCCAGAATTCCGGAATCGCGCCCTTGAAGGCCGTGATGCCTCCCTCGCTGTCGGAAATCTGCAGCTGGCCGGTCGCCCGGATCGAATAGGACTGCCAGGAGCCGACCGCCAGGCCCGCGAGCGCGAGTGCCAGGGCGACAGGCGGAACGAGGGGCCTGGGAAGATCGGAGCGGACCGCCCAAAGCCAGATGGGAAACAGGCCGATGAGCAGGAATCCGGTCGGCCGCAGCAGGTAGGCGGCGCCCGCGAGCGCCCCGGCCGCGATGAGCCGGCCCGGCGGGATTGGCTGTGTGGTCAGGACGGAGGCAAGGCCGATGACCGCAAGCGCGAACCAGACCGTCTCGCGAAGGGCCAGGGCTTCGGCCGTCCATGCGACATGCAGCGCGAGGAGGAGGGCGCACGCCCAGGTCGCCCGAGGGTTTGAGTAAAGGCGGTTGCAGAGCCGGGTGGCGATGCCCGCCGATGCGGCGAGGGCGAGCGCGTTCATGACCGCCGCCCATGGCCGCCAGCCGCCGCCGGCAAGACGCATGAGGGCGGCGAGGATCATCGGATAGAGCGGCATCCGCTCGGTGGTGGCCGCGGTCCCGTCGGCTGAAAACAGGCCGCGGTGGGAGAGATTCCAGGCTATCTGCGCGTAGCCCTCGCTCCCGGGCCAGCCGCCGAAATGCGGAAACATCCGCGCCATCGCCGCCAGGGCGAGCGCCGCGGATATTCCCGAGGCCGCCGCCCCGAGGGTGAACGGATGGCGGGCGAGCCAAAGGGCGCATGCCGCAGGGTGGGGGCGGGGCGGGAAGCGGCCGGCTTCCGGGATTGTCGCTGGCACCCTCAAGGACGTTGCAGTCCGCCGCGATGAAGGCAAATAGTCAGGAGACCCTTCGATGCCGCCATCCGAACCCGTCCGCCTCCAGAAATTTCTGGCCGACACCGGCGCCTGCTCCCGCCGGGCCGCGGAGGCCCTGATCGCGCAGGGGGAGGTCTGGGTGAACGGGAAGCGCGCCGTTGCCGGACAGAAGGTCGTGCCGAGCCTGGACAGGGTCGTCGTCGGCGGCGTCCCGGCCCAGCCCCGCTCGCAGGCTCGGATGACCGTGGCGGTGCACAAGCCGAGGGGCCTCGTGTGCTCGAACGACGATCCCCACAATCCGGACACGGTCTTTTCGCTCCTTCCGGCAGACTGCTCGCATCTGCGCTTCTTCTGCGCCGGCAGGCTCGACAAGGACAGCGAGGGGCTCGTCATCCTGACGACCGACGGGGACCTCGCGCAGCGTTTGACGCACCCGTCGAACGAGGTCGTCAAGCGGTACCGGGTCGCCTTGGCGGCGCCATTTCCCTCCTCGCGCCTGGCGCTGCTTGTCAAGGGGGTCAGCGTCGAGGGCGAGCACCTCAAGGTCGAGAGGGCGGCGCTCGCCGGCCCGGGGCCGGCGTCATCCTCGCGGGACGTCGAGGTCGCCATGCATCACGGGAAAAAACGCGAAATCCGGCACCTCTTCAAGGCCCTTGGGCACGACGTGAGCCGGCTCCGGCGCACCCAGATCGGAGCCCTGCGCCTCGACCTCATCCCGCCGCGCGGGGCGCGGCGCCTTTCCGGGGAGGAGGTCGATCTGCTTTTTCAGGCTCCAGCCGGCTAAAACTGGTTGTCGAACTGCAGGGCGTCGTCCTTGGACCTCTTTTTCGCGGCTCCGAAGGTGTAGATAAAGCCCGCATAAACGATCCGTGAACTCCGGCGGCGGGTCGTGTCGTCGTGGAGGATCGGCGTATCTATCCGTCCACTCTCCTTCAGGGAATTGAAGAGATCGGAGACCGTGAGGATGAGCGCGACATTCCTGTTTTTGAAATCGTGCCGCAGGCCGATGTTTGCGACGAAGGTCGGGAGCCGGTACCCCTGAGGGGTCAGCCGCTTGGCGGTGTAGTTCTCGTTGAACTGCAGGACGGTCGCCTTCGAGAAGGCGTAGCTCGCGCTGAGCTTTCCGGCCCACGCCATGGTGGACATGGATTTTCCGTAGCCAAGGGCGCTTGCGTCGATCTCGTTGTAGTAGATGTTCGCGCTCGAATTGACGGACAGGCTCTTCCCCAGATTGAAGCTCGCTGCGAATTCCAGCCCGCCGGATTGCGACTTGGAGAGGTTCTCCTCGGTGGTCAGCGTGGTCGTGCTGTTGATGTACTGGCTCACGTTCGTGAAGCCATTGTACGAGTAGCGGTAATACAGCGTGCCGAGGAGTGTCGTGTCGTCCTTTCGGTACTGGTAGCCGGTCTCGATCGAGTGCGTCTCCTCCGGCTTCAACAGGGGATTCCCCTGGCGCAGGTTGAAGGGATCCTGGAACTCCGGATAGGGGTTCAGATCGTCCCCCTCCGGCCGGTGGACCCGGTGGCTGTAGTTGAGCTGCAGCTGGCCGGTGTCCGTCAGATCGTAGCTCAGGTGGATGCTCGGGTAGACCCGGCCATAGCGTGCCTTTCCCGTTATCCCGGCGGTCGCCTGGTTCGTGTCGACCTCCGCCTCCTCGAAGCGCGTTCCGGCGAGGGCTCCAAACCTTCCGAACGTCCGGCTGTAGGTCGCGTAAAAGGCATCGACCGTCTGCTCCAGAATAAAGCGGTTTGTCACGTTGGCGTCCGTTATCCAGGGGCCCGTTGCCGGATTCTGGGACTCCCCGAAATGGTCCTGGTCGCTCTTGTCGTAGGACCGGTCGTAGCCGGCCTCCAGCTTCGAGCCGGCGTCGATCGGCCACGCATATTCGGCGATTGTCTCTGTCCCGGGCTCGACCGCCTTTATCCGGGTGTGATCGAAGGTCGTCGGCGAGACTGGGAACGCGAAGGCATTCGCGTAGTGATCGTCCTCCTGCTCCTTGTGCTCGAACCCGCGGAACTCCAGGTCGATCACGTGACCCTCGTCGGCGAAGTCGTGCGCGTAGCTCGTCTTCGATTCGATGTCCTTTTCGTATTCGGGATCGGTGCGCTGCCGGCTGTTCGCCCAGGTCACGGCCCCCGTGCTGTCCCGGGTCGTGTAGTTCTCAAGCGCGGTGCGGAAGAAGGTCCGGTAATTGGTGTTCACAGTCTCGTCGACCTTGTCCTGGTCCGTCGGGAAATAATCGACTCCAGCCTGGCCGATCCTTGAGAATGGCCGGCTCTCCTCCCGGGTCGTCACCTGGGTCCCGATCAGGGCCCCGCTTGCCGCGTCCACGTGCGTCCGGCTGTCGGTCAGGATGCGGGGCCGGTCGTCCTTGCGCACGCCGAAGCTCCCGAAGAGGTTGTATTTCCCGGGATTGTAGTTGGCGTTGACGCTGGCGCCGTAGCGGCTGTCGTTGCCGACGACGACCCGCAGGACCGCCGATTCGCCCGGCTCGCGCTTGCGCTTGAGGACCAGGTTGATGATGCCGGCCGTGCCGTCCGGCTAGTACTTGGCGGATGGGTTCGTGATGACCTCGATCCTCTCGATCGAATCCGCCGGCAATTGCTGGAGGACCTCGGCGCGGTTGGCGCCCATGAGCGGCGTCGCCCGGCCGTCGATGAGTATGAGCACGTTTTCATCGCCCCTCAGGCTGACATTGCCGTCGATGTCGACCTGGACCGACGGGACATTCTGCAGGAGGTCGCTTGCCGCCCCCGTGGCGCTTTGGATGTCCTTGCCGACATTGTAGACTTTCCGGTCAATTGTGTTCAGGAAGGCCTGCTGCCGCTCCGAGACCTCGACTTTTTCCATGACGATCGGCGCTCCGGCGACCTGGAGCTTTCCGAGATCGATCGAGGGGTGGCTGTCATCGAGGGTGAAATAGGGCGTTTCCCGGCTGTCGGAGCCCAGAAGTCCATAGACAGCCTGGTACTCCCCAAAGGGCACTTTCTCGAGGGCGAAGGCGCCCCGCGCATCGGTGGCGACGCCCTGGATGGGCTGCCCGGAACCCCTTTTTTTCAGGGCAACCGTTACATATTCGAGCGGCCTGTGGCTCGCCCCGTCGACGACGGTCCCCCGGACTGTTCCTGCACCGGGATTTTGGGCCAGGAGGGCGTTTGCGGAGATGACAGCAAGAACGAAAAGGCCACGGACTGAATTCATTCAGGGGTTGGAATCGGTGTGCGCGCTCGGCAACCGGCCTTCGTGACAAGCGATCGGCCGCGTTGCAAGCCGTCCATGATAGCCAATCCGGATGAGCCGGGCATTACGCCCGGGCACCCCCGCCGCTATTGCGCGAGCAGCCTGACCGGGCCGAAGAGGCCGGTGGACGAGGGCTTCGGGGGAGCCTGGATCGGCAGGGCGCCTGGCGCGAACGGGCTGCCGCGCCCGCTCATGAACGGATCGCCGCCGCCAAGGCCGCCCGGGACCCCCGTCGGGGCGAATCCGCGAAGAGGCGGCGGCGGGCCATTCGGCGTCTCGCCGTTCGCCCGTCGCTGTCCATTGGCCCCGAACCCGGATCCGAGGCGAGCGGAACTCGGAGGCGCGCCCTCCACCCGGACCTCGATCGTGTTCGTGCCCGGCCGGATCGCGGCTGTCACGTCCCAGAGGTAGGGCGGCCACGCGCGGGCCTCGAAATCCGTCCCGTTCACGCGGACGCGGGCGATCTCATGAGCATTTCCGAGATCGAGATAGATCCTCCTGCCTTTGGGCAGGGGAGCCGGCGCGCTGAATTCCCGCCGGTAAACGCCCATTCCGGCGAACGATCCCGCCCCCAGATCCTTCCATGATTTCAGGGGCGCCGCAAAGGCCTGTCCGCCGAGCGTCATCGTCCAGTCGCCGCCGAGGTCCACGATCATCTCGCTCCCCGACGGGGTCGGCAGGGGATAACCCGCGTCCGCCGGCAGGGGGCCGATAACGATGAATCGGGTCTCCTGGGGCCCCAGGGCGAGCGGCACGGCAATCGTCCCCGCGGCCGCGGGCACGCCCGCAAGCGGATGGATGGTGCCGGATGTGGCGTCCCAGACCTGGACCTGTCCGGTGCCGGCCAGGGTCGCGGTTCGCGTCTGGAGCCGGTCGGATTCGTTGAAGAAGAAATACGCGTCGCCGTCCTTGAATGTGCGCCGGATGTATTTTATCGGCGGGCAGGGCGCGTCCAGGGCGACGTCGGGCGGCGGCAGCGCCGCGACGACCCTGTCGGTTATGTGCGGAGCCGGCTCGAGCGTTGCAAAGCTGAGATCGGGAGCGCCTGGCTCCGGATTGAGGAAGCTTCGCCCGACGACGAGAGCCGGCGTCCGGCCGACGAAGATGACCCTGCCTCCGGCGGCCGCAAAGGAGCGCAGCCTTTCAAGCGCCCGCTTGTCGATCTCCGAGGAAGCCGGGACGATCACGGCGCGGTAGGCCTGTCCGCTCAGATTCCTGAGCACGCCGCCGTCGAGGGCGCACACCGAGGTCAGGGCATCGAGATCGATGTGATCGAAGTCGACCTGGCGCTCCATCAGTTCGGTGACGAGCCTCACCGTGACGTCGTCCGCCTCCTTGTCGCCGTACCACATGCTGTCCGTCGGGTGGTACAGGGCGACTTGGGCCGCGGGCCTGCCGCTCGCCAGGAGGTAGCTTGCCCGGTTGACATACCAGGACATCGCGGCCGCGGGATTCAGGAGCCTGGGCGCGTCGGGCGCCGCCGCGGCGTTCATCCCCCGGATCTGCAGGAAGTTCATCCCGCGGACGAAATTATAGTCGGCCACGAACTTCCCCGCCTGGTAGGGGCTGCCGCCTTCCTCCTCCCAGACCTGCGGGCGGCCGAAGAGGTGGGCAGCCGAGGTCGCGAGCTTCGGGAAGTCGGCGACGATTCCCGGTCCGATCTGGTTCAGGTTGTCGACACCCGGCACCTGGACGTAGCGCATGTCGCGGAAGAAGGCCCCCTCGTTCCGCACCAGGTCCTCGCCGCGATTCAGGTCGATCATCAGCTCCTCGTGATTCAGGTGGGTCATGTATTCCATGCCGTGCGCGGCGCACCAGTCGGCCAGCGGCTTGAAGAAGGAGTCGCGGAACAGGCCGCTCCAGACGTCCCAATAGTCCGCCTTCGCCCGCCGCGCCTCCTCCGAGAGCGCCGGCTCGAAGAACTGGGCGATGTAGGGCTGCAGGTCGTAGCCCTTGGCGGCCTTGAAGGTCTCGAGGAGTTTTGGCGTCCAGGGCATGAAGCCCGTGAAATCGGTCTCGTCCCCGCGGAACCCGAGGATCGTCTTTCCGAACTCGGCCCCGACGACCTTCGCATAGGTCTCCAGGATCAGGTTCAGGTAGGTGCGGGTGGCTTCCGGATTGAGGTAGTCGATCAGGGAATAGCGGCTGTCCTTGTCCGCGGTCCCATCCTCGCGGTTCGTGTACCGGGTGGGGGAGCTGCGGAAGACATGGCGGACGAAGACGACCTCGGATCCGCCCGGGTCGGGGGCCGTCCATTTGAGCTGCCCATCGGCCGGAATCGGAAGGACCCTGGCTCCGAGCTGCCGGTTGTAAGCGAGGATTCCCAGGGTGTCGGGCGGAACGGGGATCCTGAGCGTCTGCCCGGCGACGACCGAATAGCGCGCGTCCGCGACGATGGCCTGCATGCCGAGGCCCGGGTAGTCGCTGCTTATCCGGCCGCCAGCGAATCCATCGGGATAGCCCGCGTCGCCCTCGATCCAGACTTTCATGCCGCGCTTCTTGCATTCCTCGACCGCGAACTTTACGAGATCGAGGTACTCGGGAGAGAAATATTTCGGGCGCAGCCCGCGGGAATTGTCGATCATGACGACGAAGGTCCCGTTCGCCTCGATCTGCTCGATGTCGGCCAGGATCTTCTCCCGGGTCTGCTGGCCTCCCCAGATCGCCCAGTGGATCGTGCCATATTCGCGGGGAGGCTTTGGAAACGCCGCGGCGGCCTCCGCGACCGTGGGCAGCGTGATCCTCTGCCAATAGGGAGCCGCTCCCGCCCGCGGGGGAGCGCCCGCGGTCTGCGCCCGCAGGACCGGGGCAATCAGGACAAGGAATGCGAGGGGGGTAAGTCTCATCACCCTGGAATGTCGCTTTGGCCGGAAGAAAGTTCTCCCCGGCGCCCACTTTTTCCGGATGCGCCTGGCGGCGCTTTCAGATCCCGCCGCCGCTGTCCGGCGGGCTGCCGGCGATCGCCAGTTCGCGCAGGACCTCCACGAATACGTAGGGCTTGCCGAGGACGGCGTCCATTCCCGCGTCCAAGCACTCCTTTTTCTGGTCCGGGAGGACGCCCGCCGTCAGGGCGACGATCCGCATCCGGCTCTTCGGATTCGCGGCCCGGATGGCCCGGGTCGCGGCCAGTCCGTCGAGGGACGGCATCTGGACGTCCATGAGCACGAGGTCGTAGGGAGACTTGGCCACGGCGGCCACGGCGGCGTTCCCGTCGTTCACGACCTTGGGGCTGACTCCGATCTTGCGGAGAAGGGCGGTGATCAGGAGCTGGTTGCTTGGGTTGTCCTCGGCCACGAGAACCCGCATCTTGGTCAGGTCCGACTGGCTGGCTGGAAATTCGGCCTCGGCAGCGCTTTCCTTCCGCGCGTCGGCCACGACGGGCAGCGTGAATGTGAAGATCGACCCCGTGCCGGGTTCGCTCGTGTAGTCGAGCTCGCCGCCCATCGCGCGGGCGAGCCGGCGGCTGATCGCGAGCCCAAGGCCGGTGCCCCCGTAGTTTCGCGTCGTCGAGGAGTCCGCCTGCGTGAAGGGCTTGAACAGGAGGCTGCGCACCGACTCGGGAATGCCTATGCCGCTGTCGGTGACCGAAAAGGCCAGATCCATCCGGCCGTTCTCCCCGCCCGCCGCTCGTCCGGGCGAGGCGGCCAGCACGATCGCCCCCTCCTTTGTGAACTTGACCGCGTTCGAAAGCAGGTTCGAAAGGATCTGCCGCACCCGCAGGGGATCGGCGCGGATCACCTGCGGCAGCGCGACATCGATCCGCAGCTCGAGTGCGATTCCCTTCTCGGCGGCCGCCGGACGAAAGAGCCCGGCCACGGATTGCATCACTTCGGCCACGGTCATCGGCTCCGAACTCAGCTCGAGCTGGCCGACTTCGATCTTCGAGAAGTCCAGGATGTCGTTGATGAGCGCCTTCAGGGCGCGCCCGCTCTGGTCAATCGTCTTGATCCAGAGCTTCTGGTCGTCGTCCCTGCAGTTCTCGAGGAGGAGGTGGGTGAATCCGAGGATCGCGTTCAGGGGCGTCCGGATCTCGTGGCTCATGACCGCCAGGAATTCGCTCTTGGCCCTGTCGGCCGACTCCGCG
Source organism: uncultured Opitutaceae bacterium (assembly GCA_964547325.1). Classification (GTDB taxonomy): domain Bacteria; phylum Verrucomicrobiota; class Verrucomicrobiia; order Opitutales; family Opitutaceae; genus Palsa-1447. The sequence goes on along the minus strand of CAZJNA010000073.1, from coordinate 3,078 downwards.
CGCTCCTTGGCCGCGCGCAGCTCGACCTCGACCCGCTTGCGGTCGGTTATCTCGACGGCCGAGACGATCACCTCCGGGGACGCCGCGTCGCCGGGGCGGGGCTGCAGAAGCGCGAGGTATGAGATCCTGCCGTCCAGGGACTGGCCTTCGAAGGTGCATTCCTCCCCGCTCCACGCGCGGCGGTAGGCCGCGCGAAGGACGGCAGCGGACTCGGCCGGGAGAAAGTCCTCGAGGCGTCTCCCCTCGACGAGCTCCGCCGCCCATCCCAGCCTGCGGGCCAGCCGGCCGCGGCAAAGCGTGTGCACAAAATCGCCGCCCACCTCCTTGAAGCAGAGAATCATGCCCTGCTGGCCCTCGAGCGTCAGCTGGTAGTACGCGTTGAGACTGCGCAGCCGGCTCTCGGCCTCGGAGCGCAGCTGCTCGTTCGCCTCGTTGAGCTCGTCGGAGACGACCGCGAGCGTGTGCTCGAGGTGCCGGCGGTCCCTTTCCAGCTCGTCGTAGGTGGCCGAGACGGTCTTCAGGAGCTCGGCCAGGGCGTCGTTCCGGGCCTCCGACTCCAGCTGCCTCAGCCGCAGTTGCCGCTGCAGGAGGGAGTTCATCTCACGCGACCTCGCCGATCACGGTGAGGGTCATCGTCTGGTTGTGCAGCTCGCAGCTGTTGCTGAAGCCGCCGGGACAGATCTCGCCGTAGGAATAGAATCCCGCGGCGCTCACATCGGCCCCCAGTTGCTTGAGGACCGCCTCCACCTCCTCCTCGACGCGTCCTCCCAGGACAAGCTTTCTGCCGACGCAGCTGACGAGGATGGCCGCGCGGGAGCCCGGGGTCGCCGGCCCGCCGGGCGACTCGGCCGCGGTGCGCGCGCCCTCGACGAGGGCGTCCGTCCCCGCCTTCATGAGCCGGACGTATTGCCCCTCCGGGAGGTCTCCCGCAAAGGTAAGCGACTGCTTCTCCTCGTCCACGGCGAGGATCGTCCGCACGAGCCCTGTCTCTTCCGAGGAGTCCGAGAGGAGCTGGAGCGGAAAGAGGAGGCCCGACCCGGGAAGGTCGACTGCGAGCTCGCCGAGATAGCGCTTGTAGAGGGAGAGGGCCGGCTTGTCGTCGAGCGTGTAGAGGACATTCGCCTCAGCCTTCGTCACCCGCCGCTTGGGTCCGAAGGCCTGCCAGCCGCCGGCCGAGCCGTGCTGCGCCCGGAAATTCGGACCGTAGAAGCCGATTCCGACGACCTGGCCCGGGCCAATCGCATCGCCGATCCCGACGACCGTTCGCTTGAAGCGCGCGCCGTCGCCTGCGAGCCCGCCCGTCGCGGAAACATCCGCCGGGAGCGAGCCGCGGAGGCCCGCGGTGAGAGCGCTGCCGTTGATCGCGAGCCCGTCTGAGAGGACGAGGACGTGCCTGAGATCGGGCTCGATGAGCGCGCGTCCGATCTCGGCGCCGGCCCGCTCGCTTTCCGGCGGACTCTTCACGGAGGCGCAGAAGCCGCGGACGCGGGTCCCGGAAAAACCGAGGACGAGGACGGCGAGGCCGTCGTCGCCGACGGTTGTTCCGCAGATCTCGCCCGCCGTGCTGCATGCCGCGGCGACCGCCTTGGGATAGCGCCGGCGCAGTTCCGCGGCCGGCCCCTGCGGGCTCGTCAGGAGTTCGCTCTGTCCGAAGCAGAGAAGGAGATCCGCGGACGGCGGCAGGGAGGCGAGGGGCTTCGACCAGCCGATGCCCGATTTCCAGGAGAGTGCGTGGGCGATCATGGTGACGGGACGGCGCTGTCCGACCCGGCCGAGTTTGGCGGGACGACGGGAAAGTAGCAATCGAATGTCGTGCCCGTTCCGACCTCCGTCTGCAGGGTGACGAATCCATGGTGCCGCTTGACGACCCTGAGGACGGTTGCCAATCCGAGTCCGGTGCCCTTGCCCGGCGCCTTCGTCGTGAAGAACGGATCGAAGAGCCTGGCCCGAACCTCGGGCGGAATCCCCGTCCCTGAATCCGACACGCTCAGGACGACGTAGTGCGCGGCCATGGCGTCGCGACTGAGCCCGGCCGCCGCCTCGGCCGTCACGGCTTCGCGGCGTCCGCGCAGCGTGAGGCGTCCCCCCGAGGGCATCGCGTCCCTTGCGTTCACGCAGAGGTTCATGAGGACCTGGTGAAGCTGGTTTCCGTCGGCCACGATCGAGCCCAGATCGGGAGACGCCTCGAGGCTCACCTCGAAGTCGGCCCCGAATGTGCTCCGCACGACGCCGCCCACCTCCTCCAGGATCTGGAGCGGCTCGACGGGGACCGGCTCGCCGTCGCTGCCCCGGGCGAACATGAGCAGCTGGCGCAGGAGGCCGGTGATCCTCTGGATCGTCGACTTCATCATGGACAGGCCCGGCTTGTCCGCCTCCGCGGCCCGCATTTCCAGAAGCTCCGTCATGCCGGAGACGGCGCCGAGGAGGTTGTTGACGTCGTGGACGATGCCGCCGGCCAGCTGCCCGAGGAGCTCGATCCGCTGGGAGCGCATGAGCTGGGTCTCGAGGAGCTTTTTTTCGGTGACGTCGCGAAGGATGAGCTGCCATTGGCACTCGCCGCACCAGTCGAGCCGTCCCGCGCTCAATTCGACGATGGTCCCCGCCTGTTCCGTCTCGATGAGGGTCGTCTCAAACGGGGCGGAGCCGCCGGATGGCTGTCCGAGGGCGCCCGTGTGCGCCTCGAGGGCCCGCGCCCGGTCCGCCGGAAGGAGGGAGGTGAACACGCGGCCGGTCGGATCGGAGCCCAGGAGCCGGCGGAACGTGGCATTGCAGCTGAGGATCCGGTAAGCCTCGTCGACGACGACGATGCCGTCGGGCGCGAGTTCGACGAGGCGCTCGTAGCGCGCCTGCTCCTCGAACATCCTCCGGAATCGATTCAGCCGCGTGATCGTCCGGAGCCGGGTCTTGAGCTCGGTCGGGTCGAAGGGCTTGGTGAGAAAATCGTCCGCGCCCGCATCGAGGCCCTTGAGCTTCGAGGTCCGGTCGTCCAGCGCCGTGAGCAGAATGATCGGCACTTGCTGGAGCGTGGAATGGCTTCGCATCAGCTGGCAGACCGTGAAGCCGCTCACTTCGGGCATC
>CAZJNA010000072.1:0-16010 GCA_964547325.1 uncultured Opitutaceae bacterium | reverse complement strand
CAACGGGATCGAGTACGGCGACATGCAGATGATCTGCGAGGCCTATGCCCTCATGCGGGGCCTGCTCGGGCTCAAGCCGGCCGAGATGAGCGCCATTTTCACGGGGTGGAACCAGGGGATCCTCGACAGTTTCCTCATCGAGATCACCGCCGATATCCTGCAGCAGAAGGATCCGATGACGAGGAAGCCCTTCGTCGACATCGTCCTCGACACCGCGGGCCAGAAGGGCACCGGAAAATGGACCTCGACGAACGCCCTCGACATGGGCGTGCCCGCCCCGACGGTCGCCGAGGCGGTGTTCGCCCGGTGCATCTCGGCCATCAAGGAGGAGCGCGTGGCCGCCTCCAAGATACTCAAGGGCCCCTCCAAGAAATACCGCGGCTCGAAGAAGGCGCTGATCGCCGCGATCCACGATGCGCTCTACTGCTCGAAAATCTGTTCCTACGCCCAGGGTTTCCAGCTCATGCGCGAGGCGCAGAAGGAGTACAAGTGGAAGCTGGATTTCGGCCAGATCGCCCAGATCTGGCGGGGCGGCTGCATCATCCGCGCGGCCTTTCTCCAGAAGATCACCGAGGCCTACGCCCGGAAGCCCGACCTGGCGAACCTCCTCCTCGATCCCTACTTCAACAAGACCGTGAAGAATGCCCAGGCGAACTGGCGCAAGGTCGTGGCGCTCGCCGCGGAATGCGGCGTGGCCGCGCCCACCTTCAGCTCGGCCCTCTCCTACTACGACAGCTACCGCTCTGCCCGCCTTCCGGCCAACCTCCTGCAGGCGCAGCGCGATTTCTTCGGCGCGCACACCTACGAGCGCGTGGACCAGCCGCGCGGAAAGTTCTTCCACCTCGACTGGCCCAAGCCGACCCGTCCGCAGCTTCCTATCTGAGAACCGGGTTGGGCCTCGGTTCCGGGCCGCGGCGTCGCCCGCGCCGCCAGCCTGTCCGGCGCACCCCGTTGCGCTGCACGGGATCTCCATCAAAGCGTTCGCTGGCAGCCATTAGACAACCTGTTCTTGAGCTTTTTGCCTGAATAGGTTGTGTTTAGGATTCCCGAAATGTCCTCCATTCTCGAATTCGCCGCCGCGAAGACCGCCGGGCGCAAGCTGGTGATCGTCACCGCTTACGACGCCTGGTCGGCCCGGTTGCTCGCGGATGCGCCGGTCGACGCGCTTCTCGTCGGGGACAGCGCCATGATGGTCGTCCACGGCGAGCGCGACACGCTCGGGGCGACGACGGAGATCATGGCCCTCCATACCCGGTCGGTTGCCCGGGGCGCGCCAGGCAAGCTGATCGTGGCGGACATGCCGTTCCTCGCCGCCCGCAAGGGGTCGGTGTACGCCCTCGATTGCGCGACAGAGCTCCTTCGTGCGGGCGCCCATGCGGTGAAGATCGAGGGGGTGCGGGGCCATGGCGACGTGATCACGCATCTCGTCGAGTCCGGAATCCCGGTCATGGGACACCTGGGCCTCACCCCGCAGACCGTCCATACGCTCGGCGGCTTCACGGTTCAGGCCCGCTTGGAGGCTGCCGCGGCGCAACTGCGGATCGATGCCGCAGCGCTCCAGGCCGCGGGCTGCTTTGCCCTTGTGCTTGAGTGCATCCCCCAGGAGCTCGCGCGCACGATCAGCGGGGAGCTGCGGATTCCAACGATAGGCATCGGCGCCGGCCCCGGCTGCGACGGGCAGGTCCTGGTCCTCCACGATTTGCTCGGATTCAATCCCAGCTTCCGCCCGCGGTTTGTGCGGCGATTCGCCGACGGCGCGAAGCTGGTCCGCGGCGGGATTGCGAAATACTCGACTGCCGTGCGCGGGGGGAAGTTTCCATCGCGGAAGGAGGGTTTCTAGGCCGTGGCGCGAATCGTGCACACGGTTGCCGAATGGCGCGGCTTGCGCGCCGGATACCGGGCCGCGGGAAGTTCCGTCGGCTTTGTTCCGACAATGGGGGCGCTGCACGCCGGGCATGCCTCGCTTTTCAAGGCGGCGCGGCGCGACAACGCGGTGGTTCTCGCATCGGTGTTCGTCAACCCGACCCAGTTCGACGAGAAGCACGACTTTGAGCTCTATCCGCGGGCCCTCGAGGCGGATTGCGCGCTTATGGACGCGTCCGGCGTCGACGTGGTCTTTGCGCCGACCGTCGCGGAAATGTACCCGGGCGGCACACGATACGCGGTCACCGAGGACGCGCTCAGCCGCGAACTTTGCGGCGCGCACAGGCCGGGGCACTTCACCGGCGTCCTTACCGTTGTGGCAAAGCTTCTTCAGATCGCCGACGCCGAGCGGGCGTACTTCGGTGAAAAGGATTTCCAGCAGCTTGAGCTCGTTCGAGGGATGGCGGCGGCGTTCTTCCTCCGTACGGAAATCGTCGGCTGCCCCACCCTCCGCGAGGCCGACGGGCTGGCCCTGAGTTCGCGCAATTCCCGCCTCTCGCCGGCCGAGCGTTCGCTGGCGCCGAAATTCCACGCGGCCCTTGCCGGCGAACCCACCGCCGACCGCGCGCGCTCCGCCCTTGAGGGAGCCGGCTTCGCCGTGGATTACGTGGAGGACCGTCCCGGCCGCCGGTTTGGCGCCGTCCGCCTCGGACAAACCCGTCTCATCGACAATGTCGCGCGGTAACGTGCTTTTTTGCCTCAGCGGCTCGATCGCATGCTACAAGGCATGCATCGCGATCTCCCGCCTGACCCAGGCGGGCGTCGCGGTGCAGACTGTGGCCACGCCCTCGGCGCTTCGATTTGTCGGCAGGGCAACCCTGGAGGGGTTGAGCGGCCAGCCGCCATTCACGGACCTCTGGGAGGAGGGCCGAGCGCTCGATCACATCGAACTCGCCCGCCGTGCGGACATGGCCGTCGTCTGCCCGGCCACGGCCAACACGATCAACCGCCTTGCTTCCGGCGCGGCTGACGATCCGGTCGGCGCCCTTTTTCTCGCCTGGGAATTGAAGGACAAGCCCTGGTGGGTGGCGCCGGCGATGAACGCGCGGATGTGGGAGCATCCGGCGACCACGGCATCCCTGGAGAGGCTCCGCTCCTGGGGCGTCCGGGTCCTCAATCCCGACGAGGGCCCCCACGCTTGCGGGGAGGAAGGCCCGGGACGCCTGGCCGATCCCGAGCATATTGTGACCGAGGTGCTCGCGGCGTTGAAGCGCCGCAGGGCTGCGGCGCCATGAACGTGCTCGTCACCGCGGGCGCGACGCGGGAGCCGATCGATGCGGTGCGCTTTGTCTCGAACATCAGCACCGGCGCCACGGGTGCGGCTCTCGCCGACGCGCTTCAGAATCGCGGCCACCGGGTGGCTCTCCTGCGGGGCGAGGGAGCCGTCGCGCCGCGGGACGTCGCGGATAGGGAGGGATTCGGTTCGGCCGAGGACCTGCGCGCGCGGCTGCGGCGGCGCCTCGCATCGGGCGCGTGGGACGTGGTGATCATGGTGGCGGCGGTGGCCGACTACCGGCCCGTCGGGACCGGGGAGGGAAAGACGGACTCGACCGCCCCGGAGCGGACGCTCCAGCTGGTCCGGAACGCCAAGATCCTTCCCGAGTTGAAAGGATTTTCGAGGCGGCCGGTGCGCGTTGTCGGATTCAAGCTCACTGTCGGGGCCGGCGAGGCCGCGCGACAGGCGGCGGTTGAGGCTCTTTTTGCCGCGGGCGGCGTGGACGCGGTGGTGCAGAATGACCTGGATGAAATTCGCCGGGACGCCGTGCATTCGTTCCGCTACTATCGGGCCAGGGGCGCGGCTCCGCTGGCGTGCGCCGGCGTCGAGGCGCTGGCGGATGCAATAATCTGATCAGCCCCGGCTATGCGCACCCTGGTCCTAAGCATCGGCAACACCACGATCTCCTGCGGGGTGTTCTCCGGCGACAGGCTGGTCGGGCGCTGGCGCCTTCCCGTCCGCGCGGCCTCCGCCGGGCCGAGCCTCGGCCGCCTGATTGGACGATGCGCCCGCGGCGGGATCGATCGCGCGGTGTTTTGCTCGGTTGTGCCCAGGCTGACGCCGGTTGTGCGGCGGGCGATCGCGCGCCACGCGGGAACACCGGCGCGCGGGCTCACTGCGGCCGGCGCGCACGGCCTTAAGATCGGCTATTTCCGTCCGCGGGAGCTGGGAACCGACCGCCTCGCCTGCGCACTGGGCGCGCGGGCCCTTTTTCCCGGGAAAAATGTGATCGTCGTGGATTGCGGGACGGCGACTACGGTGACGGCGCTCGCCAGGAACGGCACAGTGCTCGGCGGCGCCATTCTGCCCGGCGCCGATCTCTGGCCGGGCATGCTTGCGCGCCGCACGGCCCAGCTCCCGGCGGTTGCCGTGAAGAGGCCGCGCGTATCCCTGGGTCGTTCGACCCGGGCCGGGTTGCAGTCGGGGATCTTTTTCGGACATGCGGGGGCGATCCGGGAGCTGACGGCCCGAATCGGGCTCGAGGCTTTCGGCCGTGCCGGCGCGGAGGTCGTCGGCACCGGGGGGCACGCATCGCGCCTGCGAGGGGAGGCCCTATTCACCGCCTGGGAACCCGACTTGGTGCTCCTTGGTTTGCATGTATTTGCAAAATCCATTTGATTGCGCGCGCGCTCAAGAGCCCGAGGCCACTTTCGCCATGATTGCCACCGAGACCAGCATCGATGCCGAAGCCGACCGGCTGTTGCGGGCCCTCATGCATGTCGAATGCGATCCGCGCGGCAGGACATGGAACCTCGATACGTGCCGCGGGATCGCCCCGCTCACCCTGGAGATTGCGCGCCTCAAGCGCGAAAAGGACGCCGTCATCCTGGCCCATTCCTATGTGGAGCCCGAGATCATCTACGGCGTGGCCGATTTCAAGGGTGACTCCTATTACCTCAGCCAGCAGGCGCGGAAGGCCCGGGCCAAGGTCATCGTATTTGCGGGCGTCGTATTCATGGCAGAGACCGCCAAGATCCTCTCGCCGGACGCCACGGTCATCGTGCCCGATCGGGAGTCCGGATGCTCCCTTGCGGACTCGCTCACCGGCGACGGCCTGAGGCGCCTCAAGGGGCTCTATCCGGATGCCGCGGTCGTCTGCTACATAAACAGCACCGCGGACGTGAAGGCCGAATCGGATGTCTGCGTCACTTCTTCGAATGTCTACGACATCGTCGCCCAGCTCCCGGAACGGCGGATTCTCTTCGTTCCGGACCGGCTGATGGCCGAGAATGTCCGCTCCGAGCTCGGCCGCCGCGGCGTGGACAAGGAGATCATTTCCTCCGACGGCACCTGCCTCGTCCACGACCGCTTCGACATCGCGCAGGTCTCCGCGGCGCGGGCCCGCTTTCCCGGGCTCAAGGTCGTGGCCCACCCCGAATGCGCCGCGGAAGTCGCGGCTGCGGCGGATTTTGTCGGAAGCACGGGAGCCATGATGAAGTACGTGAAATCGACCGCCGCGCCCTATTTCCTGATGCTCACGGAGTGCGGCCTCGTCGGACGGCTCCAGGTCGAGGCGCCGGAGAAGAATTTTATCGGGGGCTGCCGGCTTTGCCCCTACATGAAGCTCAATTCCCTCGAGAAGATCCGCGATGCCCTGGCCGCGCCGCGGCCCGACCAGATCGTGACGCTCGATGAGGACCTGAGGCGCCGTGCGGCTGGCAGCCTTGAAAGGATGTTCCAACTTGCTCCCTCGAATTGAACAGTTGATCGACCTCGCGCTCGAGGAGGACGTCGGCCAGGGCGACGTCACCAGCCGCGCCATCTTTTCTCCCGCGCACCGCTCGGGCGCGATCGTGACCGCGGGCCACGACCTCGTGATCTGCGGGCTCGAGATCGCGCGGCAGGTGTTCGTCCGCGTGGATCCCGCCTTGAAGGTGGCGCTGGAGGCGACGGACGGCGACCGTGTGCGAAAGGGCGCGACCGTCCTCCGCGTCGGCGGGCCGACCATTTCCCTGCTGGCGGCCGAGCGCACGGCGCTCAATTTTCTCCAGCGGCTCTCCGGAATATCCACCCAGGCGAGGCTCTTTGCGGACGCCGCGGCCGGCACGGGCGTCAGGATCGTGGATACGCGCAAGACGACACCCGGTTATCGCGCGCTGGAAAAATATGCGGTGCGGTGCGGCGGATGCCACAACCACCGCTTTTCGCTGGGTGAGCACATCCTGATCAAGGACAACCACATCGCCGCCGCGGGCTCGCTGCAAAAGGCGGTGGCTCTTGCCCGCTCCGCGGCTCCCCACACCGCGAAGGTCGAGGTCGAGGCAAAGACTCCGTCCGAAGTTCGCGCGGCCCTGCGCGCGGGCGCGGAGGTCATCCTGCTGGACAACATGACCCCGGCGCAGGTCCGTGTCGCCGTCGCCACGATCGCGGGACAGGCGCTGGTCGAGGTCTCCGGAGGAGTGCGCCTCGGGAGCATTGCGGAGTACGCCATCCCCGGGGTCGACGTCATCAGCGTCGGGGCCCTGACGCATTCCGCGGCCGCGGCGGATCTCAGCCTGACACTCCTTCCCCGGCGGCGCGCCGCGGCGCGCCGATGAGAATCATCCGCACGGACTGCCTGGTCGTCGGTTCCGGCCTGGCAGGCTGCGCCTACGCGCTCCATGCCGCCCGGCGCGGCTTTTCGGTCGAGCTGCTCTCGCTCGAGGGCCCTCTCGCCGCGAACAGCGACCGCGCGCAGGGCGGGATCATCTTCGACGCCTCCGGCGATCCCGAGGCGCTGGCCCGGGACATCGTCTCCGCGAGCGGCGGCACGGCCAATCCCGCCGCCGTCGAACAGCTCGTCAGGGAGGGACCGGCGGCGGTCAAGGACCTGCTCATCGACGAGTTGGGGGTCGCCTTCGACCGGGACGATTCGGGCGAGCTCGAGTTTGGCCGCGAGGGCGGGCATGGCACCCGCCGGATCATCCATGCCAAGGATGCCACCGGGCACGCGATCCTGGCCGCGGTTGCGGCGCGGGTCGACGGCACGCCGAAGATCACGCGGCGCATCGGATGGGTGGCGGTCGAGCTGCTGACGCTCTCGCACAACACGGACAATCCGGCCGACCGCTACCTGCCGCTCACCTGCTTTGGCGCCTACGTCCTCGACGCGGCGGCCGGCGAGGTCGTCGCCATCCTTGCGAAGAAGACGATTTTGGCCACGGGCGGGCTTGGGCAGATATTCCTTCACACGACGAACCGTCCCGGCAGCGTGGGGCACGGCGTGGCCATGGCCTACCGGGTCGGGGCGCGGGTCATCGACCTGGAATACGTGCAATTCCACCCGACGGTCTTCTACCGGAAGAATGCGCCGCGTTTCCTCATCACCGAGGCCCTTCGGGGCGAAGGCGCGGTCCTCGTCAATGCGCGGGGCGAGCGCTTCATGGACCGGATTGATCCGCGGGGTTCCCTGGCTCCGCGCGATGTCGTGGCGCGGGCGATCCATCACGAGCTTGCGGCGGATGGGGAAGCGTGCGTTTACCTCGATCTCTCGGCGCTCAAGCCGGAATTTGTCCGCGATCATTTCCCGGGCATCCACGCCATGTGCCTGGCCCAGGGGATCGACATCCCGCGCCAGCAGATACCCGTTGTCCCCGCGGCCCATTATGCCTGCGGAGGCGTCTACACGGATCTCCATGGGCGGACGACGGTCCGGAATCTCAACGCTGTGGGCGAGACCGCGTGCACGGGCCTGCACGGGGCAAACCGCCTCGCCAGCACATCGCTTCTCGAATGTCTTGTCGGCGCCAAGTTCACGGCGGAGGCGGATGCTGCGGACATTGCCGCTGGCGGGTTCAGGCTGCCCGATCCGCGGCCTTGGGAGGGTCCTGCGCGCGACGCGGACACGACCCTCATTCGGCAGGACATGATGCTCCTGCAGAACACGCTCTCAAACTACGCCGGGGTCATCCGATCGCCGAAGCGGCTCACGCGCGCGCGCCGCATCCTCCTCGAACTGCGCGAGGAGATCCAGTCGTTCTATCGCGGCTGCCGGCTCTCGCCGGCCCTGATCGATTTGCGAAACGCCGTTCAGACCGGCCTTCTCGTCGTGCATGCCGCGGCGCTCAATCCGCGGAGCAAGGGCTGCCACTACGTGACGGAGACCGAGGATTGAACTGCTAGCGTTGGGCCGGTCCGGCCGGAATCAACGCGTGGAGCCGCATCCACGAGGCGCAGCGCTGGGGCCATTCGGAGGTGGCGCCGAGATTCGTGTTCATGGCGAAGCCGTGGGGGCCCTTTTCGAAGACATGGAGCTCCGCCGCGACACCCGCGCGCTTCAGGGCCTCGAAAAAGAGGACGCTATTCTGGAAAGGCACCGTCGCATCCTCCTCCGTGGAGACAAGGAAGGAAGGAGGCGTGGCCTTCGTGACCTGAAGTTCCGCCGAGAGGTGGTCCTTCACGGACTGCGCCGGGTGCGGGCCGATCAGGCTCAGCCGCGAACGGGCGTGGGTGTAGGGATCCTGCATCGTGATGACCGGATAGATGAGCAGGAGAAAATCGGGCCGTCCGCTGGTCGAATCGATCGCCGCTCCGGTCCGGCCCTCCGGAGCGTCATACAGAGTGCCCGCGGAGGCGGCGAGATGGCCGCCCGCGGAGAAGCCCAGCATTCCGATCCGGTCGGGACGCACGCCGAATTCGGCGGCCCGGGAGCGCACGATCCGCATCGCGCGCAAGGCGTCGCGAAGCGGGGCGGGATGCCCGTATTCCGCGAGGCGGTACTTGAGCACGAAGGCCGTGACGCCGATCGAATTGAGCCAGCGCGCGGGCGCGCGGCCCTCGCGCTCGAACGAAAGATGGGCGTATGCCCCGCCCGGGCAGACGATCACGGCCGTGCCGTTCGCCTTCGCCGGATCCGCGGGATAGCAGGTCAGCGACGGAAGCTGCACGTTCGAGATTCCGCCCCCCGCATCGTCCTTTTCGGGTGCCGCGCCCGGCTGAACGTCCGGAACGCCTTCCGGCCAGAGGTCGATGACCCTTTCGCCCGCGGCGCGAACGGGACTGCAAAAAAGGGAGACGGCGATGAGGGCGGTGCTTATGGCAGCGGGGTTTATCTTCATAAGTTGCGATGCCGCACGCGATCTATGATGGCCAGGAGAGAGGCAAAGTCCTCGTCCCGGCTGCGGCTGTGTATCGTGAAGTCGAATTTTTCCGCCTCTTTGAGCTCCGCCTCCGCCGTCGCCATGCGCCGGGATATTTCCTCCTCGTCGTCCTTTCCCCGGTCCCGCATGCGGGCCAGCAGGCGGTCGTGATCGACGACCAGGAACACCGTGGTCAAGGCGCCCCCAAGGAGGGGATCCGTCGCCGCCAGCCGCCGCAGGCTCTCGACGCCCTGGACGTCCACGCTCATCACGAGGTCCCGTCCCTGGGCGAGGGGATCGCGGACGCTCGCGACCAGGGTGCCGTAGCGGCGGCGGCCGTGCACCCACGCCCATTCGAGAAATCTCCCGTCGGCAACCCTCGCCTCAAACTCCGCCGGCGAGAAGAAATGATAGTGCACTCCGTCCACCTCGCCTTCGCGCGGCGCCCGCGTTGTCGTCGTGACAACCCTCGTGAAACCCCCGAGCCCGGATTCGACCAGACGGTCGCAGAGCGTGCTTTTTCCCGATCCCGCCGGTCCGGCGATGACGAGGAGGATCGGCCCGGGCGGCATTGCGGCGACTCAGTAGCTCAGCGCGACTCCGCAGAGCAGCAGGCCATAGGCGGCAAGGAGGCCCCCAAGGCGGCGGGATCGTCCGGGCCGGGCGAAGAGCCAGTCGAAGAAATCCCGCAGGCGGTAGGGCTGTGCGCCCAGCCAAAGCGCCAGGGACAGGGCGACATAGACGGCGCTCACCATGAACAGCCTCCGCGGCACGTCGTATTGCATGTACGCGGAATCGAGGAGCGGCATTGCGGCGAGAAGGACGAGGACGGCGGCTCCGCGGACCGCAAGGAAATCGGGGACGGACTTGAACGCCAGCGCGGCGATCAGGCCGAAGAGCACAAAGAGAATCTTTCGGTAGTCGCCGAAGTCGGCCGGCGAGAGATTGCAGATGATATAGAGGAACCATACGGACCCGGCTCCGAAGCAGATCCACGTGGCCCGCCGGGAGCGCGGGAAAGCCTTGAAGGCCGCGGTGACGCCTCCCGCGCCGAAGACGAGGAGCGCGCCTAGGGCGATGAGGACCAGGCCGGGAAGCAGGGTGGCTAAGGCGAGGGACATGGGAAAGCCCGCAGGATTATGCTACCGTGGCCGCCCCGGCCAGCACCAACTCGCCGTAGAGCGTGCTCACGCTGGCCCGATCGACCTTCAAGGGCACGATGGATCCGACAAGGCGCGGGTGGGCCTCGAAGACGGCGACCCGGTTTCCGGCGGTCCGGCCGGTGAAGCGCTTTCCCGTGAGGTCGGGCCCCTCAACCAGAATCTCCTGAACCGATCCGATCAGCGATCGGTTTCGGCGGAGGGAATTCTCCTGCAGGAGGCCGAGAAGAATCCGGTTTCGCTCTTCCTTCACCTCCGTCGGGACCTGGTCCTCCATTGAGGCCGCGGGCGTTCCCGTGCGGACGGAGTACTTGAACACATAGGCCATGTCGTAGTTCACCGCCTCGAAAAGCGCGCGGGTCTCCGCAAAGTCCTCATCGCTCTCCCCGGGGAAGCCGACGATGACGTCCGTCGAGAAGTACATTTCCGGCTGGACGGCGCGCAGCGACCGCACGATCTCCAGATAGCGCTCGCGGGTGTACGGCCGGTTCATGGCGCGAAGGATCCGGTTGCTCCCCGATTGGAGCGGAAGGTGCACATACGGGCAGAGCTTTTGCAGCCTTCCGTACGCCTCCACGAGGTCCTGCCTGAAGCCGAGCGGGTGCGGGGACGTGAAGCGGATGCGCGCGATCCCCTCGACGGCGTGCACGCGCTCGAGGAGGCGCACGAACGGGGACAGGCCCCCCGAATGGGCGAGGTCGCGCCTGCCGTAGCTCGTCACGATCTGCCCGAGGAGCGTGATCTCCCGGACCCCGCGCTCCGCGAGGGCGCGGCACTCGGCGACGATGTCGTCCATCGGGCGCGAGCGTTCGTCGCCCCGCGTCTTGGGCACGATGCAGAAGGAACAGTGCATGTTGCATCCCTGCTGGATGGAGACAAAGGCGTTCACCTGCGGAGCGTCCGGCTCCATGTGGTCGCGAATGGTGTTCTGCGAGCCGGCTTCCTCGGCAATGTCCACGATGCTTTCCCCGACCGGGGCGCCGGCTTCGCGGGCGGCCCGAAGGTTGTCGAGGTAATCCGGGACGTGATGGAATCGCTGCGTCCCGACGATCAGGTCGACGTCGGGAAGCCGGTCGAGGAGCTCCGCGCCGCGGTTCTGCGCCATGCAGCCCAGGATGCCGAGAATGAAGTCGGGCTCGCGCCGCTTTCGCGCCAGCGCCTGGGCGGCCTTTCCGACGGCCTTCTGCTCCGCGGCGTCCCGCACGCTGCATGTGTTGAGGAGCAGGACGTCGCAGGACGCTTCCGAATCCACGATTCTGTACCCCCGCGACCGCAGCATCGCCGCGACCGCCTCGCTGTCGCGCTCGTTCATCTGGCAGCCATAGGTCTTTATGAAAACCCGGTTCACGTGGGGAGGGGTCTGATTATCCGGCCTTTGTCACGGGTCAACGAGACAAAACCATTCGATTTGCACTGCGGCCTGCCTGTAACGTATTACGTGACAAGGGCCCGAGCCCAACTATGCGCGCACTCCCCGTCTGGCTTTGCTGCGTGATCGGCCTCGCGGGCTGCGGGCGGCGCATGGGGGACGGCGCGCTCCCGCCTCCCCTGCCCCGCTATGATTATTGGCTGCAGCGGGTGCGCACCCGTTCACCGCCGCCGTCCGCCCCGGAAGTAATGCCGCGTCTCTGTGGAATTTTTGCCGCCGAGGGTGTCCCGCCGGAGCTCGCCTGGATGGCGGAATTGGAATCCGGGCTGGATCCGGCGGCCGGCGGCTTTTTTGGCCACCGGGGCCTCTTCCAGCTCAGCAGGGCCGAGGCCCGATCGCTCGGCCTGGGCACATTCCTGCCCGATCAGAGGCTGGATCCCGAAAGATCGGCTCATGCCGTCGCGCGCCGGCTCAGGTTCCTGGAAATCAAGTTTGGATCGTGGCCGCTGGCGCTGGCCGCCTACAACGCGGGCGAAGGGCGGGTGGATCGCGCCATCGCCGCCGCGCACACCCATTACTTCGGGATCGTGGTCGGCGGATTGCCGTCCTCGACAAGGCGCTACGTCCCGGAAGTGCTGGCCCTCGTGGCCGTCCGCACCGGGGTGGCGCCCGAAAAACTACCGCCGCCGCCTCACCCCTAGCTGGGCGACGGAAAAACGCACGATGCCTTCGAGGCGCTCGATCTCGGCGGGCGGAAGCGAGGAGCTGCCTTTCAGGAGTTCCTCTTCGGCGCGCTTCATCGCGTGCTCCGCCGCCTGCTCATCGATCTTCTCCGCCTCGATGGCGCTTTGTGCCAGCACGGACACTTTGTCGCCGGCAATCTGGGCGAACCCGCCGCTTACCGCCAGGAGCTGGGTCGCGGCGCCCTTGGTCACGCGCAGCGCGCCGGCCGCCACCTGGGTGAGCAGGGGAATGTGACCGGGCAGGATGCCGATCTCGCCGCTCGTCGTCGGAATGACGACGGTGTCGATGGTGTCGGAGTACACCCGGGCCTCGGGCGTGACGATCTCGAGGGTGAGTGGCATTTACTTCTTGGACGCGCCGATCACCTCGTCGATGCCGCCCTTCATGTAGAAGTCGCCCTCGGGGATGGCGTCCAGCTCGCCGTCGAGGATCATCTTGAAGCCGCGGACGGTCTCCTTGACGGGGACGTACTTGCCCGGCGTGCCGGTGAAGACTTCGGCGACCGCGAAGGGCTGGGAGAGGAAACGCTGGATCTTGCGCGCGCGGTAGACCGTGAGCTTGTCCTCGGGAGAGAGCTCGTCGAGGCCGAGGATGGCGATGATGTCCTGGAGGTCCTTGTAGCGCTGCAGGACGCGCTGGAGCTCGCGGGCGACGCGGTAGTGCTCCTCGCCGACGATCGAGACCTCGAGCGCCTTCGAGACGGAGGCGAGCGGGTCGACGGCGGGATAGATTCCGAGTTCGGCGATGGAGCGCTCGAGCACGATCGTGGAGTCCAGGTGGGCGAAGGTGTTGGCCGGCGCCGGGTCGGTCAGATCGTCCGCGGGCACGTAGACGGCCTGCACGGAGGTGATGGACCCCTTCTTGGTCGAGGTGATCCGCTCCTGGAGGATTCCCATCTCGCTGGACAGGGTCGGCTGGTAGCCGACGGCGGAGGGCGAGCGGCCGAGCAGCGCGGACACTTCCGAACCCGCCTGGGAGAAGCGGAAGATATTGTCGATGAAGAGGAGCACGTCCTGATTCTTCTCGTCGCGGAAGTATTCGGTCATGGCGAGGGCCGAGAGGGCGACGCGCATGCGGGCGCCCGGGGGCTCGTTCATCTGGCCGTAGACCAGCGCGACCTTCGACTTGCCGAGGTCCTTCTGGTCGATGACACCCGCCTCCGACATTTCGTGGTAGAGATCGTTGCCCTCGCGGGAGCGCTCGCCAACCCCGGCGAACACGGAGTAGCCGCCGTGGGCCTTGGCGATGTTGTTGATCAATTCGAGAATGACGACGGTCTTGCCGACGCCGGCGCCGCCGAAGGCCCCGGCCTTGCCGCCCTTGATGAACGGGCAGATGAGGTCGATGACCTTGATGCCGGTCTCGAGTATCTGCGCCTTGGTGTCCTGGTCGGCCAGCGCGGGGGCCGCGCGGTGGATCGGGTACTTCTTGTCGAAGGCAACGGGGCCGCGGTTGTCCACCGGCGCGCCGGTGACGTCGAAGATGCGGCCGAGGACGCCCGCGCCCACGGGCACGGAGATCGGGGCGCCGGTGTCGATGGCTTCCATGCCGCGCTTGAGGCCCTCGGTCGAAGACATCGAGATGGCGCGGGCGAGACCCCCGCCGAGGTGCTGCTGGACCTCGAGGGTGAGATGCTCCTGCCGCCCCGCGACGGTGAAGTCGATGGTCAGCGCCTGGAAGATGGGCGGGATGGTGTTTTCGGCGAACTGGACGTCGACAACAGGGCCGATGACTTGGACGATTTTACCGGAGTTCATTGCGAGGGGGAAAAATGAGGTGGATTTGAAGGAGGATCAGGCGGCGGAGAATTGGGCGGCGGCGATCTCCAGGATCTCCTGGGTGATGGCGGCCTGGCGGGCCTTGTTGTACTCGAGGGTCAGCTCGCCCAGGATCTTGGTCGCGTTGTCCTTGGCGGTCTTCATGGCGACCATGCGCGCGCTGTGCTCCGAGGCCTTGGCCGACAGGACGAACTGGTAGAGGTACCGATTGACGTAGAATGGCAGCAATGCGTTGAGGACGCTCGTGATGTCGGGCTCGAAATGCATCTCCTGGCCATGGACGCCCTTCGGATCCTCGGCGCCGCGGTGTTCGGCCAGGAATTCCCCCAGGTTCCTGAGCGGCAGCACCGGACGGAGCGTCGGCTCCTGCACCAGCGTGTTCTTGTAGCGCGAATAGACGACCTCGATGGTGTCGATCGAACCCTCGAGAAAATGCTTCACCATCAGTTCCGCCGCGACCCGGACCTCGGCAAAGGGCACGCGATCGTGCACGGGAAAATCCGCGACCAGATCCCGCCTGGTGCGGGCGAGAAACTGCGCGCCCTTGCGGCCGACCACGAAGAACTTCGCCGGCGTCTTGATCTCCGCGACGAGCTTGAAGAGGTTGCCGTTCAGCGGACCGCACAGGCCCTTGTCCGTCGTGACCAGGAAGATTCCGCGCGTCTTCACCGGCCGCTGCTGCAGGAAGGGATGGAGCGATTCGTCCACCCGCGAGCCGAGGGAGGCCAGCATCTTCGCCATGAGCTGCGCGTAGGGGCGGCTGGCCAGCGCCGACTGCTGCGCCTTCTTCATCTTCGACGCCGCGACCAGCTCCATCGCCTTGGTGATCTGGCGGGTGTTCTTCACCGACTTTATGCGTCGGCGGATGTCGCGGGTGGAGGCCATGCGGAAGGAAGGCGGAGGAGCTTAGACCGGGCTCAGGCGCTGTAACTGGACTTCCAGGCCTCGCATGCGGCCTGGAGCTTTGCCTCCAGGTCCTTGTCCAGCGCCGCCTTGGTGCGGATCTCGGTCAGGAGGGCGTCCTGGCGGGTGGTGAAGAAGGCCTTCAGCGCCGTGGCTGCATCCACG
Source organism: uncultured Opitutaceae bacterium (assembly GCA_964547325.1). Classification (GTDB taxonomy): domain Bacteria; phylum Verrucomicrobiota; class Verrucomicrobiia; order Opitutales; family Opitutaceae; genus Palsa-1447. The sequence continues at coordinate 915 of CAZJNA010000072.1, read as the reverse complement.
ATCTTCTTCACGTCGATCGGGTCGAAGAAGCCCTTCTGCATGGCGAAGAGGACCGCCACCTGGGTCTCGATCAGGATCGGATTGAAGGCCGGCTGCTTGAACAGCTCGACGATGCGCGAGCCGCGGTCGAGCTGGGCCTTGGTCTTGGCGTCGAGATCGGAGCCGAACTGGGCGAAGGCGGCCAGCTCGCGGAACTGGGCGAGCTCGCCCTTCAGTTTGCCGCCGACCTGCTTGGTGGCCTTGATCTGCGCGGCCGAACCGACGCGCGACACGGAAAGTCCGACCGAGACGGCCGGGCGGATGCCTTGATTGAACAGGTCGGTCTCAAGGAATATCTGGCCGTCGGTGATCGAGATGACGTTGGTCGGGATGTAGGCCGAGACGTCGCCGGCCAGGGTCTCGATGATCGGCAGCGCCGTCAGCGAACCCTTGCCGTCGAGGCGCGCGGCGCGCTCGAGCAGGCGGCTGTGAAGGTAGAAGACGTCGCCCGGATACGCCTCGCGGCCGGAGGGGCGCTTCAGGATCAGCGAAATCTGGCGGTAAGCCACGGCGTGCTTGGACAGATCGTCATAGACGATCAGCGCATCCATGCCGTTTTCCATGAACCACTCGCCCATCGACGCACCCGAGTACGGCGCGATGTACTGGTTGGCGGGATTGTCGGCTGCGGCTGCGGCGACGATGATCGTGTACTGCATCGCATCGGCGGCCTCGAGCGCGCCGATCGTGCGGACGATATTGGAGTTCTTCTGGCCGACCGCGACGTAGATGGAATAGACTGGGCGGAACTTGGGATCGCCCGAGGCGAGGCCGACCTTGTTGATCTTCGCCTGGTTGATGATCGTGTCGATCGCGATGGTCGTCTTGCCGGTGCCGCGGTCGCCGATGATCAGCTCGCGCTGGCCGCGGCCGATC
>CAZJNA010000071.1:0-16090 GCA_964547325.1 uncultured Opitutaceae bacterium | reverse complement strand
ACGACATTGGTCTGCGGGTCGAAGCTGTAGTCCCAGACGTGCTCGAGGATCATCGTCTTTGAAACGGCCCGTCCCGCGTGCCTGAGCAGGTAGGCGAGCAGCGCGAACTCCCTCGGCTGGAGCTCGACCGGCTTTCCCCGAAGCAGGACCTCGCGAGTCGTCAGGTCGACCGTGACGTCGCCGACCGCGAGGCGCGCCGCCTCCGGCGCCTGCGAGGCCCTGCGAATCAGCGCCTGCACGCGCGCCAGGAGCTCGGAAAAGGCGAAGGGCTTCGTCAGGTAGTCGTCACCGCCCGCCTGCAGGCCGCGTATCCGGTCGTCCACGCCCGCCTTGGCGCTCAGGAAAAGCAGGGGAGTCGGCCGCCGCGCGGCGCGCAGGCGCCGGACGAGGCTGATGCCGTCGAGCTGCGGCAGCATGACGTCGACTATGGCCGCGTCGTAGTCCGTCGACTGCCCGAGCGCCAGTCCGGTTTCGCCGTCCGGCGCGTGGTCCACGGAGTATCCGGCCTCCTTCAGGCCGCGGACAACGAAGGAGGCTATCTTGGGGTCGTCTTCGACAACGAGCAGGCGCATGGGATCAAGGCAACGGGGTCAGGCCGCCATTTGTAAAGCAACGGGGCCAAGATAAGAGGCAATATTGTTAAAGAATCAATCGTCGCAGGACGGTGGAGCGCGTTGTCCCCAACGCGCTGGTTCGTCCGCCGAGCCAAACAAGCGCGTTGGGGACAACGCACTCCACCCGCTACGGTCGGACATTGCCCTAACCCGGCCCCCGCCCGCTGGGTTCAGGAAGCCGCCGACGCCGACTCGTCGATGACCGTGTAGATCATCCCGCCGTGCGTCCAGACCTTGAGAAGGGTCTTCTTGCTCGTCGCGTCCTCGCTGAGCTTCACAGCCTCGTCGGCCGACGCGACCGCGTGGTGGTTGATCTCCAGGATGACGTCGCCGGGTTCGAGCCCCGCCCGGGCCGAAGCCGAGTCGGAAGACACTTCCGTGATGACGGCGCCGCGCACGCGCCCCGGAATCGCAAACTGCTGCCGGGCCGCGGAATCGATGTCCGCGACCGAGACTCCGTTGAGAACGCCCTTGTCGCCGTCGTCGGAGGCAACCGGAGCCGCCTCTTCGATCCTTCCGTCCGCGCGCCTGTTCGGCATCGCGACCGTCGTCGCCGTGACGCTTTCGGTCCTGCCGTCCCTGACGAACTGGAGGTCGACCTTGGTGTCCGGCGGGGTCTCGCTGACCGCGAGGCTCAGGCGGGAGGCGTCCGTGACATCGGCGCCGCCGACCTTGGTGATGACATCGCCCGAGCGCAGGCCGGCCCTGGCCGCCGGCGTGCCCGGCTTGACGTCCGTCACGAGCGCCCCCGCGCGCGCCTTGACGCCGAAGTTTTCGGCGAGGCTCGGGGTGAGGTTCTGGATACTCAGCCCGAGGTAGCCCCGGACGACCTTGCCGCTCCTAACCAGGCTGTCGACGACGTTGCGCACGAGGTCGGAGGGGATCGCCAGGCCCACCCCCTGGAAGCCTCCGGAATGGGTGAGTATCGCGGTGTTGATGCCGATCAGCCGCCCGTCGACGTCGATGAGGGCGCCGCCGGAATTGCCTGGATTTATCGCGGCATCGGTCTGGATGAAGTCCTCATAGGCGAGGCCGATGCCGGCGTTGCGCTCCTTGGCGCTGACGATTCCGGACGTGACGGTTTCGCCGATTCCGAACGGATTGCCGATCGCGAGGACCCGGTCGCCGACTTCAACCTGGGCGCTGCTGGCGAAGATGACGGCCGGAAGGTCCGCGGCGTCGACCTTCACGACGGCGAGGTCCGTCTGGGGATCGCGTCCGACGACGCGGGCCTTGAGCTCGCGGCCGTCGCCGAGCGTGACGGTCACGTGGTCGGCACCGTCGACGACATGATTGTTGGTGGCGATGTATCCGTCAGGGCTTATGATGACTCCGGAGCCCAGGCCCTCGCGGTCCGGCTGGCGCACCTTGGGCATCTGGCCCTGGCCGAAGAACTGCCGGAGGAGAGGATCCATCTCCTGAAGCTGCTGGGGATCGATTTGTTCCCCGCGCTCGTGGGTCAGGACCGTGATCTTGACCACGCTCGGAGCGATCCGTTTGGCGACCGCCGAGTAGCTCGCCTGCTCCAGGCCGCCCCGGTTGACGGGGTGTTCGTCGATCTGGACGTTCACGGCGGGGTGGTCGGAGGCGGAGCGGGCTCCGCTGACGGCCGTGGCGGCAATCGCCCCGGCGAAGGTCAGGGCGGCTGCGAAGGCGATCCGGCGGCTGCGGTTGCGCAAATCAGGGGATGGGTTGTTCATGGTGAGGCCAAGCATCGCAGACCCGGATTACCCGCCCCTTTCCCGAATATGACAGTTTTGAAAGGTTTGGGGCCTTCGTCCGGAAAAGCTTCTTGCGCGGCGGGTGGGCGGCGGTAGGTTCCGGCATCTGCGCTCCACCATGGTTTCCGCAAACACCGAACTGGGTTATAACAGCAAGATCGAGGGCGATGTCATCGTCACCCGAGCCGATGCGGTGATCAACTGGATCCGCACGAACTCGATGTGGCCGATGCCGATGGGCCTGGCCTGCTGCGCGATCGAGCTCATGGCTTCGGCCGCCAGCCGTTTCGACATCGCGCGGTTCGGAGCCGAGGTGATGCGCTTTTCCCCCCGCCAGTCGGACGTCATGATCGTCGCCGGGACGGTCACCTACAAGATGGCCACCTCGCTGCGGCGCATCTACGACCAGATGGCCTCCCCGAAATGGGTCATCGCGATGGGCGCGTGCGCGAGCACCGGGGGCATGTACCGGAGCTACGCCGTGCTCCAGGGCGTGGACCGGATCGTGCCGGTGGACGTGTATGTGAGCGGCTGCCCGCCCCGTCCGGAGGCCCTGCTGGACGCACTCATAAAACTGCAGGAGAAAATAAAGCGCGAGCCGTCGGCCAAGAAGCTCTTCACGGGTTGATCACTGCCTGCTCATGACAGCCGCAGCCCTGAAGGCCCAGTTTCCGCAAGTAACGGAACGCCCGAGCCTCGACCACCCCGCGGTCAATGTCCCGGCGGCCGAAGTGATCGCCCTCCTCGGGCATCTCAGGGACAGGCTCGGATTCGACATGCTGACGGACGTGACGGCAATCGACTGGTCGAGCCGCGTTTCCCCCCGCTTCACCGTCGTCTACCACCTCTTTTCCACGGCGAGCCACGCGTATGTCCGGGTCGCGGCCGACTGCGCCGATGACGCCTCCCCGGCGATGCCCACGGCCACCGGCCTCTGGCAGGCGGCCAACTGGCACGAGCGCGAGGCCTACGACATGTTCGGCATCGCGTTTTCGGGCCATCCCGACCTGCGCCGGATCCTGATGTGGGATGGCTATCCCCATTTTCCGCTGCGGAAGGAATTTCCCCTGGCCGGGCTGGACGCGGAATTGCCCGATCCCGAGGTCGTCGCGGAGACGGGCGCCCGGGCGCGCCCCGCGCCGATGGCCGGGGGCCCGTTCGTGGCCTCATCGGGCGAGATGAACCTCAGCGAGGCCGAGCCGCGCGCGAAGGACGAGAGCTGGAACGAGCGGCGGCCCAAACCGGAGGGCGCGGAGTAATGCCGGCCGAATACGCATTTCCCGACGCTGCGGCGAAGAACGCCGCGGGCGGGTTCGAGACCGAGAAGATGTCGCTCTCGATGGGGCCCTCGCACCCGTCCACGCATGGCGTCCTCCGGCTCCAGATGGAGCTCGACGGGGAGGTCGTCACGAAGGCGGAGCCGGTGATCGGCTACCTGCACCGTGGCGACGAGAAGATCGCCGAGAACATGACCTACAACCAGTTTGTCCCGTACACGGACCGGCTGGACTACCTGGCGCCCCTGGCGAACAACATGGCGTACGCCATCGCCGTCGAGCGCCTGGCGAAGCTGGAGGTGCCGCCGCGCTGCCAGGCGATCCGGGTCATCACCGCGGAGATGGCCCGGATATCCGCGCACCTGATGGGCCTCGGTGCGTACGGGATCGACGTCGGCGCGTGGTCGGTCTTTCTCTATTCGTTCGCCGAGCGGGAAAAGCTCTACAAGCTATTCGAGGAGCTCACCGGCGCGCGTTTCACGACGAGCTACACGCGCATCGGCGGCCTGCAGCGCGACGTCCCGCCCGGCTGGACCGGGAAGGTGGGGGAATTCTGCAGGCAGTTTTTGCCGATCCTCGAGGAGATCCTCCAGCTCCTGACGCGAAACAAGATATTCCAGGACCGCGCCTGCGGGGTCGGCGTCATCTCGCGCGAGGACGCCATCGCCTACGGGCTCACGGGCCCGAACCTGCGGGGCTCGGGCGTCCCGCTCGACCTCCGCAAGGACAAGCCCTACAGCGGCTACGAGCAGTACGATTTCGACGTGCCGGTCGGAACGACCGGCGACTGCTTCGACCGTTACATGGTGCGGGGCGAGGAGATGCGCCAGTCGGTGCGGATCCTCCAGCAGGCGGTCGCCACCTTTCCTGAAGGCCCGTGGCACGCCACGGACGCGAGGCGGATATTCGCGCCATCCAAGGACAAGATCCTCACCTCCATGGAGGAATTGATCCAGAATTTCATGCTCGTGACCGAGGGCCCGCAGATGCCCGCGGGCGAGGTCTACTTCGAGGCGGAAAACCCCAAGGGCGCCCTCGGCTTCTATATCGTGAGCAAGGGCGGCGGCGTGCCCTGGCGCCTGAAGATCCGGTCCCCGTCCTTCTGCAATCTCTCCATCCTTCCCAAGGTGTGCGTCGGCAACATGGTGTCCGACGTCGTCTCCATCCTCGGGTCCCTCGACTTTGTGATGGGGGAGTGCGACCGATGAACCTGAAGCCCGAAACGCTTGCGCAGATCGACGAGGTCATCCCGCGCTATCCCAGGAAGCGGAGCGCGGCGCTGCCGCTCCTCCACCTCGTCCAGGAGGACCAGGGGTACGTTTCCCGGGAGGCGATCGAGTGGATCGCGGGGAAGCTCGAGGTCGCCCCGATCGCGATCTACGAGCTGGTAACCTTCTATCCGATGTTCCGCCAGGAGCCGATCGGCCGGCGGCACATCAAGGTCTGCCGCACGCTCTCCTGCGCTCTCATGGGCGGCTACCGGACCTGCCGGGAGTTCGAGCAACAGTTCGGCACGCATGCCGGCGGGACCTCGGCCGACGGCGAGGTCACCGTGGAATTCGTCGAATGCCTCGCGAGCTGTGGGACGGCGCCTGTCGTCATGATCGACGAGGAGCTCCACGAGAAGGTGGACATTTCCCGGGCCCGCGAGCTCAGCGCCCGGATCAAGGCGGAGGCAAAAAAGTGACCATGCCCGAACAGCGGCGCCTCATTTTCAAGCACATCGACGAGGCGGGCTACACGCCGGACCTCGCCTGCTACCTCCGCAACGGCGGCTACGAGGTTCTCCGAAAGGCCGTGCAGCGGAAGCCCGAGGACTTGATAGACGAGGTCAAGAAATCCGGGCTCCGCGGCCGTGGGGGCGCCGGCTTCCCCTGCGGGGTCAAATGGACGCTCGTCGACCGCAAGAGCGGGAAGCCGATCTACCTCGTGGTCAATGCGGACGAGTCCGAGCCGGGGACCTTCAAGGACCGCTACATCATCCACCAGGACCCCCACCAGATGATCGAGGGGATCATGATCAGCTGCTGGGCCAACAACGTGAAACAGGCCTTCATCTACATCCGCGGGGAGTTCCCCGAAGGGGCGCGGATCCTCGAGCGGGCGATCGCCGAGGCCCGCGGGGCGAATTTCTGCGGGCCCAACGTCCTCGGGACGGGATACGGCTGCGAAATCCACGTCCACCGGGGCGCGGGCGCCTACATATGCGGCGAGGAGACCGGGCTCATCGAGTCGCTCGAGGGCAAGCGCCCCTATCCGCGGATCAAGCCCCCGTATTTTCCCGCGGTCCTCGGGCTCTACCAGTGCCCGACGATCGTGAACAACGTGGAGACCCTCTGCCATGTGAAGCACATCGTCGACATGGGCGGTGCCGCCTACGCCCAGATCGGGACCCCGAACAACACGGGGACGCGCATCCTATGCGTCTCCGGTCACGTGCAGCGGCCGGGCTATTATGAATTCGAGGTGGGGAAGGTGACGATGGGCCAGCTGTTGAACGAGGTCTGCGGCGGCCCGCTGCCCGGCCGGAAGTTCAAGGCCGTCATCCCGGGCGGCTCTTCCGCCAAGGTCCTCAAGTTCGGCGAGCGGTTCAAGGGCAAGCGAAAGGTCGGGGCCGAAATGGCCGAGTACGACTGGTCCCTGGAGGATGTCCCGATGGATTTCGACTCGCTCGCGCTCATCGGATCGATGGGCGGCTCGGGCGGCGTGATCGTCATGGACGACTCGGTCAGCATGGTCGAGGCGCTCGGGAACATCAACGCGTTCTACGCCCACGAGAGCTGCGGCCAGTGCACGCCCTGCCGCGAGGGATCGCTCTGGATGAAGCGGATCACGGCCCGGATGGTCCACGGCGATGCGCGGCCGCAGGACGGGGAGCTTCTGAAGAGCGTGGCCGACCAGATCGCGGGCCGCACGATCTGCGCCTTCGGCGAGGCCTGCGCGTGGCCCACGCAGAGCTTCGTCGCCAAGTTCGGCGACGAGTTCAAGGAATACGCCGCCCTGAAAACCGATGGAAAGGAAGCGGCCCAGCCGCTCGTCTAGCCTCCCATGATCGCCCCGCCGAAGCCTGAACTGGTCACCGTCACAATCGACGGCCGCGAGATCGCCGTGCCCCGGGGCACGAACATCATCGAGGCCGCGCGCGGGCTCGCGATCGACGTGCCCCATTACTGCTACCACCCGAAGCTCACGGTGGTCGGCAACTGCCGGATGTGCCTTGTCGAGATGGGAATGCCGGCGGTGGATCCGGCGACGAAGCAGCCGATCATCGACCCCGCCTCGGGCAGGCAGAAGATCAACTGGTCCCCGCGCCCGACGATCGCCTGCGCGACGAATGCCTCCCCGGGGCTGCACATCCGGACGACCTCGCCGATGGTCAGGGAGTGCCGCGAGGGCGTGATGGAGTTCCTCCTGATCAACCACCCGCTCGACTGCCCGATCTGCGACCAGGCGGGCGAGTGTCGGCTGCAGGAGCAGGCGACCGGCTACGGGCGCGGCTATTCGCGCTACATCGAGCCGAAAAACGTGAAGCCGAAGCGGACCGTGCTCGGCCCCCGCGTCACGCTCGACGACGAGCGCTGCATCCTCTGCTCCCGCTGCGTCCGCTTCTCGCAGGAGGTGGCCAAGGACGACGTCCTCGGGTTCATCGACCGGGGAAGCTATTCGACCCTGACCTGCTTCCCGGGCCGCAGCCTGGAGAACAACTATTCGCTCAACACCGTCGACATCTGCCCGGTGGGCGCCCTGACGAGCACGGACTTTCGCTTCAAGATGCGCGTCTGGTTCCTCAAGCAGACCGACGGCATCGACACCGAGAGCAGCGTCGGCGCCAACACCACCGTCTGGTCGCGCGAAGGCGTCATCTACCGGATCACGCCGCGCCGGAACGACGAGGTCAACGACACCTGGATGGCCGACAGCGGCCGGCTTCTCTACAAGGCGGTCCGCGCCGCCGATCGCCTGACGGAGCCGAAGGTCTCCGGCGCCGGAGCGCTTCCGCCCGCCGCGCTCGCCGCCGCGGGCGAAATCCTGAGCTCGGGCGGGGTGGCTGTCGTCGCGTCGGGCCGGAGCTCGCTTGAGGAGCAGTTCCTTACGAAGAAGCTGGCCGAAGCGGCTTCGGCTTCAGTCCATCTGGTCAGCCGGGTGGGGCAGGGCGACGGGATACTCATCTCTGAGGACCGGAACCCCAACGTCCGGGGTGCCCTCGTGACGGGGCTGATCCGGGAGCTACCCGCGGGCAACCTCGGCGGCCTGGCTGCGAAAATCGATTCCGGAGAGGTCAGGACTGTCGTCTCGATCGGCGAGGATCTGGCCGCCGCCGGCCTGACCGGCGCGCAGCTTGCGAAAGCGAAAATCGTCTACCTCGGCACGCATGCCAACCCGACGAGCGCGGCGGCCGCGGTCGTGCTGCCGACCCTGACCGTGTTCGAGAAGTCCGGGAGCTTTGTCAACCAGCAGTTCCGCCTGCAGAAGTTTGCCACGGCGGTGCCCGGCCCCGGCGGCGCGATGGACGACATCGAGGTCCTTGCAAAATTGGTCGAAACGGTTGGCGGGAACCTGGGCGGCAGGCCGCTCGCCAGTTCCTCGGGCCACGTCGACATCGCGGCCCTCTGGGAGTTGATCGCCGCCGCGGTGCCGGCACTGGGCACGGTCCGCTACGGCAACCTTCCCGACACGGGCCTCCTTCTCGATCCGACACCCTGGGCCGGCCTCGCCTTCGTCGAGGGGAAGACCCTGCATCACGCGCCCGCGCAGCCCGCAGCACCGGCCGGACATGTTTGATTTCTTCTTCAATCTCCCGGCGGTCGTTCAGAGCCTGGCCAAGGGTCTCGCGGTCATCCTCGTCATCTTTCCGATGGCCAGCCTCTGCACGATGGCCGAGCGGAAGGTCTCTGCCTGGATCCAGGGCCGTCCGGGGCCGAACCGGACGATCGTGCCCTGGGCGGCCTACGTTCCCGTGGCGGGCCGGATGCTCCAACGGCTCGGCCTCTTCCAGTTGATGGCCGACGGCCTCAAGTTCCTCGTCAAGGAGGAGCCGGTGCCCGGCCACGTCAACAAGCCGTACTTCATCCTTGCTCCGATCGTCGCCATGATTCCGGCTCTCACCACGGTGACCGTCGTCCCCTTCGGCGCTTACCTGGTCGGGGGTCACATCGTGCCGCTCATGCTGGCCAACGTCGACGTGGGGCTTCTCGCCGTCTTCGCGGTGTCCTCCCTCGGAATCTATGCCCTCATCCTCGCAGGCTGGGCCTCGAATTCAAAGTACCCCTTTCTCGGCGGGGTGCGCGCCTCGGCCCAGCTTATCTCCTACGAGCTGTCGCTGACGCTGGCGGTGCTCCCGGTTTTCCTCTGGATCAACGCCCCGGGGACCGCGGGCTCGCTCAGCCTTGTCCGGGTCGTGGAGTTCCAGAGCGGGACGAGCGGGTGGGGCGGGGCCTGGTTCCTCTTCACGATGCCGCTCTCCGCGCTCATCTTCATGATCTCGCTCTTCGCCGAGACCAACCGCCAGCCCTTCGACATGCCCGAGTCCGAGGCGGACCTGGTCGGCGGCTTCCACACGGAGTACGGCGCATTCAAGTGGGCGCTCTTCTTCGTCGCCGAATACCTGAACATGATCATCGGGTCGGCCGTATTCACGCTTCTCTTCCTCGGCGGCTGGAACCCGCTTCCCTGGCTGCCGCTGGCCACGCTGGCCGGCTGGCTTCACCTGGGCGGCCATCCCCTCATCCTCGGGGTCATCTCGATCGGGATTTTCATCGGGAAGATAGCGGCCCTCATATTCCTCTTCATGTGGGTGCGCTGGACGGTGCCGCGCTTCCGCTACGACCAGGTGATGCGGATCGGCTGGCAGAAGCTCCTTCCCCTCGCGATCGCCAATCTCGTCGCCTACGCGCTCGGGATCGCGCTCCTCACCCGCTGACCCATTTTCCGCCATGGCCGTCGTACCCATCGAAAGAAAGCCGCTGACCTTCGCCGAGCGGACCTACCTGCCGCAGATCATCAGCGGCCTGAAGATCACGCTCAGGCATTTCTTCAAGCCGAACATCACCCTGGAGTATCCCGAGCAGCGGCCGGCGATCCCCCCGGGGTATCGGGGGGTGCCGACCCTGGTCATGGATCCGAACGGGCGGGAGAAGTGCGTCTCCTGCCAGCTCTGCGAATTCGTCTGCCCGCCGAAGGCGATCCGCATCACGCCGGGCGCCCTTCCGGAGGACGGCGCCGTCGCGCACGTCGAGAAGGGCCCCCGGGCCTTCGACATCGACATGCTGCGCTGCATCTACTGCGGCCTGTGCGAGGAAGTCTGCCCGGAGGAGGCGATCTTCCTCCAGAACCAGTACTCGATGTCCGGAACGAGCCGCGAGGAGATGGTGAACCACAAGGAGCGGCTCTACGAGCTCGGCGGCACGCTGCCCGACCGCCATTTCAAGTGGGACCGGAAGAAGGCCGCCGAGGAGGCGGGCAACGCGCACTGAGCGCGCAGCCAGACCCATGGGCCAGTTCCTCTTCTCCTTCTTCGCCTGTTTCACCGTGATTTGCGCGGCGGCTGTGGTCGCCTGCAGGAACACGGTGAACGGGGCGATGGCTCTCCTTCTCTGCCTGGCCGGCGTTTCCGCGCTCTTCATACGGCTCGATGCCTTCCTCCTGGCCTTCCTCCTCATCCTTGTCTACGCGGGCGCGGTCGTCGCCCTCTTTTTGTTCATCATCATGCTCCTGGACACCCGCGGGCAGGAGGCGCGCCAGGCGCCGCGCGGCCTGACCCTGGCCCCCAGGATCATCGCGGTGGCCCTCGTTTCCGCGGGGCTGGCCTCCCTCGCCCTCCGGGGCCGGCTCGTCGCCCCGGCGGCCGCTTCCGTTCCCGCCGTGGGCGCTTCGCTCAAGCTCTACGCCTACCTCCTTTTCACGACCTACCTCCTGCCGGTCGAGATGATCGGCTTCCTCCTCCTGATCGCCATGCTGGGCGTGATCGTCCTCAGCAAGCACGAGGGCGAGCATTCGGGCTACGGCAACTGACGCGATGATCCCGGAGACCCTCAATTCCTACGTCGGGCTCAGCGCGGCGCTCTTCGCGATCGGACTCCTCGGCGTCCTCATCCGCCGCAACACGCTCGTGATCTACATGTGCCTCGAGCTGATGCTGGTCGCCTCGACGCTGGGCCTCGTCGCCTTCTCGCGCTTCAACGGGACGATGGACGGGAACATCTTCGTCTTCTTCATTCTCACGGTCGCCGCCGCCGAGGTCGCGGTCGGCCTGGCGATCATCGTCGCCCTTTTTCGCCGGCGCCAGACCGTGCAGGTGGACCAGCTGGACTCGTTGAAGAACTGACCGCTCATGGCCCCCTCGCACATCGCCTTTCTCGTCCTCTCCGCGCCGCTCGCCGCGGCCGGGGTCATCGCCCTCTTCCTGAGGCGGCGGGGCGGCCTGGCCTCGGCACTTTCGGTGGCCGCCGCGGCGGCGGTTGCCGCGGGCGCCTGCTGCCTTGCCTTCCACAGCCAGCGATTCGAGTCGTCGAGGGAATGGCTGTCGCTGGGCGGGCTGACGGTGACCTTCGGCTTCAACGTCGACGATCTCGCGGCTCTCATGCTGACAATCGTCGGCGTCGTCGGGCTCTGCGTGCACGTCTTCTCCCTCGGCTACATGGCCGACGACGGGGCGAAGGCGCGCTACTTCGGGGGACTGTCGATCTTCATGTTCTCGATGGTCGGCATCGTCCTCGCGAACAATCTCTTCATGATGTTCATTTTCTGGGAGCTCGTCGGATTCAGCTCCTGGCTCCTCATCAACCACTGGTTCGAGCGTCCGGCCGCGGCGGCCGCCTCGAAGAAGGCCTTCATCGTGAACCGGGTCGGGGACTTCGGCTTCCTTCTCGGCATCATCATGTGCTACCACCTGCGCGGCACGGTGAACCTGAGCGACCTCGCGGCGCAGGCCTCCTCCGGCCAGGCTGCCTACAGCCGCGCGATCCCGCTTCTCCTCTTCTGCGGTGCGATCGGCAAGTCCGCCCAGCTGCCGCTGCAGGTGTGGCTCCCGGACGCGATGGAGGGCCCGTCCCCGGTCTCCGCCCTGATCCACGCGGCGACCATGGTCGCCGCCGGCATCTACATGCTCTGCCGGATCCAGGTCCTCATGGTCGCTCCCGCCCTCGAGGTCATCCTTTGGGTTGGCACGGGAACGGCGCTCTACGCAGCCCTCTGCGCCGTCGTGCAGCGCGACATCAAGAAGGTGCTCGCCTATTCAACGCTCTCGCAGCTCGGCTACATGGTGGCTGCCTTCGGACTGGGGACCCACGACCAGCCGCTGGCGGGCGGGGCCTTCCACGTCGCGAGCGGGGCAAGCGCCGCGATGTTCCACCTGACCACCCACGCGTGCTTCAAGGCACTCCTCTTCCTCGGGGCGGGCTCGGTGATCCACGGCTGCCACCACGAGCAGGACATTTTCAGGATGGGCGGCCTTTCGAAACGCATGCGCCTCACCTTTGCCGCCTTCACGATCGGGGTCGCCGCCATAGCCGGCTTTCCCTTCCTGGCCGGCTTCTATTCGAAGGACGCGATCCTCGCCCTGGCCTTCGCGAACAACCGCCTTGTCTTTCTCGTCCTTGCCGCCACCGCGGTGCTCACCGCGTTCTACATGGTGCGCCTGTGGAAGATCGTTTTCCTTGGCGAGTCGCGCTCGGAGGGGGCTTCGCACGCCCATGAGGGCGGAGCGGCCCTGACGGCCCCCCTCGTCGTCCTGGCGGCGCTCTCCATCGTCGCGGGATGGCCGAGCGTCCGGCCCGCGGCATTCGGTGGAATCCTGGCCAACGTACCTGAGGCCGCGGGCCGGGCGCACTGGCTCGTCCTCGGCGTCTCCCTGGCGGTCCTGGCCGCGGGGGCGGGCGCCGCCTGGTGCTTCTACGGCGCGGAGGGATCGGACCGGCTGCAGGAGCGGGCTCCGGGGCTCTTCGGGGCCCTCGTCTCGCTTCAGGGAATCTTCGACCGCTTCTACTCCTGGTATGTCGGGAAGGTGCAGAAGCGCCTCGCGATGATGCTCAATTTCATCGACGTCATCGGCATCGCGGGCCTCGTTGTCCGCGGATCCGCGGGGCTGACGGGGCTCGCGGGGCTCGGCGTCCGCTCCCTGCACGTCGGCCGGATAAGCGCCTACGTCTACTGGTTCCTCGGCGGCCTTGCGCTCCTGTGGCTCTTTGCCGCGGGCATCCTATAAATCTCCGCTTTCCGCCTTTCACCGCATGCCCCACCTGCCTTTCAACCCCCTGCTGGCCTCGATCGCCGCGCCGCTGGCGGTGGCGCTCGCGATCGCCCTCGGGCTTCCGAAGCGGTGGTCCGTCCGGCTGGCGTACGCGGGCTTCGCCGTGCCGTTCCTCCTGGCCCTGCACGTGTGGTGGCATTTCCGCAGCGTGCACAAGACGGCGGGCTATGCCTACCTCGCGCGCTATTCCACGGGCCTCGACGGGCTCGGCATCTCCCTCAAGCTCGGCGTGAACGGCATCGCGATGCCGCTCTTCGTCCTCGCCGGCGTCGTCGGCTTTGCGGCGGGCCTCTATGCGCTCCGATCGACGGCCGAGCGGCTCAAGCTCTACCTCATGCTGCTTCTCGTCATGCAGGCGGGCCTCATGGGTATCTTTGCGAGCGTGGACGTGTTCTTCCTCTACTTTTTCCATGAGCTGGCGCTCATTCCGACCTTCATCATGGTCGGGATCTGGGGAGGCCGGGACCGGAACAGCGCCGCGATGACGATGACGATCTACCTCACGCTTGGGGCGATGCTCTCGCTGGTCGGCCTGATAGCGATCTATGTGAGGAGCGGGGCCGAAAGCTTCGATCTCATCGCGCTCCGCGCGACGCTCGCGGCACAGCCGCTCGGCCCCCTGGCGCAGAAGCATATCTTCGGGCTTTTGCTCTTCGGTTTCGGGATCCTCGTCTCGCTCTGGCCGCTGCACAGCTGGGCGCCCCTCGGCTACGGCGCGGCGCCGAGCTCGGCCGCGATGCTCCACGCCGGCGTGCTCAAGAAGTTCGGGCTGTATGCCCTGATCCAGGTCGCGCTGCCGCTCCTGCCTGCGGGCGCCGCCCCCTGGAGCCACCTCCTCGCCGTCCTCGCGGGCTTCGGCAATGTCCTCGTCATCGGCCTGGTGACGATCGCCCAGCGGGACCTGAAGCAGATGGTCGGATACAGCTCCGTCATGCACATGGGCTATGCCTTCCTCGGCCTCGCCTGCGGCTCCGCGCTCGGGGTCGGGGGAGTGGTGCTCCTCATGGTCGCGCACGGCCTCTCGGTCGCGCTCCTCTTCCTCCTGGCGACGAGCATTCACGAGCGCACCCGGACCTTCGACATGGATGACATGGGCGGGCTCGGCAGGCAGACGCCGGTCCTCGCGGCGCTGTTCGTCGCGGCGACGTTCGCGAGCATCGGCCTCCCCGGCTTCGCCAATTTCTGGGGCGAACTGACGATCTTTGTCGCGATCTGGCCCTTCTCGCCCTGGTTCGCGGCCCTCGCCGTATCCGGTGTCATCATCTCCGCCGTCTACGGCCTGCGGGCGGCGGCCCGCGTGTTCTTCGGGGAGCGGAGCGAGGCCCTGGAGCGCGTCACGGCGCAGCACCCCCCGTCCGACATCGGTTGGCGGGAGCGCCTCCCGGCCCTGATCCTCCTCGCCGTGCTCCTGTTCATCGGCCTCTGGCCGCGGTCGATCGCCCGGCCGATCGACGCCGCCCTGGCGCAGACCGCGGCGCCGGTTGCCCTGGCCTCGCCGGCCGTTCCTGCCGCGGCGACGCTCTGATGCCCCGTACACCGTGAACCTCACCCTTCTCCAGAGCCTGGCCGCGGATAACTCCTGGGGCTCCATCCGGCCCGAGCTGATGCTCGGCTGCCTTGCCCTGTCCCTTCTCGTGCTGGACCTCGCCCTCCCGAAGCGAGCGGCCGCCGCCGTGGCCCTCGTGTTCGTCCTCGGCCAGGCCGCCGTCCTTGCGGACGTCCTCCTTCACTTTCACTCCGCCTGGATCGGCCGCGACACTTTCAATGGCCTCGTCCATCCCTCGCTGGCCGGACAGGCGATGCGGGTCTTCCTCCTCCTCTCCTCGATCCTGGTCGGGCTTCTCGCCCGCGTGACCCTGGCCCGGCGCGCGGCTCCGAGGATTGAGTTCTATCACGTCGTCCTCGTCGTGACCGCGGCCCTGATGCTCCTCGTCCAGAGCAATCATTTCGTGATGCTTTTTGTCTCCCTGGAGACCGTCACGGTCGGCTTCTACATTCTCGTCAGCTACTTCCGGACGAGCACGCCATCGCTCGAGGCGGGACTCAAGTATCTGATCCTCGGGGCCCTGAGCTCCGCCCTCCTGCTGTTCGGGATCACGCTCCTCTACGGCGTCGCCGGCAACCCGCTCCTGCCCGGGCATTCTGCCGATGCGCTGCGCTACGGCGAACTCGCCCGGTTCCTGGCCGCGAACCCCCATAATTTTCTCGCCGCGATCGGCATCGTACTCGTGCTCGCGGGGGTGGCCTTCAAGATAGGCGCCTTCCCGTTCCAGATCTGGATTCCCGATGTCTACCAGGGGGCGCCGACGCCGGTTACGGCCTTCCTGGCCGTCGCATCCAAGGGAGCCGGGTTCGCCGTACTCCTGGCGCTGACCCTCCGCGTCTTCCCCTCGTATGGGTGGCTTGTGACGCCCGTCCTGACCCTGATGGCCGCGGCGACGATTCTCTTTGGCAACCTGGCAGCGCTGACCCAGCACAACGTCAAGCGCCTCATCGGTCTCTCCGGAGTCTCGCACGCGGGATTCCTTCTCCTTGGCGTTGCGGCAGCTCCCGCCGTCCCCCTGGCGGTCGGGGCGGTCTATTTCTACCTTTTTGCCTACCTTCTCGCCTCGTTCTCCGTGTTCGGCGTGATGGCGCATCTCGCAGGAGCCGAGGATTCGGACCAGGAGCTCGAGCACTACGCGGGCCTTGCAAAGGAGAATCCCTTTTTGGGAGGCGTGCTCGCCGTCGGGCTGGGCTCCCTGGCCGGAATACCACCGCTTGCGGGCTTCATCGGAAAATTCCTTATCTTTGTGGCCGCCTACCGGGCGGGCCTTCGCGCGCCGCTCGCCGTTGCCATCGCCGGCGTGGTCATTTCGATCTATTACTATTTCGGTTGGATCAAGGCCGCATATTTTGAGTCCTGGAAGGCGGCTCCGGGGGAGGGCACGGCGCCCGCGCGAACGGCGGTGGGGCCGCTTTTTGGCTTTGTGCTCGGAGCGCTTGCACTCTCATCCGTCGCGCTCGGGTTTTATCAGGGCTGCCTTGGCCAATGGCTGAAAAATTAGATCAGAAATCGGCGGCTTAAAATCGGAAAGCGGAAAGCGAAAATCGGAAACCCAAGCCAGAACCAGGAGGATACCCTGGATCGGTTGTTTGTTTTCCGTTTTCCGATTTCCGCTTTCCGCTTTGCCTTTTCTAGCAGGCTGTTGAAAAATATGCTGGCCGGCGCGACAAACGATTTTGGGTTGG
>CAZJNA010000070.1:0-16370 GCA_964547325.1 uncultured Opitutaceae bacterium | reverse complement strand
GGATGACGGCCAAGTGGAAGGAGAAGGGCGCGACCGCGGTCATCGAGCACGGCGCGAATCCCGGCCTTATTTCCCATTTCACGAAGCAGGGGCTCCTCGACATCGGCGCGAGCCTTCTCGCCGACAAGAAGGTCAGGGGCAAGGCGGCCGAGGATATCGCCGGGCTGATGGCCGCCCGGAGCTTCAACAACCTGGCCCACAGGCTGGGCGTCAAGGTGATCCATTGCAGCGAGAGGGACACCCAGATCAGCGACCGGCCGAAGCAGGTCGACGAGTTCGTGAACACCTGGAGCATCGAGGGCTTCCGCGAGGAGGGCACGACCACCTCCGAGCTGGGCTGGGGCACCCATGAGAAAAAGCTCCCCAAATTCGCGTACACGCACAAGGACGGACCCCGGAACCAGATTTGCCTCGCCCGCATGGGCATGAACACATGGGTCCGCTCCTGGGTCCCGAACTACCGCATCCAGGGCATGGTGGTCCGTCACGGCGAGGCCTTCACGATCTCCGACCACCTGACGGTGTGGAAGGGCAAGAAGGCGGTCTATCGCCCGACGGTCCACTACGCCTACTGCCCGGCCGACTGCGCCATCGCCTCCCTCAACGAGCTGCGCGGCTACGATTACGAGCTGAACAAGAACCAGCGGATCATGAACGACGAGATCACGGGCGGAGCCGACATCCTCGGGGCGCTCCTGATGGGACATGCCTACAATTCCTGGTGGATCGGCAGCGACCTCAGCATCGAGGAGTCCCGCCGCCTCGTTCCGCACCAGAACGCGACCACGATGCAGGTGGCGATCTCGGTTGTCGCCGCCTCGATGTGGATGATGGAGAATCCCGAGAGGGGCGTCTGCGTGCCGGACGACCTGCCGCACGACTACGTCCTCGGCATCTCAAAACCCTACCTCGGCAATTTCATCTCCAAGGCATCGGATTGGACGCCCCTCAAGGGCCGGGTCAATGTGTTCAAGGGCTACAACAAGCCCGGCCTCGATACTCGGGATCCGTGGCAGTTCCAGAATTTCCTGATCGGCGAAAGCGACTAGCCGGAGCAGCACTCCCAAGGCCGCCATGGTCACAAAGACTCGGTTGAGGAAGCTGGCGCAGGAACACGGCACCCCCCTGTTCGTCATCGACCACGACGAACTGCGGAAGAACTATCGCCAGTTCCGCCGCTACCTGCCGCGCGTCCAGGTCTATTACGCCGTCAAGGCGAACCCGGATCCGGCGATCGTCCGCACGCTCTACAAGGAGGGCGCCAGTTTCGACGTGGCCTCGATGCCGGAGTTCATGATCGTCCACAAAAACATCGAGAACCTGCCGGCGAAGGAGCGGCAGGACTGGATCTGGGACAAGATCATCTATGCGAATCCGACGAAGCCGACAGCGACCCTCGAGGAACTGAACCAGTACAAGCCGCTCGTCACCTTCGACAATTTCGAGGAGATCGTGAAGATCAAGAAGCACGCCCCGAACGCAGGCCTGGCGTTGCGGCTCAAGGTGCCGAACACGGGCGCCATGGTCGAACTGTCATCGAAATTCGGCGCTTCGCCCGGCGAGGCCGTCGACCTGATCTTGGCCGCGGACAAGGCCGGCCTCGCGGTCGAGGGAATCAGCTTCCACGTCGGCAGCCAGACCACGAACTTCGAGAACTACGTCCAGGCTCTCAGCCTCACGGCCAGCGTCTTTCAGGAGGCGCGCGACCGCGGCTACACGAAGATGAACTTGATCGACATCGGCGGCGGCTTTCCCGCGCCCTATGACGCTTCGGTGAAGCCCTTCCGCGAGCTCGCCAAGGTCATCAATTCGGAGATCGACCGGCTGTTTCCGCCCGACATCCAGATACTCGCCGAGCCCGGCCGCTTCATGGTGGCGTCCGCCGGCTATGCCGTCTCGCAGGTGATCGGCAAGGCGGTCCGGGACGGCAAGACCTGCTACTACATCAACGACGGGGTGTACCACACCTACTCGGGAGTGATTTTCGACCACTGCAAATACCCCATCAAGGCCTTCAAGCGCGGGCCGGAGGAGATGTGCTCGGTGTTCGGCCCCACCTGCGACGCCCTCGACGTCGTCTCGATGTCCGAGAACCTGCCGGAGCTCCAGCGCGACGATTTCGTCTACAGCGTCAATATCGGCGCCTACAGCCACGCCTCGGCCACGTACTTCAACGGGTTTCCACCCGCGAAGGTCGTGCACGTGAATCAGTAGGCCCTATTCGACCGGCATTTGGCCGGTCAGCTACGGTAGTCGGCGTTTTCGCTGACATACTCGTGCGTCAGGTCCCCGCCGAGGACGACCGCTTCCGCCGATCCCAGGCCGAGATCGATCCCGATCTCGACGCACCGCTCGTGGGGAGGGTAGTCGATCGGCGGCGCGAACACGCCGTCGACCGGCGGTACGCTCGCGTAGAGCTCCGCGTCCTTGAGATGCGCGGCGAGCGCGCGCTCCTTGCCGGGATCCAGTTGGAAAATTCCCCGGGAGAAGATTTCGATGCCGCCGAGCTGAAGCCGCAGCCGCGACAGGTCGGCGGGGTGCGCCTGCGCGCCGACGTGCTTCCCGACCGCCTGGAGGAGCCTGCCGACGTTGGGATCGTTTCCCGCCACGGCGCATTTGAAAAGCGGCGCGTTGACGACGGTTTTTCCGAGAGCCCGGGCGAAGCCCGTATCCGGGGCGCCGCGCACGGCGACGCGGAGCACGTGCCGCACGCCCTCGCCGTTGCGAACCACGTCCCCGGCGAGGGCGCGGCAGACGTCGGTCAGCCCCTTTTCGAAGGCTGCGTGATCGGGGCAGGGCGCCAGTCCGGAAGATGCGAGGACGACCGTGTCGGATGTGCTCGTGTCGCTGTCGATGCTGATTGCGTTGAAAGTCGGATTCACGGCGCGTGCAAGCATGGCGCGCAGGGCGGCCCGGGGCACGGCGAGGTCGGTGAGGATGTAGACGAGCATCGTGGCGAGGTTCGGCTCGATCATGCCCGCCCCCTTCGCGATTCCGACGATCGAGCCGCCGCCCAGATCCGCGCGACGCACCTTGGGATAGAGGTCCGTTGTCACGATCCCCTCGGCTGCCGGCATGACGGACCCCGGGGCGAGCGCGGCCACGGCGCGCGGCAGCGCGGCCAGCATGTCCTCGACGGGCAGCCCCCAGCCGATGACGCCGGTCGAGCTCGGCAGGACCTGGGAGGCGGGGATTCCGAGGAGGCGGGCGGCCTCGGCGCTCACGCGCTCGGCCGCCTCCTCGCCGCCGGGCGCGCAGACGTTCGAGATCTTGTTGTTGACGATGATGGCACCCAGGGCCGGCTCGCCCAGCCTGCGGCGCCCGACGAGGACGGGCGCTCCGGGAAATGAATTGCGCGTGAAGACGGCCGCAAAGTCCGGCGTCGGCCGGTCGAGCGCGATCAGCGTGAGCGTCATCTTGGCCGGCTTCGGCGCCTCGCGAGGCGTGAACTCGAAGCGCCCGGTGCCGACGCGGAATCCCGCCGGCAGCGCCGCCTGGCTCGCGAGCCAGGCGCGGTGGGCCCCGCGATTTTCGAAGGTGAGCGGCGAATTGGGCACGCGCAAGAAGTGTGGGCGCCGCGCCGCGGAGTGAAGCCGATTCTTTTTTAACAAAAATTCTTATGGAAATGCCGCGCGCGACTGCATAGTCATTCTTCTCTCCTGCCCTGAAATTTCGTGAGCGCTCCCTCCTCCTCCCTTCTGCCGTGCGGCCCTGACGCGCGATGAACGTCGACGACGTCACCGCGAAGGCGAAGGTGCTGCTCGAGGCGCTGCCTTACATCCAGGATTTCCACGGCTCGATCTTTGTGGTCAAGTACGGCGGCAGCTTCATGGAGGATCCCGATCCGGAGATCCGCATGCGCGTCGCCAACGACATCGCCTTCCTCGCGGCGGTTGGGATCAACGTCGTCGTCGTCCACGGCGGCGGCAAGGCGATCACGAAGGCCATGGAGACATCGGGCCTCAAGGCAACGTTCGTCAACGGCATGCGCATGACCGACGAGGCCGCCGTCGCCATCGTCAAGAAGACGCTCGACGAGGTCGTGAACCGCGAGGTGTGCGAGGCGATCGCCGCCGCGAAGGCAAAACCGCGCGGCCTCTCGGGCGACAGCGTGCTCGTGTGCCAGAAATTGACCACCGATGACGACGGCAATCCGGTCGATCTCGGCTTCGTCGGCGAAGTCACCGAGGTGAAGGTCAAGCTGATCAAGAAGGAGATCGCCGAGGGCTTCGTGCCCGTGATTTCCCCGGTCGCCGAGGGCTTGGACGGCAAGCCCTACAACGTGAACGCCGATCTCGTTGCCGGCCGGGTCGCGAGCGCCCTGCGGGCCCGCCGGCTCGTGTACATGAGCGACGTGGCCGGCCTTCTCTCGGCGCCGCCCGATCCGGAATCGCTCATCTCGACCCTCAAGATAAGCCAGGTCGACGACCTGAAGAAGAAGGGCATCATCGACAAGGGCATGCGCCCCAAGGTCGCGAGCGCGGTCCGTGCCCTCGAGGAGGGCGTGCAGCGGGTGCACCTGATAGACGGCCGGCTCCCCCACAGCCTGCTCCTCGAAATTTTCACGGACAAGGGGATCGGCACCGAAATCGTCCACGGATGAACGCCTCCCTGATCCGCAGCAGCGCGGCGGAGCTCTACGACGCGCACGTGATGAAGAACTATGCGCGCCAGCAGCTGACGCTGGTGCGCGGGCTCGGCGCCCAGGTCTGGGACGACCAGGGCCACGCCTATCTGGACTTCACCTCGGGCATCGCCGTCAGCGCCCTCGGCCACTGCCATCCGCACTGGGTGGCCGCGGTCCAGAGGCAGGCCGGCGAACTGATCCACACGAGCAACCTCTTCCGCCATCCCAATCAGGGGGAACTGGCCCGACGGCTCGTCGGCTACGCCGGTCCGGGGCGGGTATTCTTCTGCAACAGCGGCGCCGAGGCCGACGAGGCTCTCCTCAAGCTCGCGCGGCTGCACGGCATGCGGAAGGCCGGCGAGGAGGCGACGTGTTACAAGGTCATCTGCGCCAAGCAGGCCTTTCACGGCAGGATGTTCGGCGGCATGAGCGCGACGCCGCAGGAGAAGGTCCAGCACGGGTTCAGGCCGCTCGTGCCCGGTTTCGCCTTCGGCGAATTGAACAACCTGCAGAGCTTCGCCGACCTGGTGGACGACGGCACCGCGGCGATCTTCGTCGAGTCGATCCAGGGGGAGAGCGGCGTCAATCCCTGCACGCCGGAGTTTCTCGCCGGCCTGCGCCGGCTGTGCGACCAGCGCGGGCTCCTGCTCATGGTCGACGAGGTGCAGTGCGGCATCGGTCGCACGGGCTCCTTCTATGCCTTCCAGCAGGCTGGGATCCGGCCCGACGCGATCGCGATGGCCAAGGGCCTGGGCGGCGGCTTTCCGATCGGGGCGATCTGGGTGGGGGAGCGGTCCGCCGAACTCTTCCAGCCCGGTTCGCATGGCACGACCTTCGGCGGCACGCCGCTCGCCTGCGCGGCGGCGCTGGCCGTCCTCGACGTCATCGAGCGCGAGGGATTGCTCGCGCACGTCGCGAGCGCCAGCCGGCCCTGGATCGCGGCCCTTCAGGGGCTGGCAGCGGATTTCCCCAAGCATATAGCGGCCGTCCGTGGCCGCGGTTTCCTCGTCGGCGTCCAGATGACCGGCGAAACGGCTCCCTACCTTGCCTCCCTGCGCGAGCGGGGACTCCTGGCCGTGGCCTCGGGCAACAATGTGATCCGCATCCTTCCGCCTCTCATCGCCACTGCGGATGAGCTCGCGAAGTCAGTCGCTATTTTCCGGGAGACCCTGGCCAGCAAGGGATAGCGTTCTTTAAGGACGCGCCTGCGCCGGTTGCTATTATACCGGCGTGGTCGATTCCCTAAAACTCTACGAAGCCCTTAAATCCTCCGACCTCTCCGAGGTCCAGGCCCGATCGATTGCGCAGGCGATCGGCTCCGCCTTCGAGGATCAAATCGCAAAACAGGACAAAGGCCTTGCGGGCAAGGTGGGATCGGACAAATTTGACTCCGAGATGCACCGCATTGACGACACGATAAAACAGGAATCGGCCACGCTGCGCGTGGAGATGGGCAAGCTCGGGGAGTCACTGCGGGCGGAAATCAACAACGCCAAGCATGCGATGGTCCGCTGGATGTTCGTCTTTTGGATCGGTCAGGCCGGCATCACTGTTGGCATCGTTTTTGCGGTTGTTAAGGCTCTGAAGTAGCCGGCCGTGATTGGGCGGCCGCCATGCGCGCCGCTGATTCTTGTGCCTCCGCGATAATCGGCGCTGGATACCCGCTGAATTCGAGAAGCTTGATTGCATTCCGGGACCGTGCGGTTCCGGGACGGATGTGGTAATCGAAGCTGTACTTCCCGTCCACGACTCGATCGCTGAAGTGATACATATCGAACGTGTCGGCCAACAGCTCCTGCAGCTCCGAGTCATGGGTCGTGGCCAGGATCATTTGACGCCTCCCGAGATAACGCAGCACCGCGGCGGAGGCGGCGATCCTTTCGATCGTGTTCGTGCCCCGGAATATTTCATCGATGAGGAAGAGGTAGGTTCCTTCGCCGTCCCCGATCCGAATGAACTCCGATATCTGGCTGATCTCGGTGAAGAAATAACTCTTGCCGTCGGCGAGGCTGTCCTCCCGCCGGATGGAGGATCGGACAATCGCCCGCGGAAATGTGGCTTGCTCGGCGAGGCAGAGATTAAGCGTCCGGGCCAGGATCAGGTTGATTCCCACGGTCCGGAGGAACGCCGTCTTTCCCGCCATGTTCGGTCCCGCAATGAGCGCGGACCGGCCGGGCAGATCGAGTGAATTGCCCACGGGAGAGGGGATCAGCGGATGGCGCAGGCCTTTCACCTGAATGCGGCGATCATCGGCAAGTTTCGGAACCGCGACACAAGGGAGCTCCTCAATGTATGAGGCGACCGCGACCGAGGCGTCCAGCGAGCCGGCTGCTTTCAGAATGCCGACCAGGTCCTCTTGGTGCCGGCGCAGGCTCGAAACCGAACGGAGAAAGACCACGATGTCGAAAAGACAGCACATGTTTAGATACTCGAAGAGGGATGCGAGCAAGTCCGGCAGCGATCTCCGGTCTATGACCAGCCAGCCGAGCCGCTTCTGCAATCGGGCGACCAGGCCTTTGGCGCCCCGCAAGTGGGCAAGCTGAGGCAACTGGTGGGCATCGGGGATTTTCGCCAGCTGCGCGCTTATGCCGAGCAGCGTGCTGATCTGGGAAAACCCGGAAAAGTAGGGCGTGACCTTCGGCCCGTAGCTCAGGTTGATTGCGATGTTGACCAGGACGAGCCCGAAGGCGGGCAGAAAAAGGGCATGGTGGAACACAAATCCGACCAGACAGGCTACGGACGAAAAGCTGAGGAGGTAGAGCACCCAGGCGAAGCGGGGGATCTGCGGAAACGGATTGAGCAGCAGCGGCGCCAGCCATTCAGCATCAGGCTTATTGAGTTTGCAGAAGATGATTTGGAGCTGCTCCCGGAGACCACCGTCTTGCCTGAATATCCGGTGCTGACGCGCGCGCTCCGCCAAGACTTTGTCGTCAGCCTCGTAGGTGCGCATTTGATCATAGAGAATCTGGCGGCCTGGCATTCCCGCTGTGCGGTCAATCTTGGCGAACAGGTCGTCCATGCCGAGATCCTGCCAGGTCGGCTCATCGATCGTCTCGCGATCGCCGATGACGTTGGCGTGGTACATGGCGATCCGGTCCATGTTCCGCTCCCGTGGAACCTCGTGTCCCCAGGTTTTCCGCAGTTCGGTTAGCTGTCGCAAATGGCTATTTCGCACGGGAGAAAGATCGGCAAGTAGCCCCTGCTTGCGCCGCGTTTCGCGATTGCCTCATTTGCAGCAGCCCCGGCTTACTTGCCTTCCGGCTGTTTCTCGGCCCGCTGATCCCTGCCGTTTTGATGGAGAACCAGCGCCTTCACGGCACCGTCCGGACTCCGTTCGAAGGTGATGGCGGCCTTCACGACATCCAGGACGAAATGGTCGGGCTGATCGGAAAAGAGCGGGAAGGCGGGCTGGCCCGTCAATTTGACAAGAAGCCAGCCGGCCTTGATCGAAACCTGAAACTCATAGCCCGGCTGGAGCTCGTATCTGCCCACGTACTCCTTTTCCTTCGCGGGCGGCAGGAAGAGCACCGTCGGCACCGGATCGTCAGTCCGCTGCGCCCTTATCTCGCGACCATTCTGAAACAGCGTCACGCTTGTGACGCGCCCTTCGGGTGATCGCCCAAATTGCAGCTCAGCCTGGACGATGCGAAGGAAGAACCGATCGTTCCCGGCGTTGAATAGGGGAAAGAATGGCTGACCGGTGAGCCTTGCTTGCAACCGGCCGCCCGCGTCCGTGATCAACGTGAAGCGGGCCATGGGATTTAACTCATAGACCCCGATGTATTCCGCCGCTTTACCCGCCGGGAGCGGCGCCTCGACCCTTCCCGCCCGTTCAGCCGGATTGTCCGGTTTGGCCTCGTAGAGGGCGCTCGCCAGCGCCTCCCCCTCGATGGCGTCGTTATTCAACAGGATGACCAGCACATGCCGCCCGGACTCAGCCGACCATTCGAGATAGCTCCGGAACCCCCCGGTGGCTCCGCCATGCCAATAGACGGCCTCGCCGTTCCGCCTGTGGATCATGACATTGAGCCCGATTTTATCCCCGGAGAAATCGTGTCTCGGCTGCCGCGCGATTCCCCAAGCTTCGCGCAGAGGATTCTGCTGCGGCGTCATCAGGATTTGGGCAAAGCGCACCAGATCCGCAGCGGTGGAATGGAGCGCGCCCGCGCCTGCCAGGGCGGAGAGGCGCCAGGGTTTGACTGGGAGGCTGCCGGAGTGGGGCACGGCGAACCGCTCCCGCTGCTCGTCGTTCAGATTGACCACTGTGTCCGACAGGCCGAGCGGCTGAGTGACCTTGGCCGCGATCAGGTCGGCATAGGGCTGCTGATAGACCAATTCGAGGATATGCCCCAGGAGGCCGACGCCCAGGTTTGAATAGTCGCCGGGGTGCGGTGGCGGCGCCTTCGGCCTGTAGGCGCTCAAGTAGGCATAGAGGTTCTCGGTCGTATAGTCGGCGAAGGGATCGAGGCGATCCTTCGGGGAAAAGTTATCCGGCATCCGGGGCAAGCCCGAGGTATGGGTCGCAAGCTGCTCCAGAGTTATGGCTGCGGTCGCCGGATCCATTGCGATGGATGCGGGCAGATAGCGGCCGATCGGATCGTCGAGAGAGACCCTGTGCTCAACCACCGCCTGGGCCAGCAACAGGCTCGTGAAGACCTTGGTGATCGATCCTATCTCGAAGATGACCTTCTCTGGCGGGAGGTTCGCGCGCGGTGCCGGATGGCCTGCGCTGAGGATGCGAACCCCGGCCGGGCCCGCTTCTGCCGCGATCACGCCGCCGGCTTCGAGACGGGCCGCGGCCCGGTCGAGCAATGAGGGGAGGGTTGGTCTGGCCGGGCCTGCGGGCGTCGCCGTACCCTGCGCAGGCGGGTTCGAGGCGGCCGGGGCTTGTGCATAGGCGGACACGCAAAATGCGATTAGGGAAAGGGCAACGCTCGCGAATGTCTTCATGATGTCGGGGGCTGATTTATCAAAGGATCGTTCGAAAGGTCCGCCTTTAGCTTCTCCAACTGCTCCAATCGGGGACGCAGCCGATCCTGCGCGGCTGAACGATTGAGTTTCCAGAGGCCCCAGCTTAGGGCGATGAAGGTAACCGTGCCCACGATCGCGTTGGCGTTAATGGTTCCCCGGATCAGCGACATTCGGATCGGGCCGATAAGGAGGCCACCCGCGAGGCAGGGCCCGACATACCACCAAATGTTTTCCAATAGGCGGATTTGGCGTCGGATTTGGTAAATCGATAGCGTCAGGACACCCAGGAGGCTGTCATCCGTGGAGGGCCTCAATGCAAGCGTCCGGTATCGATAGGCCAGGAAGGATACGACGGGAATGGCGAAGATGACCGCAGCCACCCAAAACAGCGAGGCGTAGCGGTTCGCATGCCAGGCCGAGAATACCGCCATAAAGATGACGACGGAGCCCGCAAATGCCTCTCGCAGGTCCCGCCAAAGCACCATCGCGTCGAAACGGCTGCTGTCGCGCCGGATGGTGCTGGGGAGCGGGCCGTCGCCAGGGGCGGGTGAGGACGCCTGGGAGGTTTTTCTGGCTCCGGGCAGAACCCGCGACTGAGAGCATCTCCGGGTCGCGACAGTCAGGACCACAGCGACGGCCACACCCGCCACCGCCACCGGCCGGCCCTTCGCAAGGGGCACCACGTGAAACACGGCGATTGCAAGCATCAGGCAGCAGAGGCAGAGAAAGACCGCATCTTTGAGCGCCATCAGGATTACCACCTGTCGGAAGCGCCTTTCCTTTCGCCGAATTTGCTCCAGCAATTCCATTTCGATCTTTGGATCCGGGGCCTTCCCCTGCCGGGAAAATTGGTCCCCCCATTTTTTCTGCAGTTCTTCAAAGCTCATCGCGCACCTCCTTTAAGGATTCGGCCAATCTTTTACGGACGCGGGTCAGTGCGACGCCGACGTTGTTTTCCGTCAGACCCGTGATTTCGGCAATCTCCCTATAGCTCAGGCCGTCGAGCAAAAGGATGATGAGTGATCTTTCGCCGGCCGGCAGTGCCCGCACGGCCTGGAAAAGCTTCCGCATGATTTCGTCCTCCTCATGGAGGCGCCCGGGCAGCGGCGAGCTGCAGCTCAGCTCGGGCACCCTATCCAACGGAGATTGCAGCTCATCCTTCCTTTTTGAGCGCTGCCAGGTCAGCGCGGTGTTAAGGCAAACCCGATAAATCCAGGTGGACGGCTTTGATTGTCCCTTGAAGCCCGGCAGGGACCGCCAGATTTCCATCGCCATGTCCTGGAATAGGTCAGCCTGTTCCGCCGCCTCGGTCGCGAAGGATCCCGCCACCTTGAGCAGGATGCCGCGGTGCTCGCGGAGCCAGCCGGTGAATTGGGATTCGAGTGATTGGGCAGACTCCATCGGTCACCTACATTAGTAGCATCAGGAGAGGCTTCCTTACAAAGAATTGCTCCGTTCTGTCATTTGGGCGGTGAGGCGCCCTGGTCCGCAGGGCCCGGTTGCTATCATAGGGGCATGGTCGACTCACTGAAACTCCATGAGACCCTGAAATCCGCGGATCTTTCAGAACCGCAGGCCCGAGCCATCACGACAGCCATTGGCTCGGCCGTCGATGGACAGCAGGCACATCACGACAAGAGCCTTGCGGCAAAGGTCGATGCGAGTACGCTCTCCTTGAGTATGGAACGGCTCGAGGCACAGTTTCGAACCATCGACGCGAAATTTGACCGGCTGGAGGCCGTGCTTTCGGCAAAAATAGACGCGAGCAAGGTGGAAACGATCCGCTGGATGTTCACCATTTGGGCGGGTCAGCTCGCCGCCACGATCGCGATCGTTTTTGCCGTCATCAAGCTGCTGAAATAAGCCGTCTAAGGCTCTTGTGGGGCCAGTGATTGCCCTCGGTCACTTGGCGG
Organism: uncultured Opitutaceae bacterium; assembly: GCA_964547325.1. GTDB lineage: Bacteria > Verrucomicrobiota > Verrucomicrobiia > Opitutales > Opitutaceae > Palsa-1447. The sequence continues at coordinate 4,859 of CAZJNA010000070.1, read as the reverse complement.
CACACGCCGCGCTTGCGTAGCTCCCGCCGGTGGCTTAAGTGTGGGAGTCCATCATGCGGCGTTGGCTCCAGTTTCTGGTTGGTGCCCTGGCAGCGTCGGCCGGCAGTGTCCCCGCCCTGGCCGTGGAGGTCGCTCTGCCCAAGCGGGTGGTCGTGATTCCGGTCCGCCAGGAGATCGCCGAGCCGGAGCTCTATATCGTCCGGCGGGGACTCAAGGAGGCGATCGCCGGGCATGCCGACGCGGTCGTCCTCGATCTCAAGACGCCTGGCGGCGCGATCGACGTCACCTTCGAAATCATGGAGGCCCTTGAGAAGTTCCCGGGCCTGACGATCGCCTACGTCGACAACGAGGCGATGTCAGCGGGTGCGTTCATTTCCGCTACGACCGGCGAGATCTGGTTCGCCCCCGATGGGATCATCGGGGCCGCGGCGCCGGTGACCGAGACCGGGCAGGACGTGGACTCCACGATGAAGCAAAAGCTCGTGAGCTACCTCAAGGCGCGGATGCGGGCAATTTCCGAGGGCAAAGGTTACCGCGGGCAGGTCGTCTCCGCCATGATCGACGCCGACACGGAATTGAAGATCGGCGACCAGGTCATCAAGCCGAAGGGCGAGCTCCTCTCGCTGACGGCGAGCGAGGCCATGAAGGCCTACGGCAAGCCTGGCACGCCCCTCCTTGGAGCGGGGATCGCTTCCGATCTCGACGCCCTTCTCGTGAAAAAGTTCGGGGCCGGCAACTTTACTGTCCAGCGGCTCGAGATCACCTGGTCCGAGCAGATGGCTGTCTTTCTGAACCACATTTCGCCGATCATCCTCGGTCTCGGCCTCCTCGCCCTGTTCATCGAATTCAAGACGCCGGGCTTCAACATATTCGGCGTGGCGGGCATCGTGCTCCTGTCGATCGTGTTCCTGAGCAGCCGTGTTGCGGGGCTGTCCGGCCACGAGCCCCTGGTCATTTTCGCCCTGGGCGCGGTCCTCCTCCTCCTCGAACTCATATTCTTTCATAGCGCGGGATTCCTCGGCGTCATTGGGGTTGTCCTTATGGGCGGATCGATCGTCTGGTCCATGGCGGACATCTGGCCGGGCGAGCCGCTGCAGGTGGCCTGGTCGGCCAATGCCTTCGTCGTTCCCCTGACGAACCTGGGCATCGGACTCGCGATCGCGGTCGCCCTGGCGATTGCTCTCCTGCGCTTCCTGCCGCAGGGCTGGGTCTGGGATCGGCTCGTGATCGGCGCCACGGTGCACGGAGTCGCCCAGTCCGCCGGAAACCAGCCGGGAAGGGACTCCCACCTGGCCGCGTTGATAGGGCGCCGCGCGCTGGCCGCGACGGCGCTTCGCCCGGGAGGGCAGGTGGAGATAGACGGCCGGCGCTACGAAGCGATGGTCGAGGTGGGCACGGTCGACGCAGGTTCCTCCGTCCGCGTGCAAAAGCGGACCGACTTCGGGTTTATTGTCGAACCCGTCGGCGAAAGGCCCCAGGACAGTCCCTCCCCGTGACCCCCATCATCCTCCTTTTTCTCGCAGGCGTGGTCCTTCTCGCGCTCGACGTATTCGCCTCAAGCTTTGTCCTGGCGGCCATCGGCGCCGCGGTGATGGCCGCGGGCTGCGCCGCCGCCTACAGGCACTTCGGGGCGACGGGCGCGGTGCTCGCGGGGCTTTCCGCCCTGGGGCTCCTCGTCCTGACGATCTATCTCGAACTTTCCGTGCTGCCCCGGACCGCCTTCGGGAAGGGCCTCATCGTCAAATCGACCACCGGGTCGAACCAGCAGCCGGTCGCCTCCGCCGATGCGGTCGTCGGCCGTACCGCCGAGGCCGTCACGACTCTCGCACCCAGCGGCTACGTCCTGATCGACGGCCGGCGCTACGAGGCCTTCTGCCAGTCGGGCCACGCGCCCAAGGGGGCCTCCCTCCGCGTCGTCGGAGTGGACAATTTTCGCGTCATTGTTTCCAAATACCAGCAAGTCGCAGTTTAAATCCAATATTCCATGTCGGACCTTCCCCTTATCGTCATCATTCCCGTCGCGATTGTCGTCCTGGTCGTCGTCGGCATCTTCCTCTCCTACATCGGCACATGGCTCAAGGCCCGGCTGAACGGAGCCCCGGTCAGCATCATGAACCTGATAGGCATGCGCCTCGGCGGCGTGCCCTACAATCTCGTCGTCACTGCGCGGATCACCGCGGTAAAGGCGGGCATTCCGCTCAACACCGACAAGATCTCGGCGCATTACCTCGCGGGCGGGAACGTAGTCCCGACCGTGCAGGCGCTGATCGCCGCGCAAAAGGCGGGGATCGTCCTCGATTGGGACCGCGCCTGCGCGATCGATCTCGCGACCAAGGGCTCTGGCAAATCTGTGGTCGAGGCCGTGCGCACCTCCGTGGATCCCAAGGTCATCGACTGCCCCAATCCCGAGAGCGGCCGGACCACAATAGACGGCGTGGCGAAGGACGGCATCCAGGTAAAGGTTAAGGCCCGCGTCACCGTGCGCACGCATCTCGACCGGTTCGTCGGCGGCGCCAAGGAGGAGACGATCATCGCGCGCGTCGGCGAGGGCATCGTGACGACGATCGGCATGGCCGACAGCTACAAGCACGTCCTGGAGGCGCCCGACAGCATTTCTAAGACCGTCCTCGCGCGCGGCCTCGACGTGGGCTCGGCCTTCGAGATCCTCTCGATCGACATCGCCGACGTGGACGTCGGCGAGAACATCGGGGCCCGGCTCCAGGTAGCCCAGGCCGAGGCAAACAAGAACATGGCGCAGGCCCAGGCTGAGATCCGCCGCGCTGCGGCCGTCGCCCTTGAGCAGGAGATGAAGGCCCGCGTCCAGGAGATGCAGGCGAAGGTGGTCGAGTCGCAGGCCCAGGTGCCGCTCGCGATGGCCGAGGCGTTTCGCAGCGGCCGGCTCGGCGTGATGGACTATTTCCGGATGGAGAACGTGCAGGCGGACACCTCCATGCGCTCGAGCATCGCCCAGCCCGAGCAGAAGAAGTAAGCCATGCCTTTTTCCGCCCGCAGTCTCGATCCGATCGAGATGTTGCTGAAAAATGTCGGCGCATTCTTCCCGATCCTGGCGCTGTTTTTCGGCTGGGTCGCCTCGACGATCAAGAAGAACAAGGACAAGAGCGCGGCAGCGTCCAAGTCGGCCCCGGCCGGCGGCGACGAGGCCGAACGCACGCGAAAGGTTCAGGAGACTATCCGGCGGAAGATCGCCGAGCGGCGCGCGGCTATCCCCCCGCTGGACCCTTTTGGCGGCCCGGGCGGGCGGCTCCGCCGCCTGATGGACCAGCCCAATGTCGTTCCCGTGCGCCCCGACCCCGCACCGCCGATGGCGGGTGAAAGGGCTCTGATTGATGGCGAGGCTCGGCTGGCCGCGCAGGTCAGGCAGGTCCAGGCTGTCCAGCAAATGGCTCCTGGGCCTGTTGCCGCTGCTCCTGCAGGCGTTCTTCAGCCGCCGGTTTCACCCTGGCTTTTGGAGCTGCGGGAGCCGTCGGGAATCCGGCGCGCTATCATCCTGCGCGAAATCCTCGGGACCCCGGTCGGGCTCCGTTGAGAAGGGCCCTTACTGGAGCTTCACGCGGTTCGAGCCCTGCGGCATCGCGTAGCGGCGGCCGTTGACCTCGAACTGCACGTTGGCGCCCACATCGGCCTGGATCAGAACCGGCCCCGGGCGCGAAACAACCATCCTCTGGTCCCGCTCGAGCGTGGTCTCGGGCAGGAGCACCCGGCTGCCGTCGGCGAGGGACACCGTCACGTGAACGGTGTCGAGTCCGACCAGGGTCAGGCTCGGCTCGGCCAAGGGAGCAGCCATCTGCGTGCCGCGGGCTTCCGCAGCTGGAGCGCCGGCGCCCACGAAAAGCGACTTGGATATCCAGAATATGAGAACGAAGGCGACGAGGCAGACGACGACGATGCCTCCCTTGAAGACGAGGGCGGGGTCGATCGGCGGCCCCTTGGGGAGGGGGCTGTGCCCGCGCAATTGGGGTCCGGGGCGGCTGGCGGCGTCGCCGGCCGAGGCGGCGGCGCCAGCCGCAGCATGGTCGGCGCGATCCTCGGGCGAGGCGATCGAAAGGTCCATCCGGCCATAGACTTCGCGGCTGGGCGGCCGGGGTCGGGCGTCGCCGCGCCCGAGGGCGTCGTAGTCGTCCAGAATCCGGTCGGCGGGAATCTTGAGAAAGTTGGCATAGTTGCGCAGGAAGCCGCGCATGTAGATCGGGGCGAGATCCAAGTCGAACTGGTTGCCCTCGAACTTCTGCAGGTAGTCGCCGCGAATCTTGGTCGCCTCGGCCGCCTCCCGGATCGAGATTCCCTTCCGTTTTCGGGCGTCTTCCAGGCGTTCGCCGATAGTCTGCATGGAAGTGACCTAGAAGCTTTTGGGTCTGAGGGAAAGCAGGAAGTGGCCGCCGGACTCAGAGGGTGTCCAGGTCGACCAGGATTTCCCGGGGACTCGATCCGTTTTCGGGGCCGACGATCCCCTTCTCCTCCATGATTTCCATGATCCGAGCGGCGCGGTTGTAGCCAATCCTCAGCCGGCGCTGGAGCATGGAGGTGCTTGCGCGGCGGGTCGATTTCAGGACGTCGAGCGCCTGCTGGTAGAGCTCGCTGTCGTCGCCCAGCTCCTCGTCCTCGCCTTCCTCCTCCTCGCCGTCTTCCTCCCGGGCGGTGCGGTCGATGTGCTGCTGCACGGCCTGGGCGTAGACCGGGGGATCGTTGTTATCCTTGAGGTAGTCGACGATCGACTGCATCTCGTCGTCGGCCACGAATGCGCCCTGGGCGCGAAGGATCGAGGAGCTTCCCGGCGGCGTGAAGAGCATGTCGCCCCGGCCGATCAGGGTCTCGGCGCCCTTGGTGTCGATGATCGTGCG
>CAZJNA010000069.1:0-16602 GCA_964547325.1 uncultured Opitutaceae bacterium | reverse complement strand
GTTCCGAACGGCAGCGTGCGAGCCAATTGGGGTCAGGCCCTGAATTCTCACCTGCAGTTGAGAATTCAGGGCCTGACCCCATGGCATCGTCCCATAGCGGCACGCGGGCCGCCCGCAACCCCTCGCGGTTCGATTCCGCCACTGAGGAATCAACGGTTCCCCAGGCGTTGAGCCAAATGCCCGCGTTCAATTCCGCCTCGGCGGCCCGCCCTTGCGCGAGTCGCGCCTGGTTGATGGCCCCGAGCCGGTCGGGAACCACGATCACGACAGCCTGCGCCCCGATCGCGGCCGCAAAGTCAGCCCAATCGTTGCCGCCCGCGTCGACAGGAGTCGCGATCCCGCCCGCGCCTTCGCAGATCCTCAGGTCGCAGGGCGGCAGGGCTCCGAGCCTTTCGAGGAGCGCCTCCATGGAAAGCGGCCGGCCCGCCCTGGCCGCGGCCGCCGGCGGTGAAAGGGGGAGAGGAAACGAAGCAAGCGTGAACGCATCCGCTTTGATCCCCGACAGCCGCAGGGCCCGGTCCGCGTCCCCCTCCCCGTTTGGAAGTTCGCCCGCGCCCGTCTCCACGACCTTCACGATCTGGACCGTCTTCCCCTCCCCGCAATATTTCCGCGCCAGCGAGGCGACGACATGCGTCTTGCCAACGCCCGTATCAGAACCCGTTACGAGAATAGTTCTCACGCATCCTCACACCGCGCAGGCTGCCTTCGTGGGCGCGGCAATCGGATGCATCCCCAGCAGCCCGAGGAGCCGCATGTCGTCGGAACGCTCGGGATTTGGCGTCGTCAAGAGCTTGTCGCCGAGGAAGATGCTGTTTGCGCCCGCAATGAAGCACAGCGCCTGGAGCTCGTCGCTCATCTCGGTGCGGCCCGCCGAGAGCCGCACCATGGCGCGCGGCATCAGGATGCGGGCGGTGGCGATGATGCGGACGAATTCAAACGGCTCGATGGGCGTGGCCCCGCCAAGCGGCGTGCCCGCGACGGGCACCAGGGCGTTTATAGGGACGGAGTCGGGCTGCGGATCCAGGTTCGCAAGCTCGAGGAGCAGCTTGAGCCTGTCCTCGATGGTCTCCCCCATGCCCAGGATGCCGCCGCAGCACACCTCAAGGCCTGCGGAGCGGACGGCGGCGAGGGTCTCCAGGCGCTCGTCATAGGTCCGCGTGCTGATGATCTCAGGATAGAACTCCCGGGAAGTGTCGAGGTTGTGGTTGTAGACCGTGCAGCCGGCCTCCTTCAGGCGGGCGGCCTGCGGCCGGCTGAGCATGCCGAGCGTGCAGCAGACCTGAAGGCCCATCGAGGAAACCTCGCGGACGGTGGCGAGCACCGAATCGAACTGCGCGCCGTCGCGCACCTCGCGCCACGCGGCACCCATGCAGAATCGGGATGCGCCCCCGGCCAACGCCGCCCGCGCGGCGGCCGCGACGGCCGGCGCGTCCATGAGCGCCTCGGACTCGAGCCCGGTGTCATAGTGGGCCGACTGCGGGCAGTACTTGCAGTCCTCCGGACAGCGTCCGGTCTTGATCGACTGGAGCGTGCAGAGCTGCACGCCCGTGGGATCGTGATGGCGGCGCTGCGCCTCCTGGGCCCGGAAGATCAGTTCCGGAAGAGGCAATTCGTAGATCGTGCGGATTTCGTTGAGCGAGGTCATGGTCTTAGAAAACGTCGTTGATCGAGCGCGCGGTCCGGCGCACGAGTTCGCCCAGCTCGTCCTCGCAGAGGCAGAGCGGTGGAACGAGAAGGAGCGAATCGCCGAGCGGGCGCAGGATGAGGCCGTGCTCGCGGGCCCGCAGGCAAACCTTGAGCCCGGAGCCCCGCCCGGGATCGCCGGCCTCGAGATCGAGCGCGGCGGCGAGGCCGCGCTGGCGGATATCGCGGACGGCGCGATGGCCCGAAAACGCGTCCTCGATCAGCCGGCCGAAACAGGCCGTCCGCAGGCGAATTTCGCCGCCCTCGATCAGCGGGCGGAGCTTGCGGATGTTCTCCACGGCCACGGCCGCGGCGAGCGGGTTTCCCGTGAACGTGTGCCCGTGAAAAAAGGCGCTCCCGGATCCGGACGCGCCGAGAAAGGCGGAGAATATCTCCTCGCTCGCGAGGGTCGCGGCGAGCGGCAGGTAGCCGCCTGTGAGCCCTTTTGCGAGGCAGAGAAAATCCGGCGCGACGCCCTCCCCCGCGCAGACCAACATGGGACCGAGCCGGCCAAAGGCCACAAAGACCTCGTCCAGGATCAGATGGACCCGGTGTTCGCGGCAGAGGGCGGCCACGGCCGCAACGAAGCCCGGTGGCTGGAGCCGCATGCCCGCGGCGCCCTGGACCGAAGGCTCCAGGATCAGGCAGGCCGTCCGGTCCGCCTGGGAGGCAAGGAGCTCCCGCAGCGCCGCCAGGCTCGGTCCGGAATCGGCCGAGAGGACCCGTCCATTGCGTTCGCGGCAGTCCGGCGCCGGAAAATGGGAAGCCGGGAAGAACCACGGGCGGAAACGCTCGTGAAACGAGCTGTCGCCGGCCGCCATGGCCCCGAACGTGTCGCCGTGATAGCCGCCGGCCAGGCCGATGACCCCGGTCTTTTCGGGGCGGCCGGCCAGCTGCCAGTACTGGAAGGACATCTTGAGAGCCACCTCGACGGAGCCCGCGCCGTTGTCGCTGAAGAAGACCCGGCCGAGGCCCGCCGGGGCCATGCCGGCGAGCTCGGCGGCCAGCTCGGCGCCGACCGGATGGGTGAGCCCGAGCATCGTCGAATGGGCAACCCGGTCGAGCTGCCGCCGCAGGGCATCGTTCAGATCCGGGTCATTGTGCCCGTGGACGTTGGTCCAGATCGAGGCGTTGCCGTCGAGGTAGGTGCGGCCCTCGGTGTCGGTAAGCCACCCACCCCGTCCGGAGGCTATGGCGAGGGGCGGCAGGCTGAGATACTCCCGCATCCGGGCAAAAGGATGCCAGACATGCCTGCTGTCGGCGGCATGCGCGCGCGCCCCAACGGCGCTCAGCGGCGGCAGATCCGTTTCCGTCACAGGCCCAGCCTTTTCCGGCGGCCGGCCAAGACAAGCCTTATGTTAATGGGCCTAAGGCCCAGCCATTAACAAGCGCTATTCCTTATCCCCATCATCCCCAATCGCTTCGACAGGGCACCCCTCCAGGGCCTCCATGCAGAGAGCCACGTCTTCCTCGGTCGCCGGCTGCTTGAACACATAGGAATGGCCACCCTCGTCATTGCGCGTGAAGAAATTCGGGGCCGTCTCCCGGCAGAGGTCGCAGTCGATGCACTGCTGATCGACGTAGAACTTTCCACCTGCATTGGTCGGGAATTTATCTGCTTTGTTTGCCATGAATATAAGGAGACAACAAAGCTGCCCCTAGGGGCCCCTGTCAAGCGGGAGGAAAGCCGGGCCGTGCGTGCGTTTGCCGGGTGCATGCCCCTCCAGAGGAGTTGCTGCGTCATCCGACGCCTCGGGTCCGCCATCCGGCCGGCAACTGGCCGGCGGATCTTGGCGGCCGGTTTTGGCGGCGGTCCGGGAATTGGCAGCACCCGACGATGGGGGGCATGTTCCCGGCAAACGGATGCACCACCGAAAGCCGGCGGCCGGCGCTCAAGGCGCGCCCCGTCCGTGCCGATGAATCCGGGAACCGGCAACTCCTCCGCCGGACGCCTTGTGTTCCCCGGATTTTCCCACATGATTGCGGCAGATGCTCTACGACCGGCCCTATATGCATGACCAGCCCACGGGGCGGCGGACGTCGCCGCTGACCTGGCTGATGTGCTCGGTCGTCGCCGGTTTTCTGATACAGATGGTCCTCACGCGCTGGTTCGCAGGCGGCGAGGCGTTCGTGAACAGCCAGCTCGCGCTCACCGTCCGCGGGCTGAGGGAGGGCCGCGCGTGGACCCTCCTCACCTACGGCTTCCTCCACAGCCCGGTCAACCTGCTCCACATCGTCGGCAACCTCCTGGCGATCTACTTCCTCGGCCGGGAGCTCCTGCCGATGCTCGGCGCCCGCCGCTTCCTCGGCCTCTACGGGACCGCGATCATGCTCGGCGGCGTCGCCTGGGCCGCCGTCAACTGGCGCCATGAGAACGCCCTGGCCGCGGCCACCGGCCAGCAGCAGGTGCTCTGGGGCGCAACCGCCGGTGTCGACGCGCTCCTGATTGTGTTCGCCTGCTTCTTCCCGAACCAGGAGATGACCTTCCTCTTCCTCTTTGTGCCGGTGCGGGTGAAGCCGAAGTACGTCGCGTACGGCTTCGTCCTTTTCGACCTCTTCGGATTCGCCTTCTACGAGGTGATGGGCGCGCCGTCGCCCTTCGGGTTCGCCCATTCATCGCACCTGGCGGGCATGCTGGTCGGCCTGCTGTATTACCGATTCCTCCACGACGCCGAGTGGCACATCGCCGCGCGGCCCGCGGCGATAACCCTGCCTCATTGGCTGCAGCGCACGGCGCGCCCCGCCGCTCCCGCGGCCTCCGGCCGGGTGAGCCTCTCCAGCCGCGCCGATATCCGTGCCGAGGTCGACCGCATCCTCGACAAGATCAACAGCCAGGGCTTCGGCGCCCTCACGCCGGAAGAGCGGCACCTCCTTGATGAGGCCCGCGACCTCCTCAGCCGCCGCTGAAGGGGTCATGTCTCGGAAATTGATCTGTCGGCAATCTGACAGATCAATTTCCGGGACACGGCCCCTTTGCTTGAGTCCGGCACATTTGCGTGAAACGTTTGTCATCTAAATTCCGTCCTCCCGGCGGCGACCATCCATAATGACGAGAATTCACCTTAATCGCCGGCCGCTCTGGCTCGTTCCGCTGGCGCTCCTCGCGCTGGCGGTCCCGGCCGCCCTCGGCTCCGACCGCAAGTTCAGCACGCCGGACACCCTCTCCAAGGAGGCAACGACCCTCGTGAAGCTGCTCCAGGACTTCCACTACAACCGGGAGTCGGTGCACAGCACGGACTACGGCGAGGTCATACCGGACTACATGGCGTCGCTTGACGGGCAGCACCTCTTCTTCCTCGGCTCCGACAAGTCCAATTTCGTCGATCGCTACGGAAAAAACGTCTATTACAACGTCGCCTTCGCGGGCAACATCGACCCCGCCTACGACATCTTCTACGTGTACCAGGACCGGGTCGAGAAGCGCGTCGCGTGGATCCTCGGCGAATTGAAGGGGAATTTCGACTTCTCGGCGAACGAGACCTATACCTTCGACCGCACCAAGGCGGACTGGCCCGCAAACGCCCAGGCTGCCGACGACATCTGGCGCCGCGCTCTGAAGTCCGAGCTCATCGCGGAGATGATGAACAAGAAGACCGTGGACGAGGCGAAGAAGATCGTCCGCGAGCGCTACCAGCGGATGATAAAGAACGTCGGTGAAATCGACGGGAACGACCTCGCGGAGCGCTACCTGAACTGCATCGCCGAGCTCTACGATCCGCATTCGACGTATTTCTCGGCCGAGACCTACGAGGACTTCAGCATCCAGATGAAGCTGAAACTGGTCGGCATCGGCGCCGTCCTGGAATCGAAGGACGACTACTGCGTCGTGCGCGAGCTCGTCCCCGGCGGGCCCGCCGACATGGACCACAGGCTCAAGGCCACCGACCGGATCATCGCGGTCGCCCAGGAGGGCGACGCTCCCGTCGAGGTCATCGGCATGAAGCTCACGAAGATCGTCGCCATGATACGCGGGAACAAGGACACCAAGGTCCGGCTGACGGTGGAGCCGGCCGGCGCCGCGTCCGCGGCGTCCCGGAAGGAGATCGTGATCACCCGCGACGTCGTGAAGCTGGAAAACTCGCGGGCCAGCGCGGCTGTCTTCCAGGTGCCCCAGGCGGGCGGGAAGACGGTGCCCCTCGGCGTCATCACCCTGCGCGCCTTCTACGGGTCCGGCGACGACTCGACGGAAGCCTCGGAGGACAATCCCAGCGCGTCGCAGGACGTAGCCAAGCTGATCGACCAGCTCAAGAAGGCGAACGTCCAGGGCATCGTCCTCGACCTGCGGCACAATGGCGGGGGCTACCTCGGCGAGGCCGTGAATGTCGCCGGGCTCTTCCTGCATCCGGGCCCCGTCGTCCAGGTCCGCGACAACGAGGGCGCCCTTCAGGTCGACGACGACAGCGCCCCCAAGGTTGCCTATGACGGCCCGCTCGCCGTGCTCGCCGACCGGTTCAGCGCCTCGGCCTCGGAAATCGTGGCGGGCGCGCTCCAGGACTACGGCCGCGCCGTTGTGGTCGGCGACAGCTCGACCCATGGCAAGGGGACGGTCCAGACCGTCCTCGAGATGAAGAACCTCGACCGGCTCCTGGCCTTCTCCCCGGCAAAGACCGGAGCGGCGAAAATCACGATCCAGAAATTCTACCTGCCGAACGGATCGTCCACGCAGCTCCGGGGCGTCCTCTCCGACATCGTCCTCCCATCAGCCGACGATTACCTGCCGATCGGCGAATCCGACCTGCCGCACGCGCTCGTCTGGGACCAGATCCCCGGCGTCCGTTTCGACGGGCAGCCCCTCTCCCCGAAGGTGCTGGAGCAGCTGCGCCAGGACAGCCTGGAGCGGCAGACCCACCTTGAGGAATTCGAGTACCTCCGCAAGGACGTCGAATGGCTGAAGACGCGCCTCGATCAGAAGCTGGTCTCGCTGAATCTCGATGAACGCAGGCAACAGCAGCAGATGGACGATGCCTTCAAGAAGGAGATGGATGCCACGAAGGCGCGGCTCTCGAAGGCGGATTTCCCATACAAGGAATTCCGGCTCGGCCCCCCGCTTCCGCCCAAGGTTGCCGCCCTGCAAAGTCCCGCCACGCCGCCGCTCGCCGGATCCCCCGTGCGGGCCGGCGCGCTCAACGCCCAGGGAGACCATGTGAAGAGTCCCACCGCCCCTGATGCCAAGGCTGACCCCGCGGCCGATCCGGAGGACGAGGACGACATGCTGAGCACGGACGAGGACACCTATGGGCAGCTGGACGTTTCGCTCCGCGAATCTCTCCGCATACTCCAGGACGCGATCGGCCTCGGGGAGAATCACGCCACCTGGGCCAGCGACCACCCTCCCCTGACGGTGACGGCGGACAAGGGCTGATCAAACTGCCCTGCGGGCGAATACGAAACGGTCCCGGCCGGTCAGGTCTTTGAGGGACTCGACGTCCGTGAAGCCTTTGTCGCCCGCGAGGCGCAGGAGCTCGGCGTGATGGGCGATTCCCGTCTCCAGGGCGAGAAGGCCGCCCGGAGCCAGAAACCTCGGGGCATCCGCGATGATGGCGCGAAGTGCAGCGATGCCCCCCTCTGCAGCGACCAAGGCCTGGTGCGGCTCGAAGTCCCGGACCTCGGGAGCCGCCTCCGCCAATTCCTCCCCGGAGAGGTAGGGCGGATTCGCGACGATCAGCCCAAAGCGGGCGCCCCCCGAAATCCCCGCAAACCAGTCGGACTGCAAAAACTCGATTCTCGGGGCAACCCCCCCGGCCTCCGCGTTCTCGCGCGCCAGCCCGAGCGCCTCGGTGCTCGCATCAGCAGCGGTAAACGCCGCCTCCGGCCAAGCGCGGGCCAGTGCGAGCGCGATCGCGCCGCTGCCCGTCCCGAGGTCGAGGACCCGCGAGGGGGCAACAGGAAGCCGCGCCAGGATCGTCTCGACAAAAAGCTCGGTTTCCGGGCGCGGGATCAGGGCGCGTAGATCCACCTTGAGCCGCAGCCCGCTGAAATCCGCCTCGCCCATGATATATTGGGCGGGCTCCCGCTTGCCGCGCCGCCGCACGAGCGGCCTGATCCGCTCGAGTTCGGGCTCGGTGAGCAGCCTCTCGAACTGGAGATAGAGCTGCATCCGCTTCAATCCGAGGGCATGGCCGATCAGGATCTCAGCGCTCAGCCGCGGGGACTCGACGCCTTTGTCCTGAAGGAAATCCGTGGATTTCCTGACGATCTCGAGGACGGTCGGAGGGGAGCTCACTCCTCCTCGCTTTCCGCCCGCGCCTTGCTCCAGCCAGCCGGCTCGCCGGTGAGCGCGGCGAGCTTCTCCTCGTAGTCCGCCTTCTGGAGGGCCTCGATGATCCCGGCAAATTCCCCCTCCATCACGACGGGCAGGTTGTGGAGCGTGAACCCGATGCGGTGGTCGGTGACCCGGCTCTGCGGGAAATTATAGGTGCGGATCCGCTCGCTCCGCTCGCCGGATCCGATCTGGCTCTTGCGGGCCGCGGCGTACCGGGCGTGCTCTTCCTCCTCCTGGCGCTTGAGGAGGCGCGCCCGGAGGACCGTCATCGCCTTCGCCTTGTTCTTGAGCTGGGAGCGCTCGTCGGCGCACTGCACCATCAGCCCGGTCGGCTTGTGCACGATCTGGACGGCCGAATCGGTCGTGTTCACCCCCTGCCCGCCCGGGCCGCTCGCCCGGCTGACCGTGATTTCAAGATCCGACGGATCGATTTTCACATCCACCTCCTCGGCCTCGGGCAGGACGGCCACCGTCACCGTGGACGTGTGAATGCGGCCGTTGGCCTCAGTCACCGGGACCCGCTGCACCCGGTGGACGCCGCTCTCGAACTTGAGCTGCTTGTAGACATCTGTGCCCGTGATGAGGAAGACGATTTCCTTGAAGCCGCCGCGCTCCGCCGGGCTGCTGCTCATCGGCTGGACCTTCCAGCCGCGGGCATCGGCGTACTTCTGGTAGGCGCGGGTGAGTTCGCCCGCGAAAAGCGCCGCCTCATCCCCGCCGGTTCCGGCACGGATCTCCATGACGGTGTTGCGGGAGTCGGTCGCCTCCGGCGGGATCATCGCGAGGAGAACCGAACGCTTCAATTCGGCGCGGCGCCGCTCCAGGACGGGCAGCTCGGCCGACGCCAGGTCCCGGAGCGCGGAATCGGCGGCCGAATCGCGAGCCATCGCGGCCATTTCCCCGAGTTCCCGGCCGGCGCGCTCGTAGTCGCGATAGTCCTCGACCATCCGCTGGACCTTCTGCTGCTCCCGGGTCACCTCCGCCACCTTCCGCAGGTTTCCGTAGAAGCCAGGCTCGGCCATCTGCGCGCCGAGCTCGGCGAGCCTGCGCTCAAATGGGGCGATGTCGGGAAGTTCGTCCACGGGAGAGCGAGTCTCACGCAAAGGCGCCAAGCTCGCCAAGTTCCAAGTGGACCCCCGGCAACAATGGGCTGGCTTGGGCGGCGGAAACCCGGCTTTAATGCCGGTCCAGAAATGGCCGCGGCACTCTTCACCCAAAACATCATCGGCTGCATCTGGGACTTCGACAAGACGCTGATCCCGGAGTACATGCAGTCGCCGCTGTTCCGGCACTACGGCATCGACGAGCCCCTCTTCTGGGAGGAGACGAACCGGCTGGCCGAGCACTACCACCGCCGCGGCTACCGCCTCGCCAGCGAGATCAGCTACCTGAACCACCTCCTGACCTACGTGCTCGCCGGCCGGATGCCCGGCCTGAACCAGAAGGTCTTCCGCGACCGGGGGGCCGACATCCGCTTCTACCCCGGACTTCCGGGGTTCTTCGCAAAGGCGAAGAGCTGGGTGGCCGACCGGCCGAACTACCTGAAGCACGAGATCCAGCTCGAGCACTACATCGTGACGACGGGGATCGCGGAGATGGTGCGGGGGAGCAAGATCAACCGCCACGTGGACGGGATCTGGGGATGCGAGTTCATCGAGAATCCCCTGCAGCCGGGGTTTCTGGACCAGAAGGAGCTCGCGATCTCCGCGGACGCGGAGATCGCCCAGATCGGAATGGTCATCGACAACACGACCAAGACCCGCGCCCTCTTCGAGATCAACAAGGGCACGAACAAGATTCCCGGGATCGACGTGAATTCGAACATCAAGCCCGAGGACCGCCGGATCCCTTTCCAGAACATGATCTACATCGCCGACGGGCCGAGCGACATTCCCAGCTTTTCGGTCGTCAAGAGCGGCGGCGGCAGGACCTTTGCCGTCTACAACCCGGAGAACCTGGCTGAATTCGAGCAGAACGACCGGCTCCTCCAGGCGGGCCGGATCCACGGCTACGGCCCGGCCGACTACACCGAGACGAGCAGCACGGCCCGGTGGCTCCGCCTGCACATCCAGGCCATCTGCGACCGGATCGTCGCCGACCGGGAGCTCGCCGTCTCGCAAAAGACCGCGAAGCCGCCCCGGCACCTCACGCTTTCGCCGGCCGAGGAGGTCGCGCTGCGGGCCTCGAAGGCGCCCAGGCAGGAGTCGTTTTTGGAATAGCGCACTTCGGTCGCAAGTAGGGAGAAAACGAATGCCATGAAGAATCCGACGCTTGAGAGCCTCTCGGACGCCCGTCGCGACTGCGCTCTTGCGATGCTGGAAATGTACAAGAAAGCCAATGCGGGCCACATAGGGTCTTCGTTGAGCTGCCTGGAAATCCTGGTCGACCTCTGCTTCCATCGCGCCCGGCCCGAGGACTTCATCATCCTCTCGAAAGGGCATGCGGCCGCCGCCCTGTACGCGACATTCAAGCTTTCCGGCAGGCTTCCCGAGGCCGATCTGGCAACCTTCTACAAGGAGGGCACCTCGCTCGCGGCCCATCCCCCCTGCTCAAAGGCCTTTGACGCGATCCCGTTCGGAACGGGGAGCCTCGGCCACGGGTTGTCGCTCGGCGTTGGGCTCGCCCTTTCGACGCGATTCACGGGAAAGTCCCTTTCTTGTTACGTCGTCCTATCCGATGGCGATTGCAACGAAGGATCGACCTGGGAAGGCGCTGCGTTCGCGGCGCATCACAAACTCTCAAATCTCGTCGTGATCATAGACTTGAACTCTATCCAGGGCTTCGGTCGGTGCAGCGAGGTCCTCGACAACACACACGTCGTCGAGAAATGGAAATCGTTTGGATTTTCCGTGGCCGTGGCGGAAGACGGCAATTCCTTCGAATCCCTGAAGCGTGCGTTCGAGGAAGCCGGCGGGAACCCCGGACCCCGCTGCATCATCGCGAAAACGATCAAGGGCCACGGGGTGTCCTATATGGAGGATACCGTCGCCTGGCACTACCTGCCGATGAGCGACGCCCAGTACGCGCAGGCCGTCGCGGAAACCCGGGGACTGTCCTGATGCTGCCAAACCGCGGCGTGCTGCCCCGATGAGAAGAGAATTTGCCACTTGGGTCGAATCCGCGGCGGCGTCCGACCCGCGCCTGCTGTTCCTGACGGGGGACCTGGGCTTCGACGCCTTCGAGGGCCTCCAGCAATCGATGGGAGCCCGGTTCATAAACGCCGGGGTCGGGGAGCAAAATATGATTTCGGTGGCCGCCGGCCTGGCCCAGCAGGGCCTGAATCCGATTTGCTACAGCATCGCGCCGTTCGCCGTCTTCCGCGCCTACGAGCAGATACGCCTCGATCTCGCGCTCCACAACATGAACGTCCTGCTCGTCGGCAACGGGGGCGGCTATGGATACGGCATCATGGGCGCGACCCACCACGCCCTGGAGGACCTCGCCGTCCTCTCGGCGCTTCCGAACTTTCGGTGCGTCGTCCCCCTGTGCAACGCCGACGTCGCAGGCGCCTGCGACTGGCTGGCCGGGGAAGACGGCCCCGCCTACCTCAGGCTGGGCTTCGGGCACTGGCCGGAGACCCACGGACGCCTCGAATCTTTCAAGCCACTGCGCAAGCTCGCGGGGCCGTCAAACAGGCCGGCCAGGATCACAGTCGTCGGAATCGGCCCCGTCCTTTTGAATGTTCTTCCGGCGATCGGCGACGCATCGGAGATCGATGTCTTCGCGGTGTCCCAAATACCCCTGCCCGGCGGCTTCACGGCCCTCCTCGAGAGCCTGAGGCAATCGCGGACGCTCATGGTCATAGAGGAGCACGGGGCGCGCGGCGGACTCGGCGAATATCTCGCGGCGGAGATGGCGAAGGCGGGGGCGTCGTTCAGGCTCGTCCACCACCACGCGGCCGGTTATCCGAAAGGGCTGTACGGGAGCCAGGCCTACCACCAGGCGGCGTCGCACCTGGACACCCCATCCCTCAAGGCCTCGATCGATCATACCCTGATTTCCCAACCCCGCTCCTGATGCATGATTCACCGGCAGGTCCGGATTCCACGGTCTACGGCGACATTTGGACCGCCAAGGACTGCGACGATGCCAAATCGTTGCAGGGCCCGATCTGGATAGTCGGTGGCTCCGGCTTCATCGGCTCGAAGCTGTTTTTCTCCCTGTCCAGGCTCCGCTCCGATGTCTACGCGGTCTCCAAGGAGATCGAGATAAGCTGGAGGCTGCTGAATTTCCCTTCGAAGAACCGGATATCCCTCGACATCACGAAACGCGAAGAGGTCGCCCAGGCCGTGAATGCGTTCCGGCCAAAGACGGTCTTCAACCTGTCGGCGTACGGAGGATACGAACGGCAGGACAACCGCATCACCATCCATCAGGTCAACTACATCGGCACGCTCAACCTGGTCACGGCACTGATGGAATCCGGCTGCGAGGCCTTCGTGATGGCGGGAAGCTCCTCGGAGTATGGGCTGAACTGCGCAGCGCCCCGGGAGTCCGATCCGATCGAGCCGAACAGCGATTACGCGGTCTCGAAGGCGTCGTGCTCCTCGCTCCTCAAATACTACGGGGCCTTCGAATCGTTCCCCTGCGCCCACCTGCGGCTCTATTCGGTGTACGGCCCTTGGGAGGAGCGCGACCGCCTCGTCCCCCGGCTGGTGACCCTGGGATTGCAGGGGCAGCTGATCCCGTTCGTGGATGCGGGAATCACCCGGGATTTCGTCTATGTGGACGACTGCACCCGGGCCTTCGTTCGGGCGGCGCTCGTCTCGTGCCGGAGCAAGCCCGGGTCCGTATACAACATCGCCACCGGGGTGAAGACCTCGCTGGCGGAAGTGGCTGCGGCCGCCAGGGAGCAAATGGCGATAGCCGAAGAGCCGCGGTTCGGCTCGATGGCGAACCGGAGATGGGATCTTGAGAAATGGTTTGGGAACCCGGAAAAGGCCCAGGCCGAGCTGAACTGGTCGTCCCGGATCGCCTTCCGTGAAGGGCTCGGCCTCACCATCGGATGGGAGCGGGATGCATCCGGACTCGTTCGGTTCACGTCAAGCCCGGTCAGGCGGCAGAAGATCTCGGCCGTCGTCGCCTGCTATCGGGACAACCTCGCGATACCGGCCATGTATGAGCGGCTCAAGGAGGTGTTCTCGAGGGTCGGCTCCGACTACGAGATCATCTTCGTGAATGACAACAGCCCCTCGGGCGACGAGGAAGCGATCCGGAAGGTGTGCGAGAAGGACTCGCGTGTGATCGGGATCTCCCATTCGCGAAATTTCGGATCCCAGAGCGCCTTCGTCAGCGGGCTGGAGATCTCGACGGGCGATGCCGCCGTCCTTCTCGACGGGGATCTGCAGGATCCGCCGGAGCTCATCGAGGCCCTCGCCGATAAATGGCGGGAGGGCTACGACGTCGTCTATGGCATCCGAGTGAAACGCGAGGCCGCATGGCACATGCAGCTGATGTACAAGATGTTCTACAGGATATTCAAGAGCCTGTCCGATATCCAGATGCCCGTCGACGCCGGCGATTTCTCCCTGATGAACCGAAAGGCAGTCGACCAGCTCCTCCGGTTCCCGGAGCGAGACGCCTTCCTCAGGGGCCTTAGGGCATGGATCGGATTCAGGCAGACGGGCGTCGAGTATGTCAGGCCGGAACGGGCTTTCGGGAAGAGCACCAATAACCTGATGAAGAATTTCTGGTGGGCGAAAAAAGCCATTTTTTCGTTCAGCGTGAAGCCGCTGCATTACATCCAGGGCATCGGACTGGCGATCTTCAGCCTGAGCGCGGTGCTGACCCTGTTTTACCTCCTGACCTATATCTTCAAGCCCGAGGGACGGGTGCCGGGGATCACGACGATCATCCTCCTGATTCTGGGCGTGGGCGGCATCCAGCTCTTCTCGCTCAGCATCATCGGCGACTATATCGGCAAGATCCTCGAGGAGGCCAAGGCGCGCCCGAGGTTCATCAGGTCGAAGCTGCTGCTCGGAAACGAGGTCCTGAATTCCCCGCGGGAGATCGGCCGGTTTGTCGCGGAACGGGAGTCCCTGAGGCGCAGCGGTCCTTCATGACGAGCCTCGTCGACGAGCAGGGATTCAACCAGGGCTACGCCCTGACCAAGGCCCAGAACAGGAGGCTGGCCAGGAGAACGGAAGCCATGCTCGCCGAGATGGGCGCGCCCTTTTCAAGGACCGTCAGGATCCTGGAACTCGGATGCGGCACCGGCGAGGTCGCCTGCCTGCTGGCAAAAATGCCAAACGTGACTGTCGTCGGGATGGACCGGTCCCCCCTTTTCATACGGCAGGCCGAGACATCCCACGCGGCGCCGAATCTCAGCTTCGTGACCGCGGACATTGTCACGGACATCGGCAGCATTGCCGAGGAATCCTGCGAATTTGTCGTGGGAAATGGCGTATTGCATCACGTTCACGCGGATCTCAACGCGGTGCTTTCAAACCTGCGCAGGATCCTCAAGCCGGGAGGCAAGCTGATCTTCTGGGAGCCCAACTACCTGAATCCCTATATATTTGGCATATTCACCTTTGCCCCCCTGCGCAGGCTGGCCCGCCTGGAGCCCGCTGAAATGGCGTTTTCTCCGGGCCTTGTCGCCGGGAAGCTCCGCGCCCTTGGCATGTCGGAGACGCGGGTTGATACCCGGGATTTTCTCCTGCCCAACACCCCCGATTTCCTTATCGGAACGGCCATTGGAATCGGCGGCGCATTGGAGAAAATCCCCGGCGTCCGAGCCTGGGCGCAGTCGCTCTTCATCGTCTCGATAAAATAGCGCGCGGCGGAACGCATGGCGGATAAAGCCCGAAGAA
Source organism: uncultured Opitutaceae bacterium (assembly GCA_964547325.1). Lineage (GTDB taxonomy): Bacteria > Verrucomicrobiota > Verrucomicrobiia > Opitutales > Opitutaceae > Palsa-1447. The sequence continues at coordinate 1,845 of CAZJNA010000069.1, read as the reverse complement.
CAATCCTGGCCCGGTATTGCATGAACGCCGGCGTCGGAGCGGCGGCCGCGGGCTGCGCGATCCTGCTTTCCCTTGGGCAACGGGCTTCCATCGGCTCGCTCTGCCTGGTCGCGTGCCTCGGTTCGCTGATCGGCGCCGCCGGCTATGCCGCAGACCCGGGCAGGCTCGGTGCGCTCCACACCGCCGTGCTGATGGGGATAGTGCTCGCACTCGCCCGGCCTTTCCTGCAACCGGCGTTCGTCGGAGCCGGCGATGCCGGCGATTACTACAGGATGTTTGCCGACTTCGCCCAGCAGCACCGCTCCGGAATGCACGAGGTGTTTGTCGGCCAGACTGCGTTCGCCTATGAAGGGACCGTCCATACCACAAGGACTTCGCCGATGCTCTATCACGTCGGCGCATTGCTCGATGCGCTTTCCCTGAGGAGCCTCGACTACCTCATCCTGGAAAAGATCACGCTGTTCGCGTTTTTCGCGGGCACTGCGCTTGCGTTCTACCTGTGTTGCGGGCGAGGCCTCGGAATGGGTCCCCTGCCCAGCCTGTTGAATGCGGGCGCCTTCCTCGCGGCTCCCGGAATCTTGGCGCCGATCTACTTCAGCGACATGTACGCGACGTTCTCGGCGCTGCCCTTTCTCGCGATCTTCCTGACAGCCGTCATCCTTCTTGGCGAAGGACCCAACAAGCCCGGAAACTGGGTCCTCCTCGGGATTGGGAGCGGCGGCCTGTTCTGGACCCATCCGCCCATCGCGGCTTGGGCGCATCTGGCCGCGTTCTTTTCACTTGTCTCCCGTTTTCAAGAATGGCGCGGTTTCCGGCCGGGAACGCTCCTTTGCGCGGCGCCGCTGCTCCTCGTCGTGGCCTACCCGATCGTGGCGACGCTCGAATTGGGGGCCGTTTCGGTCAGCCATCCGCGAGAAATCGCCGCCAGCCTGCGCGCGTACCATTTCGAGCACCCGGGAGCCTGGACCCATCTTCTTTGGGTAAGCCCGGATGCAGCCGGATCGAACTCATTCAAGGACTGGTCTTCGAGCTGGGTCCTCGGCGTGCCGGCTGTTGCCGCTCTCCTGCTCGCATTCGCCATGGTCCGGCGTGTCCGGTCCCTCCGGCCCCTGCTCATGACCAGTGCCGTCCTCATATTCCTGATGAATGGTTTCTGCCCGCGGGCCGCGGGCTGGCTTTGGAAGCTGGTCCCCGATGTGCTCGTGCGAATAACCCTGTATTGGCCGCTGCAGCGGTTTAACCCCATCGTCGCCTGCTCTGCCTTCCTGGGAGTCGCCTGTGTCATGGCGTCCCTGGAGAAGCGCGTGTTCGGCCGGCGGCGCACGACGACCTTGATCCAGGGAAGCTTCCTCGCCCTCAGCCTCGTTCTCGCCCTTCGGCTGCAGGCCGTTCCGGCCAGCGAGACCATCTCCCCCGGCCTGACCCGCGAAGTCGTGAAGAGCGACAACATCATAGTGCCCTCCTCAAACTATGATTTCATGAATGCGGGACTGGCCTTCCGCTACATCACGACGGGGAGATCCGACGCCCTTTCGGAAGTCCGGCTGCACGACAAATCCGACTACAGCCGGGTCCTCGACATATTTTCCATGCGCGGAGCCGAAAGACCCGAATTCAGCAGCGAATTGGCATACAAGCGCTTTGGGATTCCGATCTGCGACAAGGTCAAGGTCCCGGCTCAAACCATCACGGTCCTTTCATTCGAAAATCTCCCTCCGGGATTGGCCGGAACGCTTGAGATCAGAGCAAACGGGGCCTCATGGGCCTACCTGCTGCCGTGCGCGCCAACCGGCGACCTGGCCTTCGGTGGTTGCGGTCATCCCGGCGCGCGACGAGGCCGAGAGC
>CAZJNA010000068.1:12368-16630 GCA_964547325.1 uncultured Opitutaceae bacterium | reverse complement strand
CGGCGAGATGTCCAAGCTCCCCCGCAAGGAGGAGTCGGCGATCAAGCGCGAGATGGTCCGCATGCAGCGCAATTTCAATGGCATCGCCGAGATGGGCGGCCTTCCGACCGCGCTCGTCGTGATCGACATCAACCACGAGAAGATCGCGGTGGCCGAGGCCGCGCGCTGCGGCATCCCCTGCGTCGCCCTCGCGGACACCAATTCCGATCCCGGCCTCGTCAGCAATCCGATCCCCGGCAACGACGACGCGGTCAAATCGATCCGGATCATCGTCGACGCCCTGGTCGCCGCCATCCAGTCCGCGCTCGCGCAGCGGGAATCCCGCCGCACGCAACGCGGCGCCGCCGATATCGTGAAGGCGCCCCAGCCGGACGGCGAGACCGTCGCGCCCGCCGTCGAGATCGACCTGTCGAAGGTCGACCTGCCCGCCGATGTCGCCGTCGCCGTCGAGGGCGAGGCCGATCCCGCGGCGATCAAGCGCCGGCCCCTGCGCCGGAAGGCAGTCGTGAAGGCGGAGTAACGGAACATGACCTTAGCGATGAGCACCACCATCACTGCCCAAATGGTCAATGACCTGCGCGTCCAGACCGGCGCCGGGCTCCTTGACTGCAAGAAAGCCCTGGTCGAATCCAACGGAAACGCCGAGGAGGCGACCACCATCCTTCGCAAGAAAGGCGCCGCTTCCGCAGCGAAAAAGGCCGACCGCGCGACGAAGGAGGGCCTGATCGAGAGCTACATCCACGTCGGCGGGAAGGTGGGCGTCCTCATCGAGGTCAACTGCGAGACCGATTTTGTCGCGCGAAACGAGGAGTTCCGGGCCTTCGTCAAGGACCTGTGCCTCCAGATCGCCGCCGCGAGCCCGAGCTACGTCTCCCGGGACCAGGTCCCGGAGGCGGATCTCGCCAAGGAGCGCGATATCGCCGCCGCCCAGGTTCAGGGCAAGCCGCCGGCCGCGGTGCAGAAGATCGTCGAGGGAAAGCTCGAGAAGTTCTACTCGACCGTGTGCCTCGTGGACCAGCCGTTCGTCAAGCTGCCCGAGAAGACGGTCAAGGACATGCTGACCGAGCGGATCGCGAAGACCGGCGAGAACATCCAGATCCGGCGCTTCGTCCGCTTCCAGCTGGGCTCGTGATGTGAAGGTCACGCGCCTGCAGATCGTGGCGCGCGGCCTGACAAACCGCTGCCCCAACTGCGGGGGACGGACCCTGTTCCAGCCGGGCAAGCTGTTCGACATCGCTCCCGAGTGCCCGCGCTGCGGGCTCAGGATCGAGCGGGACGAGGGATTCTTCCTGGGATCGATGTCGCTCAACTACGGCTTCACGATCGTCGTCTTCCTTACACCGATCCTCATCCTCGCCTTTCACGGGAAGATCGGCCCGACCGCCGCGATCGTCACGGGCGGCATCGGCGCGATACTCGTGCCGATCCTGTTCTATCGTTCGTCGCGAAGCTGGTGGCTGATGAACTACTACTTCTTCCTGCCGCAGCACCTCCCCGCAAACCAGGGTTTGCGCCCTGCGGGCGAGGACGAAAACGTTTAGCCGGCCGGTCACTTCCCGAGCTTCCGCAGGGACTGGTTGATCTTTTCCAGGTCGCAGGCCTCCGGATCGTATTCCGGGCCCAGCCATTCCCGCCATTCCCTGCCGAGGTCGGTGTGGGGCTCCTTGAGGCAGGCAAGCATGTCGTGGTAGGCTTCCGGCCCGCCGCAATCCTCCGGCGGCCCCGCCCGCTCCCCGGCAATGCAGAGGGGATAGCGCGCGCCCTTTCGGATCGGCGGAGCCTTCTCCACGGCGATTTCCACGAGCCATCCCTCGTCGAAATTGTACGTGTAGGTGAAGCGCGGGCGATGCTCCAGGTCGAGGTCCGCAAGCGCGACATCGCGGTCGTCCTCGACGAGCAGCCCCTCCCGCTTCAGCGGGTTGCCCAGGCGGAGGTCTCCCAGCGCGAACGCGTGCGTCTGGTAGTCGAACCAGTCGAAGACGAGCTGGATCGAATCGTGCAGCCGGGACAGCCACATGGATTCCCGGACGAGAAGTCGCCGCCAGATCTGCGGCTGGCAGCCGGCGATCCTGAGGTGCAGCGAGAAGACCCGGTTCACGGGCTTCCCGACCCTGGATCCCTTGCCTTCGTGGAGGGAAATCATCGCCCCAGTTGAACCCGGCTACGCCGCACCGGCAAGATTTCACATAGGATTATCCTTTGCGATTGCGGCTTCAGGGAACGGCTCCTGTTCTTCCGGACGGATGGAATTCCAAACGCGACTTGCGATTTTCGCAGCCTTTGCGGTTTCGTCAGCCTGCGCCGCAGCTGGTGTCCAGCCCGAAGACTGGACCGTCCATGCCCAATCGACCTTCATAGACCAGTGGCACGGGGACATTAGGTCTCCCTACTCGGGCCCCAACAGCCTCGATTCGCAGGCCGAGAGCGCCCACACGTGGACGGTGACCGCGTTTCTCGGACGCGCCCTCTGGACGGGCGCGGGGATCTATTTCAATCCGGAGACTTCCCAAGGGTCGGGCTTGAGCGGCAGCGTCGGCGTCGCGGGTTTTCCGAACGGCGAGGCGACGCACGGCGGGGCCGGCAATCTCGTGTCCTACACGACCGCCCGCCTTTTCCTGCGCCAGACTTTCGGCCTGGGCGGGGAGCGCGAAAGGATCGATGACGACCAGAACCAGCTCTCCGGCGAGCAGGATGTGAATCGCGTCACCGTCACCGTCGGCAAGTTCGCCGCTTCGGACCTCTTTGATGGGAACGCCTATGCGCATGATCCGCGCACCCAGTTTCTCAACTGGTCTCTCATGGACAACGCGGCCTGGGACTACCCGGCAAATGCGAAAGGATACACGGGCGGGGCGGCGGTCGAGTGGAACCGGCCGGCCGACACCGCCCGCTACGGCTTCTTCCTCGAGCCCGCGGAGGCTAACGGCTTTGCCCTGGACTACAATCCGGCCAAGTCCTGGGGCCAGGTACTGGAATGGGAGCATCGCTATTCGATCGACGGGCACGCCGGAACCCTGCGGCCCCTTGTCTATTGGAACCGCACGCACATGGGCGGATACGCCGAGGCGCTGCAGGCTGCGCATCCCGACGTCACCCTGTCGCGCAGCACCCGGTCAAAGGCGGGCGGGGGAATCAGCTGGGACCAGGAGATCACGGGAGCGTTTGGCGCATTCGGACGCGTTGGATACAGCGACGGGCGGGCGGAAACGTGGGCATTCACCGAAGTCGACCGCGCGGCCTCGGGAGGGCTCAGTTGGAAAGGCGCGGGCTGGGGCAGGGCGGACGACACGTTCGCGGTCGCGGCCGCCGTCGACGGCCTCTCCTCGCTTCATCGCAGGTACCTGGCGGCCGGAGGCGAGGGCTTCATCGTTGGAGACGGCCGCCTGCGTTACGGCACCGAGGACATCCTCGAAGCCTACTATAATTATCAAGCAGCCAAATGGCTCCTCCTGACCTTGGACTACCAATACATCGGGAACCCCGGCTACAACCGGGACCGGGGTCCCGTCAGCGTCCTGGGATTCCGGCTGCACGCCGAGTATTGAGGAAAATCTTTTGCCTTCGGAGGGATTCGGGCGCGGAATCCGTCGTCATATCCCCATGATGAACCGATTCAAGGAACTGTCCCTGTATGCTTCCGAGCGCATAGCGTCCGGCCTGCTCGGAAAGGGCAAGAGCCTCACGCCGCCCAGGCGGCTCATCAACGCGGTGGCCGGGGGCGACTTCGAGGCCGTTGGCAGGGAGTTCGTGCGGCACTTTGTCGACGTCGGCGGGCTCAAACCCGATCACCGGGTCCTGGACGTCGGCTGCGGCTGCGGGCGGATGGCGGTCCCCTTGATGAAGGTTCTCTCGAAGGAGGGCTCTTATGAGGGCTTTGACATCATGCGGGTCGCGATCGACTGGTGCCGGCGGCACATCGAGGCGCAGGATTCGCGATTCCGTTTTCAGCACGCGGATGTCTACAACAGGAGCTACAATCCCCGGGGTCCGCAGAAGCCCTCGGAATACCAGTTTCCCTATCCGACGGGCTCGTTCGACTTTCTTTTCATGACGTCGGTCTTCACCCACATGTTGTCGGCTGAGATGCAGCACTATCTAGCGGAGATCGCGCGCGTCCTGAAACCCGGCGGCCGGTGCATGATCAGCATGTTTCTCCTTAATCCGGAAGTTCAGGCGCTCATGGACGGCGGCAAGAGCGTGTTTCGGCTGACGATCCCCCGCCAGGACTGCATGATCCTGAGGGAGGACCAGCCCGAGAACGC
>CAZJNA010000068.1:5145-12268 GCA_964547325.1 uncultured Opitutaceae bacterium | reverse complement strand
CGGGTGCCGAGCGGCTTGAGCTTCCAGCGGTCCTCGATGAAGCGCAGGATGGAGACGGTCTCGTATTGGGTGTGGTCCACGAAGCCCCGCTTGACGAAGGGTGAGATGAGAATCGTCGGGACCCGCGTTCCCGGACCCCATTTGTCGATCACGGGTGGCGGCGCGTGGTCCCAGCGCCCGCCGTTTTCATCATAGGTGATGATGATGAGCGTGCTGTCCCAGGCGGTGCTGTCCTGGATCAATTTCACCAAATCGGCGGTGGCCTGCTGGCCGGATGCGACGTCAGCGTAGCCCGGGTGCTCGTTCAACTCTCCCTGAAACTTGACGAACGAAACCGCCGGCAGGTTGTTTCCAGCCAGGTCCACGGCCAGCTCCTTCAGGTCCACGAGGTGCGACCGGCCCGGCGTGCCCGGGGCGAAGTTCGCGTAATAGTTAAACGGTTGGTGGTGTTCCTGGAAGTTCGGGTCGGGATTGCCCGCCACCGCCTGGTCCCAGCCGCCGGAATACCATTTCCATGCCACGCTGGCCTCGCTGAGGCGGTCTCCAATCGTGGGATTCTTGAGCAGGGGAAGGAAAGGCCCGTGGAGGTCGAATGGCCAGCTAGAAGGCTGCACCGTGTTGACGGCATGGTAGTCCCCGTTTTCGTCGGGATCGACGGTCAGGTGGTTGTCGAACTTTATGCTGCCGCTGCCCAGGGGCGCGGGCCAGTTATTCCCGTTTGGGAATGCGAGTCCTGCCGTGTTTTTGGAAACCTTGGGCACCGGAAGCAGGTTGCTGCCATGTGCGGCTTCGACGCTGGCCGCCGTGACGAATCCGGGCGTTCCGGCCCTTGCAATAAAATCGGCGGCGTTTGCCGGCTTGAGCGCATCCGGCCACACGGGGGCCTGGGCGGAAACGAAGAACTGGTGGTTGAGGAAGGACCCGCCAAAGGCCGAGTGGAAGAAATTATCGCACATCACATACTGCCGGGCGAGCATGCCCTCGGGCAGTCGGGTGGCGTCGAATCCGCCCGTGACCAGGCCGGGATTGTCCGTCCACGCCACATAACGGTCCATCCCGCCACTGTTGATCTGCAGCTGCTCGGTGTAAAATCGGTGGACGATGTCCCCGGTCCTCGCGGATTCGGGCACGTACTTGCTCATGTCAAATCGAGCCACGGGCTGGGACGCCGGGAAACTCTTGTCAAAGATGATGCCCTGATCGTCCGCGTTGAGCGCTTGGGGCAATGATTGGACGACTTTGTTGCTTAAGTCGGTCTGATGCACGGTCTGGTCGAAGGCATACCCGTTGGCCCCCGGAAAACTGCCATACAACCCATCGAAGCTCCAATTCTCCTGATAGATGATCACGACGTGACGGATCTTTGTGATGTCGAATGTAGCGGCGGGCGTGCTTGAAGCCGCGTCCTCCGCTCCCTGGAGCGATGCGAGGAGAGGCGCCGACGCGAGCAGAAGAAGCGCGAGCAGGTTTCTTTTCATGGGGATTTGCCTCGGAGATTGTGCCCGCGGCCTGGACAGCGGGCGTGATGACTCCTGCTGATTCGCACCCGGGGCTTCACTGGTGCAACACAAATGTCGGCCGCGCGGCGACTTGTAACCCATCCGGCACCGGCCCCCCGGGACGGACGCCCCCGGAGCCTTTTCGCTTTAGAAAACTCCGGGACCGTGGACGCTGGAGGACGCCGGCACCCATCGCTTCCACCCCATGTCCACTCCCATTCGCCCGAACCAGGCCCTTGCCCGCTTTCCGATGCGGCAGGTCCTTGTGCTGATCGTCGTTCTGTCGTCCTTTGTTGCCGCTGGATCCACCCTTGCGGCCCAGACAGCCGGGCCCGCGTCCTCCGAAACGAAATGGATCGATGCCTGGGGCGTGAGCTACCTGCCGACGCTGCTCAACGGTGCGGTCCGGAACGTGCCGACGTTCAAGAACCAGACGGTGCGGATCGCCCTGTTTTCCAGACTCGGGGGCTCCCAGGCCCGGGTAAAATTCACGAATAGATTCCAGGCCGCTCCGCTCGTCATCGGCGCGGCGCATCTTGCACAGGCCGCGCTTGGCGGGGCGATTGTCGAGGAGACCGATCGGGCGCTGGTCTTTGGCGGCGTGTCGTCGGTCATAATCCCGCCCGGCGCCGAGCTGTGGAGCGACCCGGTGGACATCCCCGTCCGGCAGCATTCCGAGTTGATGGTCAGCCTATTCCTCCCCGAAGCGCTCAAGCCCACCGCGTTTCACGCGACTGGGTTGAAGACCAGCTATATTTCGGCGCCGGGAGACCACACGGGGGCGGTGACAATGCCTCCTGCTGAGGGGAGCCACACGACCACCTCGGTGTTCTTCGTGTCCGGGATTCAGGTGATGGCTCCGGCAAGAGCGAAGGTGATCGTGGCTTTCGGAGATTCGATCACGGATGGCGCGAATTCCGATCTCAATAGCAACACAGGCTGGCCGGAGCTGCTGTCGAAGCGCCTGCCTGCCCTCGCCGACGGCGCGCCGGTTGCCGTTATCAACATGGGCATCGGCTCAAATCGCATTGTGTCTGCGGATGCCGCCGGGCCCTCGGGCGTGCACCGCTTCGCAGACGATGTGCTTTCCCGCCCCAACGTCACGCACGTGGTTGTGTTCGAGGGCATCAATGACATCAGCTACGAGCACGCTTCGCCGGAGCAGCTCATCGGGGCCTATCAGGACGTCATCGCAAGGGCGCACGCCCGGGGCATCAAGGTCTATGGGGTGACGCTGCTGCCGATCCAGAATTCCACGAAGGACACGCCCGCGAACGAGGCGACCCGCCAGGCCGTCAACCGATGGATCCGCACTTCAAAGGCCTACGACGCGGTGTTCGACTTCGAGAAGGTCGTTCAGGATCCCCAAAACCCGCTGCGGATCCGCAAGGACCTCACGCGCGACTACGTCCACCCGAACACCGCGGGCTACAAGCTTCTGGCCGATTCGATAGACCTGAAGCTTTTTGATTGATCTGCATACGGAGGGGCGGCGCGCCAAAGACGGACGAACGAATGGCGCGGCTGCTAATTTTCCGCCGCGGAACGCAAGACCCAATACGCCGTGCCGACCGCCGCAATGAGAAACATAAAGATTCCCGCGATCATCCACAAATTCACTTTTGTCGTTCGCCGGTGAACGTTCACTTCCGGTAAACCGCTGCTCTCTTTGTCGATCGACATGGAGCCGTTGGACACCCTGCCCCGGTGTGGGTGTCGCCAGGCAGGCTGTTTGATGGTGGGTCACCACCCCATAGCATTCAACCGGCTTCAGGCCTACACTCGTGAAGTGGGCATCCCATGGACTCCTGAAACCGCAGATGTGGAGGCTATCGCCCTGAATCCCGGCAAAAGAACATGAAAGACACCGTCTATAAGCTCATCGAACTGACCGGCACATCCACGAGATCCGTCGAGGATGCCGTCGGGAAGGCCATCAAGCGTGCCCGAAAAACGGTCAAGAACTTGTGCTGGTTTCAAGTGATCGAGACGCGCGGCAGCATCGAGACCGGGAACGAAATTCTGTGGCAGGTTACCATCAAAGTCGGCTTCGCCGTCAAAGACGCCGACTAATATCCCAAAACATCATGACCAAAGAATCCACGCCAGCTGCATTGAATATCACTCGTGAACAGATGATTCAGTTGTTGAACGAGGATTTGGCCGGAGAATATCAAGCGATCATCGCCTACACGGTATATAGCCAGGTGCTAAAAGGCGCCGCTTACACCGACATCGCGCGGGAATTGGAGCTGCATGCGGCGGAGGAACTGCAGCACGCCATAAAGATCGCCAAACAGATCGACTATCTGGGCGGCATGCCCGTCGTGACGCCCAAGCCGGTCAAGACCTCGAACGATCCGGTCGAAATGCTGCGCGCAGATTTGGAGAACGAGCGGGAAACGGTGGGCCGCTACCGCGAGCGCATCCGCCAGGCCGAGGCGATGGGGGAATTCGCGTTGAGCGAGACCTTGCGCGTCATCATCGCCCAGGAGCAGGACCATGAGATCGATTTGAGCGCCGCGCTCGGGATCACCGTGCCCCGCCCAAATGAAAGAGCCGCCAATGCCTCAAGGCGATAAATCCAGCTACACTGACAAACAGAAGCGTCAGGCCGCGCACATCGAAGCCGGGTACGAGAAAAAGGGGATCGGCACGAAAACCGCCGAAGCACGGGCTTGGGCTACCGTGAACAAACTCACAGGCGGGGGCAAGAAGAGCGGCTCCGGCAGAAAGAAAGAATAACATGGAGGCGCCGTTTCCAATCCAGCCGATTTCGGAGCGATTCCCCGCCTTGGAGGAACAAGAAGTGGTGCTCACGTTTTACGCTCCGGAGGCTAGCGCGGTAGAGGTGGCCGGCACTTTCAACGGCTGGCGCTCGGACGCCAACCCGCTGAAGCACATTGGATCCGAAGAATGGTCCGCGCGGCTGATGCTCAAGTCGGGCCAGTATGAGTATCGTTTTGTCGTGGACGGCGTCTGGACCGACGATCCGCAGGCGACGCAGAGCGCGGCCAATCCTTTTGGAGGACTGAATTCAGTGCTCAGGGTCGGGCTGGACGACAGGACAGACCTGTTGTAATCGCCTTCAAGCGGCCGAAATTAAGGAGCATTGCCAGCGCTCCAGTGCCGCCTGCAGCTCGCCGAGGCATATGGGCTTGCTCACATAGTCGTTCATGCCGATGGCGAGGCATTTTTCGCGGTCGCCCTGCATGGCGCTGGCTGTGAGCGCGATGATGTGGACGGGCGATTTCCAGGGACAGGCATGGCCGGTGTCGTGTTCGCGTTCGCGGATGAGCCGTGTTGCTTCGAAGCCGTCCATCTCCGGCATCTGGCAGTCCATGAAGACCAACGTGTAGGGGATGCGTTGCAACGCCTCAAGGGCTTCAATCCCGTTGCCAACGGGGTCGGCGGTGAAACCGAGCTTTTTCAGCATCGCAAGCCCGACTTTCTTGTTAACGGCATTATCCTCTGCCAGCAGGATGCGCGTCCCGCCCGAGAGCTGGGGCAACGGCGCGTCCCGATCGCCCGCGAGCGGCGACTGGCCGCGCGCGGGTTTCTCGAAATGTGCGGTGAACCAGAACGTTGAGCCTTTGCCCGCCTCGCTCTCGACCCCGATCTGGCCATCCATCATCGAGACCAGCTGCTTGCAGATCGCGAGGCCGAGACCGGTGCCGCCGTAGCGTCGCGCCATGGAAGAATCGGCCTGGGTGAAGGCCTGGAACAGCCGGGCCTGGACCTCGGGCGGGATGCCCACGCCGGTGTCGGTCACGGTGAAGCGGAGCACGACGCGTTGGTCGCTCTCAGTCTCCTGAGCGACGCGGACGGCGACTTCCCCGCCCTCGGTGAACTTGATCGCGTTGCCCGTCAGGTTGGTGAGAATCTGGCGCAGCCGGCCCGGGTCGCCCCTCAGGAGTCGCGGCACCTCCGCCGGCATGTCCATCACCAGCCCGATGCCCTTGGCCCGCGCACGCTCGGCGAGCATGTCGAGCGTGCTCTCGACCGTCTCCTTCAGGTCGAAGGCGATCATTTCAAAGGTTAGCTTGCCCGCCTCCATCTTGGAAAAATCGAGCACATCGTTGATCACCGTGAGGAGCGTGTCGGCGCTGGCGCGTATCGTTTCGGCGTATTCGCGCTGAACGGGCCCGAGTTCCAGGTCGAGAAGCAGTCCGGTCATGCCGATCACGCCGTTCATCGGCGTCCGGATTTCATGGCTTATGTTGGCGAGAAACTCGCTCTTGGCCGTCGACGCGGCCTCGGCGGCCTCCTTGGCGATGCGCAACTCGCCGGTGCGTTCCTCGACGAGCTCTTCGAGATGGGCGAGTTGAAACTTTGCCTGCCGCGCGAGATTCCATTTTTCTGTGAGCGCGATGGCGAGCTGCAGCGCCTCGACGTTGTCGAAGGGCTTCTTGAGGATCACGAATTTGTCGGATTGGCCGAGCTTCTCGCCCATCTGATCCCACGAATAGTCCGAAAAGGCGGTGCAGATGACGATCTGCATCTCGGGATCGACCTTCCAGATGCGTTCGGCGGTCTCGATGCCGTCCCAGCCCGGCGGCATGCGGACATCCATGAAGGCCATCGCATAGGGCCTGCCGGCGGCCACGGCCCGCTCCACCATCTCGAAGCCGTCCTTGCCCTGGTAGGTCGAGTCCAGCTCGAAGCGGATCGTCCGGCGCGTTTCGGCCGCCTCGCCAAACAGGACTGCTTCCATGGCGCGGGCCTTGTCCGGGGTTCGTTCGCCGACGAGGATCTTCCGGAAATCGTCGTGTATCGCGCGATTGTCGTCGATGACGAGGATGCGGAGGTTCTTTTCAGGAGGGGGAGTCTTCATGGGCGGGAGGGTTTTGCTTGAGGGGCAGATCCAGAATGAAGGCGGCGCCGCGGCCGGGGCCCCCGCTCTGGACGGTGAGCGAGCCGCCGATTTCCTTGGCCGCGATTGCGCTGTTGTGCAGGCCGAAGCCGTGGCCGGTCTTCTTGGTGGTAAACCCTTGGTTGAAGATCCGGTCGAGGTTCTCCGCGGGGATGCCCACGCCGTTGTCGCTGACTGTGATTTTGACGCTGCGGTCGTCGCCCGTCGTGCGCACCGCGATCTGCTTGTCGGTCCGTCCGGACTCGTCGCAGGCCTGCTTGGCGTTTCGCACAAGGTTGATGAGAATCTGTATCACCCTATGCTTGTCGGTGGTGATCATCGGCCGGGTCTGGTAGTCGCGGAAGAGGGTGATGTCGTGGCGAGCGAGCGAGCTGGCGTTCATCTGGATGGCAGCCTCGACGAGGTCGGACACCTCAACCGTCTCGATCACGCCGGAACTTCCTGCGTGAGCCTGCTGCATGGCGACAATGTCCTTGATGTGTTCGATGCTTTTGCGGAGGTGCTCGAGCTCCGTCAGCTGCCCCTGCTGCTCGGCGACGAGCGAATCCGCAAGCATGCCGAGGTAATCAGGGATCATCTGGCCGCGGGCATCTTTCGTCAGGAAATCGCCGAGGTCGGCCCGGTGCTCCGCGAAGAGCGCGGCGAGCTTCGCCACGCTGGCGCCCTTGGAGTGGCGCACCTGGTCGGTGACGAGCGTGGCGGAGACATTCACGCTGTTCAGCACATTGCCGACATTGTGCAGCACCCCGGT
>CAZJNA010000068.1:0-5045 GCA_964547325.1 uncultured Opitutaceae bacterium | reverse complement strand
ACGGCGAGCGCGAGTGCGCCGCCGCAGAGGGCATAGAACGAGGGCCGCTCGTAGTAGGGCGGGGGCAGTTCGATGCTGAACCGGTCACCGGCGGTATTCCAGACCCCGTCGGCATTGGCCGCCTGCACGCGGAACGTATAGCGGCCGGAGCGCAGATTGTTGTAGGTCACCGACCGGTTGAGGTCCGCTCCGACCCAGGCGGCGTCGAAACCTTCGAGCTGATAGCGCACGTTGACTTTCGTGGGGGCGATGAAACTCAGCGCGGAGAAAAAGAATTCCACGCTGCGCTCGGCGAGCGGTAAGACCGCCGACTGGCCCTTCGGGAGGATGCGGCCATTGGCACGGACGCTTTCGATGTGGACCCGCGGCGGCACGCGGTTGATGAAGTAGTGCGTCGGATCGACCATCACCACGCCCGCGGGATTCGGGAACCAGATTCGACCATCGGGCGTTTTGCATCCGGAAAAGCCCTGGTCGGTGCGGTCGGTGAATTTTACCGACTCGAGGCCGTCGAAGATATCGCAGGCGACCCGCCGGGATCGGTCGGCGGCAAATTCCGCCAGGCTCTTGCGCGCTACCCGCAGGATGCCGCGCCCCGAATAGAGCCAGAAGAACCCAAGATCGTCCGGCACGATGGCGTAGATACGCGCGTCCGCCAGTCCGTCCGCGCTTGTGACAATTGTGATTTCGTTGTTCTTGAGCCGCACCAACCCGGTCGGCAACCCGCACCAGATGCTGCCATCGATGTCTTCGAACACGAAATTCACGCGGTTGGACGAGAGCCCCTCGGCCACGGTCCAATTTTTCACGCGTCCATCCTCGATGCGAAAAAGTCCGTTGTTGGTTGCGGCCCAAATTGCGCCGTCCTTGGCCACGCAAAGCGTATTGAACCACCCGAATGCCGGCGCGGCGCCGTCGAAACGATAGGGCTCGAGGCGGCCATCCCGGATGCGGAACAGGTCCGGCCCGATGGCGGCGATCACGCCGGTGGCATCCTCGACCAGGGCCTCGGGCCACTGCCCGTTCGTGCAGCGCGCCACGATGCGCCCGGCGGACACGATGTTGATGTTCTTGTTGCCGTCCGCCAGATAAACGTCGCCGTTGCGCGCCTCGAATATGCGCCGCACGTAGCGATTGGGCAAATCGGAGGCGTCGGCGAAATTCGTGAACCGGCCCCCGTCGAAGTAGGATGCGCCCTCCGCCAACCCGATCCAGAGTCCGCCTCGGCTCGACGCGGCGACGGCGATGGCGGAGCCGCCCGGGAGCCCTTCCTTGGCGGAGTAGATCGGGAATTTCAGGTCGCTCAACTGGCTCACGCCTTCAAGGGTGCCGACCCAGAGACTGCCCTCGGCATCCTCGAACAGCGAAGTCACCACATCGCTGGCGAGGCCGTCCGATTTTCTCAGCATCGTGAACTTTCCATCCTGGAAGCGACCGAGGCCGGTGCCCTTCGTGCCGGCCCAGAGCACGCCCTGCCGATCCACGAACAGCACGTTCGTCTGCAAATCGGGAAACGAGACTCCTTTCCGATGGAACGCGGCGTCGTAATGGAAAAGGCCGCCATTCGTTGCGACCCAGAGGTCTCCCGCCCCATCCTGCACGATCGAGTAGATGTTGTAGCGTTTGAGTTCCTCGTCGGGAAAAAGTTTCAGGCCGCCGTTTTCCCAGTAAAGCAGTCCGTGCTCGCCCGTGCCGAGCCAGACCCGGCCAGCGGCGTCCTCCCACAAGGAGATGACGGTGCCGAATGTCTCGTCGCTGAAAGTCTCCTGCGGTTTTCCTGCCATCCAGCGGCCCCAGCCGGAAACCGAGCCTGTCCAAATTGCGCCGTCTCGCGCGGCGAGGATGCAGATGGCGAGGATGTCCGATGCGTTCCACCGGCTGTCGCCGATCGGTGAGAAATGTTCGCCATCGAACCCGCCGAACCCTCCGTCGCCGACGGCAAACCACAATCGGCCGTCGGGAGCTCGGCTGCTCTTCAGGACTTCCAGCCCCCGCGCCTCCGGCAGATCGATGGGGACGACCTTGAACTCCCTTCCATCGAAGCGGACCAATCCCGCCTGCGTGCCCAGCCAGAGGTAGCCATCCTTCGTTTGCGTGACACTGTTGACCTTGTCCGATGGCAGGCCCGTCTGCCGGGTCCAGTTCTGAACATTGAACTGGAAGATCGATTTGTTGGGATCGAGCGCATGCAGGGAAGGAACCAGCGCTGCCAACCCGCACAGCAGGGGCCATGCGCGAAAGTCGGGAAATCGGCGGAAGATGTCCGCCAAGAGCTGCAGAAACGCCCAGCTTTCGCGTTTGGGGGCGCGAGCGGGCGGTGTCTCGGGGGCGACACTCACGGCTTATGAGAACCCGTTAGCGGGCTAAAGTTCGCCTCCGTGCGCACGATTGGCGCTGACTCGAACCATAGGCGGAGCATTTCAGGGAGCACCCGCAGGTCAAGGCGGTAGCCTTCGACCTGCCGACCGTCTTGCCCGGACGGCGCCGAAGCGCCCGTAAGCGCTTGCCGGCAAGTTGGATATGGACTGTAAGTATGCGCGCCAGAGGGTGCTTGGACGGCGGTTTCTATTCTGTGGCGGTGCCTAGCCGGCACGTATACTTGGGGCACCCCATCCGCTGCGAGAAAGCCGCCGAACCTCTCAGGCCGACCGTGAATCAGCCGACCGAGCCCCCCGCGCGAGCCTGAGGAGGCTCAGGGCGGCCAAGACCACGGCGAGGTCGCCAAAGGCTGGCCCCAGCTTCAAATAGGCGGTGCTGACGTGGCCGGCCGGGACCGTGGCGAGCAGCGTCGAGAACGGCGCCTCGTTGCTGGGCCGTTCGGCGAGCACCCGGCCCCGACTGTCGCTTGCGGTAAGGTAGCCTTGTTTGGCCGCCCGCGCGATGGAGTAGCCCGACTCGACCCCGCGCATGATCGCCACGTGGCCATGGTATAGCCGGTCCACGTCGAAATCCCAAGCGGGCGCCAGCAGCAGCCCCACGCCTGAGGCGCCGTAGCGATTGGCCGGCGCCGGGAAGTCGAGGTCTTTGCAGATGGCCACCCCCAGCAGCGCGGCATCGGCCGGCAGCAGCAATAGATTTTGGCCCGGGGTGTACTTGTTCTCGAACGGTGGCAGCAGATGCTCCTTGTCGTAGGCTCCGACGGCTAAACCGGGGCGGTACACCCGCGCCTCGTTATAGGCGACGCCTCCCCCGATCGTTCGATCCATCCCGACCACCAGGAGAATACGGGCTTGGTCGGCCAGGGCCTGAAAGAACGCATCGGTTTCGGACGTGGCCGGTTCGATCACCGTGCCGAGTTTCTCCGGCAGCACGACGACCGCCGCGCCCTGGCGGGCCAATTCCAGCACGGTAGGGCGATAAGCCTCCCATTGCCGCTCAGTCGCCGCGCCCGGTCTGGCGAGACGCAGATGCTCCTTTTGATCCGAAGCCACCAAACCCACCCGCACGGTTGGGCCGGACATGGGCCGGGCCAGCCGCCAAGTGCCCCAGGCAACAATCGCCAGCAACATTGCCCCGGCAGCGCTCGCCGGGACCATCGCGCGCCGGCCTTGCCGCAGCGTTACGGCCATGACGCCGGCAAAGCCAAGCACCAGGAACGTGATGCCGGCCGGCCCGGTGACCGCGGCCAGTTGCAGGATCGGTAAGCACCGCAACTGGGAATACGCCAGGCTTCCAACGGTGCCATGCGGGGAATGCCGCCCGAACTCAAACTCGAGCGCGGTCATCAGCGCCGGGAACGACACTGCGGCCCAGCCGACGTGCCCGCGCCGGGCCAAGGCTCTGAACAAGAGGACCGAAGCCGAAAAGGCCAGCGCCGGAACGAGCACGATGACCGCCACCGCTCCGAGGGGAATCCCCAGGGTCTGTCGAAAATAGCCCAGCAGATTGAGGGCGCCCAGAGCCCAGCCAGCCACCGCGCAGAGCGCGGCCGGTCCCACCCTTGCCTGCTGGGCGAAGAGCAGGACCGGGACGGGAGCGAACCACATTAACGGCCACCAAGGTTCGAGCCCGGTGCCCCACCAGAGGAGAGCGGCGGTTCCGACAACCGCGGCGATGCCAGCCGTTCCCGTCGATTTAAGCCAGGAGACCATGGAAGTAGGTTTTGAAAGCTTTCTGGTAAAGTCTCCGAAATCCTTGCGGGGTCGCGCCGATGCGTTCGCCGAGGTAGAGCACGATCAGGCCGTGCGACAGCGCGCCAAGGTGAAGGGCAATCTCCCAGGGTTCTCCGCTCCGGAGGACACCCGCTTTCATTCCCGCCCGCACTTCGCGCATTACCAAACTGGCTGTCGGCGAGCGATCCGCCTGAAAGTCCTGCGGATACTGCCGCGCTCCCGGCCGCTTGGTCAGAAACATGAGTTCAAAGAGATGCGGATGGGCCAACGCATGATCCAAATAGACGTCCGACATCCGCCGCAGCCTAGCTTCCAAGCTTTTGGGCCATGCGATCTGCTTCAGTTGAATGGCTAAATCGGCGAATCCCTGGTCAGCCAGCCCGTTGAGCAACGCCTCCCGGTCGGAAAAGTGACGATAGATGGCCATTGGGGTGATCTTCACCCCTCGGGCCACCGAACGCATGGTGACCGCCGCGGCACCCTCCCGATCAAGGATCTGTCGGGCCGTCGCCAAGATCTTATCTGCGGTGGTTCGCATTGCTAAGTATACGGTGTATACTTCGATGCCGTTTTGTCCAGGCCTTTTCACTTTCAAGCCGCGAACCGGTTCGGCCCCCAACCTGCCAGGAGGGGCTAATACCCCATAGCTCCATCCCATTGTTGGGCGTAGGATTTCCGCATGATGTTCCAAGGCCGCCACTCCATCACGTCGCGGCCAACCTCGCCCATTCCAGCGGACAATCATGAACGCAATCTCGCGATCGCACGCCCCAACAAAGATCAAAGCCTGGCTCACCTCGGCATCGTCGGGGACACCTACACCATCCTGCTAAGCGGCAACGACACCGACGGCCGCTATTGCCTTATCGACATGCTCGTTCCACCGGGGGGCGGCCCTCCGCCTCATCGCCACGACTTCGAGGAATCGTTCAC
>CAZJNA010000067.1:0-16674 GCA_964547325.1 uncultured Opitutaceae bacterium | reverse complement strand
AGCATCCGGGAAGCCGGGACGCCGAGCTTGAGAAACCGGGCCTCGTCCTGATGGGAGGAAGGCAGGAGCCGGGTGATTCCGCCGAGCATCAGGCCAGCGGCGGGCCGGATGAGGCGCATCCGGGCGAAGCTGCGGTCCGAGATCCGCGCGTTGATGCAGACGACGGGCACGCCGCGCGCGCCGGCCTGGTGTATGTGTTCCGGCCAGCGCTCGCCCTCCGTCAGGACGACGAGGTCGGGATCGATCCGCCGCCAGGCCCGGGCGGAGAAGGGCCACCAGTCTATGGGAAAATAGCCGACGTCGAGGACGAAGGGGCGGTACCTGTCGGTCGCCATGCGGTACCCCGTGCTCGTCGTCGTCGTCAGATAGACCTCCACCCCGTCCCGCCGCAACGCCTCGAGCATGGGCCCGATCGCAAGCATCTCGCCGACACTGACCGCCTGGAGCCAGATCCGCTTCACCCCGGCTCTCCGCCGGGGGACATAATGGCCTCCGAAGCGATGCCGGAACTTCTCGCCGTAGCCGCCGCGCCGGCGCATCCGCCGCACGTACCAGGGCGACATCACGAGCAGGGCGGGAATGAAGATCAGGCGGTAGAGCCAGAGCATGCGGGGGGACCAGCAAGAAGCCTTGAGCAGGGTTTGTCACGCCAAGGTGCAGATTGGAAGTGTGTCCGTTTGCCGGGAGCATGCCCCCAGAGGAGTTGCTGCCTCATCCGCCGCATCCGTGGCCGCCATCCGGCCGGCAACTGGCCGCCGGATATTGGCGGCCGGTGTTGGCGGCGGTCTGGGAATTGGCAGCACCCGACGATGGGGGCATGCTCCCGGCAACCGGACACACTTCCCGCAGAGTTCGTGACCGACCAATTTGCGTGCTTTGGAGCCGCCATCCCGCTACACAGGGTCCGAATAATGAAAAGGCTTTCCCTTCTCCTCCTGGCGCTCGTTGCAACGCAGCTTCTTGCCGTCGAGCCGCTTCCATTTCCACAGGCCGACAGCGACCTGAAGCCCGATCCGGCGGCCCGATTCGGCGTCCTGCCGAACGGCCTGCGCTACGTCGTGCGCCCCAACCGCGAGCCCAAGGACCGGGCCTCGCTCCGCCTCCTCGTCCTGTCGGGCTCCCTTGAGGAAAACGAGGACCAGCGCGGGCTCGCGCACTTCCTCGAGCACATGGCATTCAACGGCAGCACGCATTACGCCCCCGGCACGCTCGTCGAGTATTTCCAGCGGCAGGGCATGAGCTTCGGCGGCGACACGAACGCCTACACCTCGTTCGACCACACCGCCTACCAGATCGAATTGCCGAACACGAAGCCCGATACCCTCGCCGAGGGCCTGCGGGTGTTTTCGGACTTCGCCGGCGGCCTGCTGCTGCGCCCGGACATGATCCAGAAGGAGCGGCCGATCATCCTGAGCGAGAAGCGCACCCGCGACTCCGTGGCCTACCGCGAGTTCGTGGCGTCGTTCGAATTCCTGCTCGGCGACACGCGTTTCCCCAAGCGGATACCGATCGGCCTCGCCCCCGTCATCGAGCAGGCCGGCCGCGACCGCTTCGCCGCTCTCTACGACGGCTGGTACCGCCCCGAGCGCATGGTCGTGATCGTGGTCGGGGACATCGATCCCGCAGCCGTCGAGCGCCAGATCGCGGCGGCATTCGGGCCCGTGGCCGACCGCGCGCCGGCTCCGAATCCGCCGGACCTGGGCCACGTGGCGGCCGCGCTCGGCCTGCGGGCCGCCTACCATGCCGAGCCGGAGGCCCCGGCGACCGACGTCACGATCGACGTGATCGCCCCCTATACCTACCAGCGCGATACCTCGGGCCTGCGCCTGCGCCACCTTGCGCGCGACCTCGCGGTCGTCATGCTGGACCGGCGTTTCGAAATTCTCTCGAAAAAGGAGGGCGCCCCGTTCATCCAGGGCACCGCCAGCGTTCAGGAGGGCTTCAACTTCTACCGGGACGCCGGGATAGACATGAGCTGCGCCCCCGGCCAGTGGCCGGCCGCCCTCGCCGTGGGCGAGCAGGAACTTCGGCGCGCACTTCAGTATGGCTTCACCCCGGCCGAGCTCCGGGAGGCCGTCGCCAACACGCGGAATGACCTCCAGCAGGCCGTCGCGACCGCTTCCACCCGGCGGTCCCCAGCCATCGTCGGCGAGATCATCGAATCGCTCGTCGGCAGGACCGTATTCACGAGCCCGGAAGAGGACCTTGCGCTCCTAGGCCCGGCGCTCGACCGGGTGTCGCCGGCCGACTGTTTGAACGCCCTGCGCGTCGTATTCAGCCCGCCCGGCAGGTACGTGATGGTGTCGGGCAACGCGAAGATCGACGGGGACGCCCCGGCGGCAATCGCGGCCGCGTATTCCGCGGCCCACGCGGTCGCCCTGCGCCCCCCGGAGGCCCTGACATCGTCCGCATTCGCGTACACGGATTTCGGGCCGCCCGGTAAGATCGTCGAGAGGACCCAGGTGCCCGACCTGGACATCACGCTTGTGCGCTTCGCAAACGGGGTCCGCGTCAACCTGAAGAAGACCCCTTTCGAGGCGAACCAGATCCGGATGAGTCTCCGCATAGGCGCCGGGCGCCTGGTCGAGCCGGCTGACAAGCCCGGCCTGTCGTTCTTTTCCGACCTGACCTTCTCGGCGGGTGGCCTCGGCAGGCACAGCGAGGACGATCTCCTGCGGATCCTGGCTGGCAGGAACGTCGGCCTCGAATTCCAGGTCGGTGACGATGCGCTCGATTTTTCGGCCGCGACGACCCGCGAGGATCTGCTCCTCCAGTGCGAGCTCCTGGCCGCATATCTCACGGATCCCGGATACCGCCCCGAGGCCCTGCGGGCCGCCCACAAGAACATCGACGAGATCTACAACGAGCTCGCCCACACGACCGAAGGCCCGCTGCGTACGGATGTGCCGCGCCTGCTCGCGAGCGGCGACCCCCGGTTCGGCCTGCCCGATCGGGCGACGACCCAGGGACGGACGCTCGAGGAGGAAAAAACATGGCTGGCGCCGCAGCTTGCATCCGGCCCGATCGAGATCGGGATTGTCGGCGACCTCGATCCGGACGCGACCCTGGCCGCGCTCGCGCGGACCTTCGGCGCCCTGCCGCCCCGCCAGTCCAAGCCCGCCTACGCGGCGGAGCGGCTCGCCCGTTTCCCGGCCCAGGCATTCGCCAGGGAATATTCCGTCCCGACGGAGATCCCGAAGTCGACGGTGGCCCTCTACTGGCCCACGACGGACGCCCGCGACGTGCGCGTGGCCCGCAGGCTCCAGCTCCTTGCCAACGTCCTCAGCGACCGGCTGCGCGTGCGGATCCGCGAGCAGCTCGGCGGCGCCTACGATCCGGCCGCCGCCAGCGAGCCGAGCGACGCCTTTTCCGGATACGGCATGCTGCTCGCCGAGGTGGTGGTCGATCCCCGGCGCGCCCAGGAGATCGCCAAATCGGCGCTCGCGACCGCGGCCGATCTCCAGGCGAAAGGCGCGACGCCGGACGAGCTCGAGCGCGCCAAGCAGCCGATCCTCACGATGCTGCGCGAGTCCTACCGGACCAATCCCTATTGGCTGGCGGCCGTCCTCTCCCGCTGCCAGGAGTTCCCCCAGCGGCTCGATTGGGCCCGGACCCGCCAGACCGACATCGCTGCGATCACCCAGGCCGACGTGAACGCGCTTGCCAAAGCCTACCTTGGCTCCGACCGGGCGTTTCGCGTGATCGTATCGCCCGCGAAGGATCCCGCAGCCGTTGAAAAGCCGAAGCCGTAGGCTCTGCATCCTGGCCGCGGCGGCGATCGCCGCGATCGCCGGGCTTGCCGGCCGGTTGGGCGCAGCCCCGCTTCCGCCCGGCAGCGATGGGCCCGTTCCTCCGGATCCGTCCCTTCGCCAGGGCGTGCTGCCGAACGGCCTGCGCTACGCAATCCTGCCGCGTCGGAGCCTGCCGGGGCACGTCAGCCTGCGGCTGATCGTGCAGGCGGGCTCCCTGGACGAGCGCGACGACGAGCGCGGCTACGCGCATTTCGTCGAGCACATGGCCTTCACGGGGACCACGCATTATCCTCCCGGGAGGCTGTTCCTGTTTCTCGAGGGAATCGGGCTGAGCTTTGGCGCCGACCTGAACGCTGAGACAGGGTTCACGCGGACGATCTACAAGCTGGATCTTCCGGCGGGCCGCTATCTGCCGGAGGCCCTCCAGGTCCTGCGCGACTACGCGGACGGCCTCACCTTTCCCCAGGAATCCGTGGACCGGCAGCGCGGCGTGATTCAGAGCGAGGCGCGCGCCCGGGAAACCTGGGAATTCCAGCTGCGGACGCAATGGCTTGAGGCGATCTATGCGGGCACGCCGATCGCCGGCCGGATGCCGATCGGCGATCCGGCCGTCGTCGCCGGCGCCGGTCCGGCCGCGCTCCGCGCCTTCTACAGGCGCTGCTACCGCCCGGAGCGGATGATCGTCCTCGTCGTCGGGGATATCGATCCGGACGCGCTGGAGACGGCGATCGGCCGGCAATTCGCGGGCCTCCAAGGGAACGGCCCCGCCCCGCCGGTTCCCGGAGTGGAGACGCCTCCCGCCGGCATCCGGGGCGTGATGCTGGCCTCGCCCCTGCTCAAGGCGGCGATCTCCGACGTCACTTCGATCGCGCCCGACACCGCCGCCACCTGGGGGGACTTCCTCTCGGCGCAGGCAAGGAACGTGGTTATGGCGGCCCTCGACCGCCGGCTGTTCGAACGCTCCCGGGCCGATCACAGGATTGGCCGCGCCTTCGGCGAAATTGCGCCGGGCCCGGACAGCCGGTCCCGGCACTACCGTCTCCAGATCCAGACGGCTCCCCAGGACTGGTCCGCGGGCCTCGGCGTCCTCGAGCACGAGATTCGCCGGGCGCGGGAGAATGGCTTTGGCGGGGAAGAGGTGCGGGAGGCGGTCGGCCTCGTCCTCGGCAATCTGCGGGAGGCGCATGACACCCTGGCGACCTTCTCGCCGGCCCGCCTTGCGGACGTCGTCGCCGAGCAGCTGGGCGCGGACCACCCGTGGCCGGATCACGATGCCGAGCTCGCGGAAGCCGGGACCTACCTGTCGCGCTTCACTCCCGAGGACGCGAAATCGGTCTTCGACGCCTTGTTCGCCGAAGGCAGCCTCCAGCTCGCCGTTCTCGGCCCCGCGGTCTTCAACGGAGGCGCCGCCGCCCTCGTCAGCATCTGGAGGGAGGACGCCGGGCATCCGTCGACCGCGGATGACCGGCCGCCGGCAACCGTTCTTCCACGCTTTGGCTACGACTCCTTCGGACCGCCGGGCGCGATTGCGGCGCATGCCGCCGACCCCAAGCTCGGCCTGGATCTCACGACCTTCGCCAACGGCGTGCGGCTCAACCTCCGCCCAAGTCCGGGCGAAGGCCGCCGGTTCGGGCTGACCGCGCGCCTGGGCCGCGGGCTCGCCGACACGCCGCGCGACAAGCCGAGGATCGAGCTCCTCGGCGCCGGGATCCTCGGCTCGGGCGCGCTCGGCCGCAACACGCGCGAGGAGATCGAGCGGCTGCTGCCGTACCATACCCTTGAGTACAGCGTCGACAGTTCGGACAGCACCGTCTCCATCAATGCGACCGGACCCTCGTCGGAGCTTCCGTTCGCGCTCCGGCTTCTTGCGGCAGACCTCTCCGACCTCAAGCCAGAGCCGGAGAACCTCAGACGCTCCCTCGCCACCTATGCCGAGCTCCAGCAGGGCGAGACGGACTCGCCGGGAGCCCTCGCCAAAAACGAGGCATTTTACCAAATCGCAGCCGGGGATCCCCGGCTGCTGCTTCAGCCGGCCGACGCGCTCGCCGCCTACGGATTCCCCGAAGTCGTCTCCTGGATGAAACGCTCGTGGCTCCAGGGACCGCTCGAGGTCGGCATCACCGGGGACATCGACGTCGCCGGCACTGTGGCGGCCGCCGCGGCCACGGTCGGCGCCCTGCCCCGGAGAGGCTCGGACGCGGCGGCAGCGGCTGTTGCGCTTTCGTTCGCGCGCAAGCCCTATCGGAAGACCGTGCACCTGAAGGGGACGGACAAGGCGGCGGCGCTGCGCATCGGCTGGCCCGCCGCCGATGTCGCGGACGCACGTGTCCTCTATACCCTCGAACTCGCCGTCGACGGGGTCGTCGAGCGCCTCAGGCTGCGGCTGCGCGAGGAACTCGGGGCGACCTACGCGCCCGAGGGAGGGGTCTATCGCTCCGCGGACCAGCCGGATTTCGGCTATGCGTGGATCGATCTCACCTTTGATCCGGCGAAGGCCACCGCGCTCGGCGATCGGGCTCTCGGGATTGCCGACGAGCTTGCGCGCACGGGGATGACCCGGGATGAGTTCGCGCGGCTTCGCGAGCCGAGGAGCGTCCAGGCCATGAACAGCCTGGCATCCGACGACTGGTGGCTGCACGGCGTCCTGGCGCGCGCGCAAAGCGAACCGGGAATTCTGGACGAGGTCCGCCTGCTGGCGACCTTCTATCCGTCGGTGAGCCGCGACGAGGTCAACCGGGTAGCCGCGCAGCACCTGCGCTCGGCCCGCGCGACCGCCATCCTCGTCATTCCACAGGCCTCGCCCAAGCCCTGACCCTACTCGACGACGGGGGTCCTGGCGCCGGAGCGGAACCGGCGCAGCAACGCGGCCAGTTCCTCCCGGCCCTCGATCCGCAGCAGCAGGATAACGGCCGCGTAGACCGCCACGCCGGCAGGAATTAGGCCGACGATCCCGAGGGCGTCCTGAAGGCGCTGCGTGAGCGGGAGCAGCCCCACGAAGTGCCAGCCGGCGCCGACCGCCAGTGCCATGAGCCCCGTGCCGGCGAGGACCTTGGCCAGGCTCGGAACCAGCCGCTTGAGCCCGAGTTCCGGAAACTTCCGCGTGAGCGCCACGGCCAGGAGGACGGTCTGGGCGATGATCGCCGTCGTGCTCGCGATCGCAATTCCCACGACACCGAGTCCGAGTCCAAAAACAAGGAATACGGTGACGGCGATATTGATCAGAAAATCGACCCCCGCGATCTTCACCGGCGTCTTCGTGTCCTTGATCGCGTAAAAGGTGCGGACGGCCAGCCCCACGACTGAAAAGAACGGGATGCTGATGACCATCAGCGC
Organism: uncultured Opitutaceae bacterium; assembly: GCA_964547325.1. Lineage (GTDB taxonomy): Bacteria > Verrucomicrobiota > Verrucomicrobiia > Opitutales > Opitutaceae > Palsa-1447. The sequence goes on along the minus strand of CAZJNA010000067.1, from coordinate 9,589 downwards.
GAGCAATACGCCCATGTGGCGGGCATCCGCTCCGGTCACCTTCCCGTGCTCGAAGCACAGCCGGACGATCGGCCGGCTGAGCAGGGCGAGGCCGGCGGCGGCCGGGACGTTGATGATCAGGATGAACCGGATCCCCTTCCGAAAGTCCTCGGCGAGCGCCGCGTGGTCGCCCTTGACGGCGTGCCGGGCGATCAGCTGGTAGACGACCGTGGACACCGCCACCGCAAACACACCCTGGGGAACCTCGACCAGGCGGTTGACGCTGTAGAGGTAGGTCGCCGAGGCGTTGTCGAGCGAGAAGGCGAGGAGGCGCGAGACCGCGAAGTTGATCTGGTAGATCGAAAGGCCGACGATGCCGGGCGTCATGAGGGCGGCGATCTCCCGGACTCGGGGGGAAAGCCCGAGATCGAGGCGCGGCCTCCAGCCCTCGGAGATCAGGACCCCCGCGGGCACGGCCATCTGCAGGAACCCGCCGATCAGCCACCCCGCGCACAGCCAGTGGATTCGCGCGATTTCGGTGTTCGCGAAATGCAGCCCGGCGATCCCGAGCGATGCGATGATCGCGAGGTTCAGCCAGATCGGGTTGAAGGCCGGTTCGGCAAAGCGCCCGAGGACGTTGAGGGCGGCGCAAAAGGCCGCCGCGAGGCTGATCAGCGCCAGATAGGGAAAAAGGATCACGGCCAGATCCGCTCCGATGTACCAGCGGTCCGGCAGCCCCGGCACGAGGCGGGACTGGCTGAAAACAACCATCGCGATCACGGCAAGGCCGCCGGAAGCCACGACCAGCCAGGAGGTCACCCGGGAGAGGAGCGCGAACGCGCCGGACTTTCCGTTGTGGTGCAATTCCTCCTGGAGCACCGGCACAAAAGCCGCCGTGAGGGAGCCCTCGGCGAGAAGCCTGCGGAACAGGTTTGGAAAGACATTGGCCGTGACGAAGGCGGACAGCAGCTCCCCGGTACCAAAGATCGCCAGCTGCAGGTAGTCCCGGAAGAGCCCCAGGAAGCGCGAAACGAGGGTCAGGCCCGAGATGACCCCGATATTCTTTAGATGCTTCGACACGCGGCAGACGCGGGCGGCGCTAACCCTTCTTGTCCGTCTTCGGCTTTTCCTTCGATGCGGGCTTGGAATCGGCGGAGGACGCGGCGTCCCCGGAGGCCTTCGGCGCGTCCGCCGGCTTGGCGCCGCCGTCCGTCTTCGTGTCCCCGCCTCCGGACTTTCCCTCCCCGCCCTCCTTGGGCGCGGAGGTCTTCTTGTAATCGGTGATGTAGAAACCCGAGCCCTTGAAAATGAGCCCCGCGCCCGCGCCGACCAGGCGCTTCACCCCGAGCTTCTTGCATCTCGGGCACCGCTTGATCGGCGGCTCGCTCATCGACTGGAACAGGTCGAACTCGTGCCCGCATTTGGGGCAGATGTACTCGTAGGTCGGCACGAGGCTACTGAAATGCGGAAAGGGGAAAGCGGAAAGGCAAATCGGCGCGCTTTCCGCTTTCCGATTTCCCCTTTCCGATTTTTAATGCTTCCGTGGATTTTTCATCCGAACTCAGCCGCCACGTCGCCCGTGTCGAAGTCGGAATCGACAGCCTGCTGCCGCCGGCAGGCGAACGCCCCGCGCGCCTCCACGCCGCCATGCGCTACGCGATCCAGGGAGGAGGCAAGCGCCTTCGGCCGGTCCTCGTGCTGGCGGCCGGAGAGCTCCTTCCCGGGGGCGGAGCGGGGCATGCGGACCCGCTTGCGGCGGCCGTGGCCGTCGAGTGCCTGCACACCTATTCGCTGATCCACGACGATCTCCCGTGCATGGATGATGACGATCTCCGCCGCGGACGGGCGACGACGCACCGCGCCTTCGACGAGGCAACCGCCCTCCTGGCCGGCGACGCCCTGCTCACGCACGCCTTCGCCCTCATCGGGGATGCCTACGCGGCGCAGCCGGCGCTGGCGGTGGCGCTTCTCCGCACGCTCTCGGGCGCGGCGGACAGCCGCAGGCTGATCGGAGGGCAGATGGAGGACCTGCTGGCCGAAAAGGAGCCGGGCATCGCCGACGGCGACCTGGCGTTCATTCACCTCAACAAGACGGCCGCCATGATCGAGGCGGCGCTCGTCATGGGCGGCATCTGCGCCGGCATGGACGAGGCCCGGCTCTCCGGCCTGCGCGCGGGAGGCCGCAGCCTCGGCATGGCCTTCCAGATCACCGACGACATCCTGGACGCGACTTCGGACAGCGCAACCCTCGGAAAGACGGCGGGTAAGGACGCCAGGGCGGGCAAGGCCACATTCGCGACACGCCATGGCATCGAATCGTCCCGCCGGCAGGCCGCCGAACACACGGCCGCGGCGATCTCCGAATTCCAGCGGCTTCCCTCCCGGGCTCCCTTCCTCGTCGCCTTGACGGAAAACATGTCCCGCCGCCTGAAGTAACCGCTCAGGCAGCGTGCTTCTCGATGAAGGCGCGGATCGCGGATGCGTCGGCCGGGAGCCGGTGCTTCACGATCGGCAGCGCCTTGAGGGCCTCGAGGCTCGGGTGCTTCGGTTCAAGTCCGATGGCGGAGCGCATGGCGTCCGGAAACTTGGCCGGATGGGCCGTCCCGAGGACGACGCTGACGCGGTCCGGCGAGAGATCCTTGAAGGCGCACGCGGTGTGCGGGTCCACGAGGTAGCGGTGATCCCGGTAGACCCGGCCGATGATTCCGGGAATCTCCGCATCGGTGCAGCGGGAGGCCGTGAAGACGTCGCGCCCGAATTCCTTGAAAGCATAGGCGCCCGTCGCCTTGAAGACGCACATGATCTCGCGCACCCGCGCCGGATCCCGGCCGACGCTGTAGTAAAGGTAGCGCTCGAAGTTCGAGGCGACCTGGATGTCCATCGACGGCGCCAGGCTCGGACGGACGTCCCCCACCCGGTATTCGCCGGTCGTGAACAGCCGGTAGAGGATGTCGTTCTGATTCGTCGCGACCTTGAACCCGGCGATCGGGACGCCCATCTGGCGCAGCATCCATCCGGCGAGCACGTTCCCGAAATTTCCCGTGGGGACCACGAATTCGGCGGAACTCCTCGCGGCCGCCGGAAGGCGCAGCCAGGCGTGGAGGTAGTAGACGCACTGGGCGAGGACGCGCGCGAGGTTGATCGAATTGACGGCCGACAGGTGGTGGCGCACGCGAAACGCCTGGTCCGCCAGGATCTCCTTCAGCACCTCCTGCGCCCGGTCAAAGGTGCCGTCGAGGGCGATCGCGAAGACATTGGCGGCCCCGGTGCACGCCATCTGCCGCTCCTGGAGCGGCGATACGCGGCCGTCCGGGTAGAGGATGAAAATCCCCGTGCGCGCGCCCCCGAGGAGGCCGTGGATGGCGGCGGCCCCGGTGTCGCCCGACGTGGCACCGAGCGCGTTCAGCGACTCGCCGCGAAGCGCGGCTTGGCGCGCGTAGAGATGGCCCAGGAGCTGCAGCGCGAAATCCTTGAACGCGAGCGTCGGCCCGTGGAAGAGCTCGAGGACGTAGGTCCTCTCGTCCAGTTTGACGAGCGGTGCGATCTCCGGGCCGGGGAAGACCGAATAGGACTTCGCGATCAATTCCCGCAATTCCCCTTCGGGAATGTCGGTCGCGAACCGGCGCATGAACTCGAAGCAGAGGTCCGCGTATCCGAGCGCCTCAAACCCCCTGAGCTCGGCGGCCGTGAAGACCGGCGGCGTCTCGGGAAGGAACAGGCCGCCGTCGGGGGCGAGGCCCGTCGCGACCGCATCCGAGAATCCGAGGGGCGGCGTCCCGCCGCGGGTGGAGATGAAGTTCACCCTTCCGCGCTCAGATCTTGTCCAGGTCGAACGCGGCGTGAGCGAGCCGCGCGGCCTCGTCGGCCTTGTCCAGGGCGATGATGACCGAGATCTTGATCTCGGAGGTGCTGATGAGCTCGATGTTGATGTCGCCGCTCGCGAGCGCCTGGAAAAGGGTCGCCGCGACGCCGCTGTGCGTCTTCATGCCGACGCCGACCACGGAAACCTTCGCGATCTGCTCGAGGACCGTCACCTCCCCGCCTCCGATCCCCTTCAGGACGGGGCCGAGCGCCTTGACCGCCTTCGCCTTGTCGCCCTGCGGCACGGTGAACGTGAGGTTCGCCACGCCGCTCCGGCCGATGTTCTGGACGATCATGTCGACCACGATGCCGGCGTCCGCCAGCGCCCGGAAGACCTTCGCGGCGGACCCCGGCTTGTCAGGGATGTTGCTGACGACGATCTTGGCTTGTTCCTTGTCCACGGCCACGCCGCGGACAACGACCTTTTCCATGTAGGCGACTTCTTCTTTCACAAGGGTTCCTGGATTTTGATTGAATGAGGAGCGGACCTCGAAGACGACGCCGTATTTTTTGGCGAATTCCACGGACCGGGACTGCATGACCTTGGACCCCGCCGAGGCAAGCTCGAGCATCTCGTCGTAGGAGATCTCGTCCAGCTTCCGGGCCGTCTTCACCACCCGCGGATCCGCGGTGTAGACGCCGTCCACGTCGGTGTAGATCTCGCACTTGTCGGCCTGCAGCGCCGCCGCGAGCGCGATCGCCGTCAGATCGGAGCCGCCGCGCCCGAGGGTCGTGATCTGTCCCTCCTCGTCGATGCCCTGGAAGCCGGCCACGATGACGACCCGGCCGGCCTTGAGGTCCTTTTCGACCGGCTTCGGATTGATGGTCTTGATCTTGGCCTTCGTGTAGCCCTTGTCCGTGAATATCCCGGCCTGCGCCCCCGTGTAGCTCACGGCGTCGACGCCGATTCCGTGGAGGGCCATGGCGGTGAGCGCGATCGTCTCCTGCTCCCCGACCGCGAGGAGCTGGTCGAGCTCGCGCTCGCTCGGATTGGCGCACAGCGCCTTCGCGCGCGCGATCAACTCGTTCGTGACGCCGGCGCGGGCGGAGACGACGATCACGACCTCGTTGCCGGCGTCGCGGACGAGCTTGATCCTCCCGGCCACGTTCTTGATGCGCTCGACGTCGCCGACCGAGGTGCCGCCGTATTTCTGGACGATCCGTGCCATGGGGCTACTTGCTGTCGGCGAAGTCGCCGATCCTGAGGAGGAGGGGCTTGTCGAGGACGCTGTCCAGGCGGGCGATTCCCTGGAGCGTGGCGCGCATCGAATGCTCGTCGCTCTCGTGGGTCGTCAGGACGAGCGAAGCCGCGCCGGGGCGCGCGGCCGCCTGCTGGATCACGCTTGCAATGCTCACCCGGTGGCGGGCCATCGTGGAGGCCACGCGGGCGAGAACGCCGGGACGGTCCTTCACGGTGAGGCGGACATAGTAGCGGCACCGGATGTGGCGCAGGGGGGCCGGGCGGCATCGTCCCCCCGGCGGCGCGGCCTCGCCTTCGGGATGCGCTCCCGGCCCCTGGCGGACAAGGTCGGCGGCGTCCGCGAGGTCGCTGACGACCGCGCTCGCCGTGGCGTCCTGCCCGGCCCCGCGGCCGATGTAGAGCGTCGTTCCGACGACGTCGCCGGTCACCGACACCGCGTTCAGGACGCCGCCGACGTTCGCCATCACGCTCCCGGCCGGAAGCAGGGTCGGATGCACCCGCACGCTGAGTTCCCCGCGCGCGTAGTCGCGCTCGATCACCGCCAGAAGCTTGATCCCGTAGCCGAGCGAGCCGGCATGCGAAAAATCCTCGGGGGCCACGCGGTCGATGCCCTCGACGATCATTTGCGCCGGCCGCACCCAGACTCCGTGCGCCAGCCAGGCGAGGACGGCCGCCTTGTGGGCGGTGTCCCATCCCTGGACGTCGAGGGATTCGTCGGCCTCGGCGTATCCCAGGCGCTTCGCCTCCGAAAGCACGCGGGCGTAGGGCTCGCTGCCCTTCGCCATCCGGCTCAGGATGAAATTGCAGGTCCCGTTCAGGATCCCGTGGATCCGCGGGAAACGATTGGCCACGAGCCCCTCGCGCAGCGCCTTGATGATGGGGATGCCGCCGGCGACGCTGGCCTCGAAAAGAAAATGCCCTCCGTGCCGCCGCGCCGCGGCCAAGATTTCGGCGCCATGGGCGCAGATGAGCGCCTTGTTCGCCGAGACGACGACCTTTCCGCGGGAGAGGGCCGCGAGGGTGACCTGGCGGGCGACCCCCGTTCCCCCCATGAGCTCGCACACGATCGGAATGGCCGGATCGGTCGCGACCGCCATCGGGTCGCCGGTCAGGAGGGAGGACGGCACGCGGACCGCCCGCGCCTTTCGGGGATGCCGGACGGCCACCCTGCGCACGACGAGCCGGGCTCCGAGCCGCGCCTCGAGGTCGCCGCTCGCGCGCCGCAGGTGCTTCCACACCCCCTGGCCGACGGTGCCCAGCCCGCAAAGGCCGATCGGGACGACACGGGTTGCCTTCACTCCGAGCCCTCCCCCTGCTTCTTCTGAAACTTGTTCTCCGTGCCGTTGAGCAGCCGGACGATGTTGGAGCGGTGCCTCGCAATCACGAAAAGCGAGATCACCGCCGCCGTGGCCACGAGAAGCATCCGGCCGCCAAGCAGCAGGGCCGCGACGGGGAGCGTCACCGCCGCAAGGATCGACGCCAGGGAGACATAGCGCGTGCCGTAGAAGGCCGCCGTCCAGACGGCGGCTGCTATCAGGGTCGGCGCGGGAAGGAGCACCAGGAGACCGCCCGTGCCCGTCGCCACCCCTTTTCCACCCTTGAAGCGGGTGAAGCACGAGAAGCTGTGCCCGACGAGCGCCGCCACAAGGCTGACGAGGCAATCGGTGAGGACCTGGGGCGAATGGGGCCGAACGAGCAAGGGCCAGCCCGCGGCGGCAGCGCCCTTGAGGGCGTCCAGCAGGAAGACGATGTGGCCCGCGCGCGCGCCCACCATGCGCCGGACGTTCGTCGCGCCCGGACTCTTGCTCCCGACGGCAAATATGTCGACGCCGTGCATGCGCGCGACGAACCATCCGAACGGCAGCGAGCCGAGCAGGTAGCCGAACGCGGCAGCGACAAGCGTGTTCACAGCTGGACGAACTTGGCCTGCTTGATCGCGGGATTGCCCTTGATCTCGCGGCGGGCGTTCTCGCTCGGCTCGGTGTCCACGCGCACGACCATGTAGGCGGTTCCGCCCGGCATGAGGCGGCTGAGGGACATGTCGGCGATGTTGACGCCGTCCTTGCCCAGGATCGTGCCCACGGATCCGACCATGCCGGGCTGGTCGATGTTTTCCAGGACCAGGAGCTTGCCCTCCGCGGCCACCTCGACCTCGCGGCCGTTGATGCCGACGATGCGCGGCTGGTTGTGGGTCCCGATCAGGGTCCCGACGGCCGAATAGGAGGTGCCGTCCGGAGCCGCGGCCTCGACCTGGATGAGCTCGGTGTAGTCGCTCACGCTGGCCGACTTGACCACCTCGGCGTGGATGCCGAGGCGCTGCAGGAATACCGGGGCGTTCACGAAATTCACCGCCTCGCCGCTGATCCGGCGGAGGAATCCGCGCTCGATGGCGCGTGTGATCGAATTCGTGTCCAGGTCCACGATCTTTCCCCAGAAGGTGATGCGAAGCGTCGCCACCTGCGGGGGGGCGATCTGCTGCACGAGGGTTCCCAGGCAGCCGCCGAGATCGAGATACGGCCCGATCACCTTGAGCGCGGCCGCGTCGATCGAGGGCATGTTCACGGCGTTGCGGATCACGCCGCCCTTCAGGACGTCGGCGATCTGCTCGGCTATCTCGACGCCGACGGCATCCTGGGCCTCCGCGGTGGAGGCGCCCAGGTGCGGCGTCAGGACGACGTTCGGGAACTTGCGCAGCTCGCTGTCGGCGGCGAGCGGCTCGTCCTCGTACACGTCGAGGCCCGCGGCCGCCACCTGGCCGGCCTTGAGGGCTGAGATGAGGGCGGCCTCCTTGATGATCCCGCCGCGCGCGCAGTTGAAGATGCGCACGCCCTTGCGGGTCTTCGCGAACGCCGCCTCGTCGATCATGTACTTCGTGTCGTCCGTGAGCGGCATGTGCACGGTGATGTAATCGGACTGCGCGAGGAGCTCGTCGAGCGAGACGGCCTCGATCTGCATCGCCTTGGCCCGGCTGGGCGCAAGGTAGGGATCGTAGGCCAGGACGCGCATCCCGAATGCCTGGGCGCGCTTGGCGACCTCGCCGCCGATCCGGCCCAGACCGACCACGCCGAGCGTTTTGCGGAACAGTTCCAGGCCGGAGAAGCTCTTTCGGTCCCATTGGCCGGCTCGCATCGAGGCGGCCGCCTGCGGGACCGGGCGCGCGCCGCAGAGGATGTGGGTGAAGGTCAGCTCGGCCGTGGCGATCGTGTTGCCGGACGGCGTGTTCATCACGATCACCCCGCGCTCGGTCGCGGCGTCCACGTCGACGTTGTCCACCCCGACCCCGGCCCGTCCGACCACCTTGAGCAGCGGAGCGGCGGCGAGGATCTCGGCCGTTATCTTTGTCTCGGAGCGCACCGCAATCGCATGGGCGTCCTTCACGAGTTCGAGCAGCTTCGCGGGAGCGGAGCCGTAGGCCTCGACCACGGTGAAGTCGGGCTGCTGGCGCAGCCAAGCGACGCCTTTGGGCGAAATTTTGTCGGCGACTAGGATCTTCATGAGGGGAAAAGCCTTTGAGAGAAAAGTGGGGGGGGCCTGCTAGCAAGGAAAACGCGCCGGAACCGCCTTGGCGGCCGCAAGTTTACCGGCCGCGTTTGGCTGTCCTGGCAGCCGTCCGAAGAGCCTGGCGCCGCCCCTACACCTTCACGGTGATGGCTTTGCTGATCGTTATCCCGGCGCCGCGCGCCGCGAAAGCCGGCGCTCCGGGGATTCGGGGCAACTTTTCGGGAGGCCAATGCGTCTTGCGGACAGGTCGGCCCAGGGAACATTGTTGTCCCGGTGGCATCGTAGTAGCTGGTAGCCTCCCAAGATAAGCAAACGAACAACAAAATGAAAATCGCGCCAGGGCGCGGGAGCGCGGACGCGCGGGATCTGCGGTTTGATTCGCTGCGGGGGCTCATGGTCGTCTGCATGACGGTCAACCACCTGCCCACGTCGCTGCGCGCGATCACCGACGAATCCGTCGGCATCTTTTCGTCGGCTGAGGGCTTCGTATTCCTGTCCGGCCTCCTCATCGGATGGGTCTACAGCCGGCGGCTCAGGCGCGACGGTCCCGCGGGACTGCATCGGGCCGTGGTTCAGCGCGCGAGCCGGATCTATTATTGGCACGTCGCGGCCTTCATGGCCTCGCTCGCGGCCGTGCAGCTGACCTCATGGCTCGCCGGCTTCTGCTCGTGGAACAACCCGCCGCTCTTCTATGCCCACCCTTGGCTGGCCGTCCTGCTCGGAGGCGCGATGCTCTACCAGCCGGGCCTCCTCGACATCCTTCCGATGTACTGCGCCTTCATCCTCCTCGTGCCGGCCGTCCTGAACGCGCTTGAGGCCGGAAAGACGGCCAAGGTGCTCGCCTGGAGTTTCGCCGCATGGTTTCTCGTCCAGTGGGTGCCGCCGGTCGACGGCGCCCCCCTGTATCCCATTCATGTCGGCTCGTTCAACATCTTCGCCTGGCAGTTCCTTTTCGTCGCCGGGGTCGTCATCGGGCATGCCCGCCTGACCGACCCCCGGCCCCAGATCACCTTCCGGCCCCTGCTCCTGGCGGGAGCCGTAGACGTG
>CAZJNA010000066.1:12901-16830 GCA_964547325.1 uncultured Opitutaceae bacterium | reverse complement strand
CGCAGCAGGAGCAGCTTGCGGCCCTTCATCGCCTCGTCCTTCTTGGTCGAGACGACGTAGCCGATGACGCGGGCAAGGAACATGGCTTATTTCCCCGCCTTGGCGGGCGCGGCCTTGGGCAGCACGAGGGCGACATCGTCATGCGGGCGCGGGATGACCTGCACGCTGACGACTTCGCCGACGAGGCGGGCGGCCTGGGCGCCCGAGTCGGTGGCGGCCTTGACCGCGGCGACATCGCCGACGACGACCGCCGTGACGAGCGCGTTGCCGACTTGTTTCATGGGTCCGGCAAGGGAGACGTTTGCTGACTTCAGCATGGCGTCGGTGCCGGAGACGAGGGCGGTGAGGCCCCGGGTTTCTAGGAGACCAATGGCTTGTTGTGACATGTTCGTGTGGTTGTAAGGTTCAGGGGCGGGAAATCAGTTGCGGGCCGCGATGCAGCGGCGCGTCTCCCGGGCGACGACGAGTTCCTCGTTCGCCGGAATGACGAAGACCTTCACCCGCGAGCCCGCGGCGGAAATCTCGCATTCCTCGCCCCGCCGCGCGTTCTTCGCTGGATCGAGCGCGATGCCGAGCTCTCCGGCATTCGCGCAGATCGCCGCGCGAAGGTCTGAATCGTTCTCGCCGATGCCCGCGGTGAAAACCAGGGCGTCGCAGCCGTTCAACTCAAGGAGAAAGGCCCCGATCCAATGGCGCGCGGAATGTGCGAAGGCGTCGATGGCGAGCCTCGCCCGGGCATTTCCCTTGGCGGCCGCGGCGCGGATGTCGCGCATGTCGTTTCCGACTCCGGAGAGGCCGGCGAGGCCGCTCTCCTTCGTCATCTGGCGCTCCACCTCGGAGAGGGCGAGGCCGAGCGTCTTCATCACGAAGGGGACGGCTGCGGAATCGAGGTCGCCGACCCGGTTGTTCTGGGGGAGCCCGGACTGCGGGCTCAGGCCCATGCTGGTGCCGACAGCGACGCCGTCGCGAATTCCGGTGACGGAACTGCTGCCGCCGAGGTGGCAGGAAATCACGCGCAGCTCAGGGCGGCCTGCCGGGAGCGGCGCGGGGCCGGCCTGGTAGAGCCCTCGGACGCGATCGGCGACGTCGGGCCGTCCGAGCAGCTCAGCCGAACGCTCGGCTACAAACTTGTGGCTCGCGCCGTGGAAACCGTAGCGCCGGACGCCGGCCTGGTGCCAGGCATCCGGCACCGCATAGCGGGAGGCGGCCTCGGGCACCCACTGGTAGAAGGCGGTCTCGAAGAGGGCGACCAGGGGAACCCCGGGAAGCTTCTCGCGGAACCGCTTGATTCCCGCCGCGTAGGGCGGGTTGTGGGCGGGCGCGATCTCGCGGAACCCGTCGAGGGCCGCGATCGCGCGATCGTCGGCGGGCACACAGCCGGTGAGGTCCTTGCCGAGGACCGTCTTGAAGCCCACGCCATGGACATCCGCCGGCGAGCTCAGATGGCCCGCGGCCTTGAGCTCGGCCAGGCAGTCGTCGATGGCGCGGCCGTAATCGGTCACGCGCTCGTAGCCGCCCTTGGCGACCGCCGACGCGTCCCCCGTCCCGTCGAAGCGGAACAGGCGAAACTTGAAGGAGGTCGAGCCGAGGTTGGCGACGAGGATGTTCATCGCTTCTTGACCGGTCGGATTCAGGGCGTGCCGGCGATCCACTTGCCGAGTCCGGCAAGTTCATCGTGGGGACGCGGGATCACCTGGACGGCGACGACCTCGCCGACCTTGGCCGCGGCCTCGGCTCCGGCATCGACGGCGGCCTTCACGGCCGCGACGTCGCCGCGGAAAAACGCGGTCACCATGCCGCTTCCGATTGCCTCGTAGCCGGTCATCGTGACGTTGGCGGCCTTGAGGGCCGAGTCGGCGCCCTCGAGCAGCGCGCAAAAGCCCTTCGTTTCAATCAAGCCAATTGCTTCCTGTGCCATAGTGGGAGAAGTTTGAGGTTGTGGTTTCGTTTAGAGGCCGACCGCCCGAAGGAGTTCGGGATGGGGCCGTGGAATGACATGGGAGCAGATGAGCTCGCCGGCGCGCTTTGCGGCCTCGGCTCCGGCTTCGACGGCCGCCTTCACGCTGCCCACGTCGCCTTTGACGACGACGGTGACAAAGCCGCCGCCGATCTGTACCTGGCGGACGAGCGAGACGTTCGCCGCTTTGACCATGGCGTCGCTCGCTTCGACGCTGCCTGTGTAACCGCGGGTTTCTACCATTCCGATGGAATCACTCATGATGTTTTTGAATAAGGGTTGAGCTGTTGCTAGGAAGCGGATCCGGAAAGAAGTTCGACGGGCGTGTCCGAACGCAGCGCGCAGGCGTTGCCCTCGTCGGTGTCGATGTGCACCTCAAGGCGGAAGTCGGCATGGACGCGCGCCAGGAGTCGGTCGAAGGTCATCGCGCAGGGGCCGCCCACCTTGAGGCGCATGAAGTCCCCGTTCTTGACCCCGTAGAAGCTGGCGTCGTCGGGATGGAGGTGCGCATGCGGCGCCGCGCGGATGACGCCCTCGTTCATCTGGAGGAATCCGGCGGGGCCCATCAGCATGCACCCGGGAGTCCCGGCGATGTTCCCGGACTGGCGGATCGGGACGTCGAAGCCGAGCGCGATCGCGTCGGTGAGCGCGAGCTCGACCTGGTTCAGGTTGCGGCACGGGCCGAGGATGCGGAGGTTCGAGATCACGCGGCTGCGGGGACCGATCAGCGTGACGGCCTCGTGCGCCGCAAATTGCTCCTTCTGGTAGAGCCATTTCATGGGCGTCAGCTTTGCGCCCTTGCCAAAGAGAACCTCGACCGCCTCCGGCGTCAGGTGGCAGTGCCGGGCGCTGACATTGACCAAAAGCGGGTTTGGAGCCTGTGCCCCGCGAGGCGGCGTCTTGCCCAGACGCTGGTAGAGCGCACGCCGAACGAGGTGCTCGACTTCGGCGCGATGCGGGGTTGGGGGTGACGGTAACACGGCAGAAATTGGACGAATCTGCTAAGAAATCGCTAGAAATCTCCCAAAATGTCAACATGAACATTGCAAAATCTTCCAAAATCTTCCAAATAGTCCCATAAATGCCAGCTGAAGAGCGCCAGGCGCAAATAGAGGCCTACCTGACCAAGGTCGAATTTGCCACGCTCGATGAGCTGGCAAAGCACGCCGGGGTCTCCGTCTCGACGGTCCGCCGCGACCTCGAGGCGCTGGAAGCCTCGAGCCTCATCCGGCGGACCCACGGGGGGGCGCGCACGCTCCAGCCGAAGACCGACGAATTCGTATTCAACGTCCGCGACACGCACCAGGTCGCCGAAAAAGAGGCGATCGGCAGGGCCTGCGCCGGCCTCGTCCAGCCCGGCCAGACGGTCGTCGTGGACAGCGGCACGACCTGCTTCCACGCGGCGAAGCACCTGGGGGAAAAGATCGGCCAGATCATCACGAATTCCCTTCCGGTCGCCAACCTGTACTCCGGATCCAGCCGCCATGAGATCCTCGTCTCCGGCGGCGTCGTCTATCCCAGGCTGGGGGCGCTCGTGGGTCCCCATGCCGTCGAATCCTTCGTCCGGATGCACGCGGACGTGGCGATCCTGAGCGGAAGCGGCATCACCGAGGAAGGCATCTACAACTCGCACGCCCTCGTCGTGGATCTCCAGCGCGCAATGATCGCCAGCGCGGCAAAGGTGATCTTCTGCCTCGACCACACGAAGTTCGGGCGGCTCTCGACGTTTTTCCTGTCCGATTTCGAGCCCGTGGACGCCGTGGTCACCGATGCCCTCGCGCCCGCGGGCCTCGTGGAGGCCCTTCGAGCCAAGGGGATCGAGGTGGTCCTGGCGGCTCCGGTCGGAGCCGAGACATAATCTCCCGTCAGACAAATTTGTTCAACAACCGGTGGAGCGCGGTGGGGCCCCCCCGCCGGGGCGACGCGGCGGCGGGGCCCCCGCCGGTGGGGGAGAGCGCGCCCCCCCGAATTG
>CAZJNA010000066.1:0-12891 GCA_964547325.1 uncultured Opitutaceae bacterium | reverse complement strand
CCTTCCTTCGTCCCTTCATACAAATTTGTTCAACAACCGGTGGAGGGCGTTGTCCCCAACGCGCTTGTTCGACTCCGCGGCCGGACCAGCGCGTTGGGGACAACGCGCTCCACCCTGATAGGCTGTCAGCGGAGAAAGGCCTCGTTCAGGCCCCCGTCCACCGCGATAATCTGCCCCGTGGTCTTGCTCAGGCGCCTGCCGACGAGAAGGAAATAGGCCTCCGCCTGGTCGGCCGGCGTGATGGCCGCCTTCGTCAGCGTGCGCTCGGCATAGAACTGGGCGAGCTTGTGCACGAGCGACTCGCTCGGCTCGTCGTCCTTGTAGGGAATATTGTACTTCGCCAGCGATCCGATCACGCGATCGCGGGGGAACATCGCGCTGCCCTGGACGACGGTCGCGGGCGCGACGCCGTTCACGCGCACGAGCGGCGCAAGTTCGACCGCCAGCTCGCGGATCAGGTGGTTGAGCGCGGCCTTCGAGGTGTCGTAGGCGAGCGAGCCCCGCTTTGCGACGGCGGCATTGGCCGAGGTCGTCAGGACCAGGTTTCCCCTCAGCCCCTGCTCCCTCCACGTCTTTCCCGCCTCGTCGCCAACGAGGTAGCTTCCGGTCACGTTGATCTTGAAGGTCAGCCCCCACTTGTCGTCGGGAATGTGGCCCGTCGTGTCGCTCGGGACGAAGATTCCCGCCGTGACGCAGATCGAGTCGAAGCCGCCGTAGGCGACCGCGATGTCGTCGAGCATGCGGCGGATGCTCGCGCGATCGCTGATGTCCGCCGCCAGTCCCAGGGCGGGCCCGCAGCTTGAGAGCCCGGTCCCGGCGACGCCGATCCCATGGCCCCAGCGGTCGGTGATCTCCTTCGCCGTCGCCTCCGCGGCGGCCTTGTTGAGGTCGGCGCACACGATGTGCGCGCCCTCGCGGACGAGGCGGTGGGCGGTTTCGCGGCCGATGCCGGAGCCGGCGCCGATGACCACGATCACCTGGCGCGCGAGCTCCTTCTCCGCGGGCATGCGCTTGAGCTTCGCCTCCTCGAGGAGCCAGTATTCGATGTCGAAAGCCTCCTGCTGCGGCAGGGAGATGTAGCGGTCGATCGCCTCCGCTCCCCGCATGACCTCGACCGCGCAATTGTAGAATTCGGCCGTGACCCGCGATTCGCTCTTGTCCTTGCCCCACGCGACCATCCCGAGCCCGGGGATCAGGACGACCGTGGGATTCTGGTCCCGCATCGCCGGGGAATTCGGATGCCGGCATTTTGAGTAATAGGCGGCGTAGTCCTTCCGGTAGGCCTCGAGCCCGGCGGCAAGCTTTGCCTTCAGGGAGGCGGCATCCTCCGACTGAGGGTTCCAAGCGACGTAGAGCGGCTTTATCTTCGTGCGCAGGAAATGGTCCGGGCAGGACGTGCCGAGCTCGGCCAGGCGGCCGGCGTCCCGGGAATTGACGAACCGCAGGATCTTCTCGTCGTCCTGGACGGTGCCGATGAGGCGCGCGTTCTGCGAAACCTGGCCGCGCAGCCACGGCAGAATGGCGGCAAAGGCCGCGCTTCGCTTTTCGGGCGGGAGAGCCTGAACCCTGGCGCCGCCAAAGGCAGCCTCGTCGCCGCCCTTTTCCGCGTACTTCTTCTCAATGTAAGTGGTCGCCTTTTCGATGAAATCCAGCGTCAGGCCATAGCATTCCTTGTCGTCGTCCGCCCAGGAGATGAAGCCATGCTGGCCCATCATGATCGCGCGGACCTTGGGCTGCTTCCGCGTGATCTCCTGCATCGCAAGGCCAAGCTCGAAGCCCGGGCGCATCCAGGGGACATAGGCCATCTCGCCGCCAAATATCTCGCGGGTCAGCCTCTCGCAATTCGCCGAGGCGGCGATCGCGATGATCGCGTTCGGATGCATGTGGTCCACATGCTTCCCGGGCAGGAAGCTGTGCAGCGGCGTGTCGATCGAGGACGCCCGGGGGTTGAGGTTGAAGGTCGCATGCATGTACATGCCCACCATGTCGTCCTCGGCCGCGGACTTGAGGCCCTTGTCCTTGCGCGCGGCATAAAGATCCCGCAGGTCGAGAAGCTTCTGCTGGTAAAGCGACGAGAAATTCTCGCGGTTGCTCGTGCGGAGGTCGCCGCCCGACCCCTTCACCCAGAGGACGCCCTCCTCCCTTCCCGTCAGGGGATCCTTCTCGCCGATCTTCGAGGACGTGTTTCCGCCCCCGGTGTTGGTGATCCGCTGGTCGGATCCGAGCAGGTTCGAGCGGTAGACCAGCCGGCCCACCGGATCCAGGGCCGCGGCCGCGGCATCATCCCAAAGGTAATTGACGTGGCGGTAGGAAGGCATGCGAACGGCCAACCTACACCAGGAGCGCGTTGTCGATCAAGCGGACTTCGTCGACCCATGCCGCGATGACGAGAAGCGTCTCGCCGAGCACGATCTCCCGGACGGGCTCCATCGTCCTGCGGTCCGCCACCGCCACATAGATCACCCGGACGCGCCGGTACTCGCCCAGCACGTGGGTGGCCTCGGCGACCAGGCGATCCGGGCTGCGCACGCCGGACGCCACCATTTCCTGCACGCGGACGAGCGCCCGGTGAATGGCGAGCGCCTGCTGGCGCTGGCTGTCCGTGAAATTCCGGTTGGCGACGCCGGCCGCCAGTCCGTCGGGCTCGCGCGCAGTCGGCACGACCACGACCTCGACCCCGAAGCCGAGGTCCGCGGACACCTTGCGCACCACGGCGGCGCGCTGGGCCGTCTTCTGCCCGAAGAAGGCATAGCGCGGCCGGATCAGGTTGAAGAGCTTCGCAATGACGGTCGCGACGCCCCGGAAGTGCGCGGTGCGGGCCTGGCCATCGAGAGGCTTTCCGAGGATCTCCTCGGTCACAAAGGTCGAGAATCCCCGCGGCAGCATTTCCTCCTCGAGGGGCACGAAGACCGCGTGGACTCCAGCCGCCTCGCAGATCCGGAGATCGTCGGCGAGGCTTCGCGGATAGCGGGCGATCAGCTCGTTCGCGCCGAATTGGAGCGGATTAACGAAAATCGAGACCACCACGACGTCGGCCTTGGCGAGGGCCGCGCGCAGGAGCGCCTCCTTCCCCGCATGCAGCGCCCCCATGGTGGACACGAGCCCGATCGACCTGCCGGCGGCCCGCATCTCCTCCGCCCAGGCCGTCATGTCCGCAATCGATTCGATTTTCTTCATGGGGCGGGGATCGCGGTAGCATAGGCGCAATCCCTTGCGTGACAAGCCCCCGCTATATTTGGGAGTGTATCAGTTTGGCGGGAGCATGCTCCCGCCGGACTGATGCACCGCCCTTCCTCCGGGCTTGTTCATCCGCGGCCAGTCCCCTATTCCTCCCCTCTTCGCATGATCCGGATCAACGAAAACTACACCAAGCTCAAGGCCTCCTACCTGTTCGCGGACATCGCGCGCCGGGTGCAGGCGTATGTCGCCGCGAATCCCCAGAAGCCCGTCATCCGCCTCGGGATCGGCGACGTGACCGAGCCGCTTCCGCCGGTCTGCGTCGAGGCGCTGCGCGCCGCCGCCGCGGAGATGGCGGACCGGGCGACATTCAAGGGATACGGTCCGGAGCAGGGCTACGCTTTCCTGCGCGAGGCCGTCGCCCAGCACGACTACGCGGCGCGCGGCTGTCGCGTCGAGGCCGACGAGATCTTCATATCCGACGGCGCGAAGTGCGACTGCGGCAACATCCAGGAAATCTTCGCGACGGACATCCGGGTGGCGATTCCCGACCCGGTCTACCCGGTCTACATCGACACGAATGTCATGGCGGGCAGGACCGGGCCGAACGTGGACGGCCGCTACGAGGGGGTCGCGTACCTCGATTGCACGCCCGCCAACGGGTACGTGCCCGCGATCCCCGCCGAGGCGGCCGACCTCGTCTATCTTTGCTTCCCGAACAATCCGACGGGAGCCGTCGCAACCCGCGACCAGCTGGCGGCCTGGGTCGCCTATGCGAAGCAGAACCGGGCGATCCTTCTCTTTGATTCGGCCTATGAGGCCTACATCCGCGATCCGGCGATCCCGCACAGCATCTACGAGATCGAGGGGGCGCGCGACGTCGCCATCGAATTCCGGAGCTTCTCGAAGACGGCCGGCTTCACGGGGACGCGCTGCGCCTACACCGTCGTTCCGAAGACCCTTATCGCCTGGGACCGGGCCGGGAACGCGCACCCGGTGCATCCCCTCTGGAACCGCCGGCAGACGACAAAGTTCAACGGCGTCGCCTATCCAATCCAGAAGGCCGCGGCGGCAGTCTTCACCGAGGCCGGCCGGGCGCAGACGCAGGCCCTGGTGGAATTCTATCTCGGCAACGCCCGCCTCATCCGCGAGGCCATGGGACGCCTGGGGCTCGCATGCGTCGGCGGCGACAACGCTCCCTACATCTGGATCAATACCGGGCGCGATTCGTGGGAATTCTTCGACATGCTGCTCGACCGCGCGCAGGTCGTCTGCACTCCCGGAGCCGGCTTCGGCCGGTGCGGCGAGGGCCATGTGCGGATCAGCGCGTTCAATTCGCGGGAAAAGGTGGTCGAGGCCCTCGAACGGATCGGCCGCGTCCTGAAGTAGCCCGTTATCGAGCGGCGAGGGGCAGCGCGGCGGCGATCTCCCGCCCAAGGGCGTCGGCATCGGCGCTCAGGAGCGCGGCCAGGCGGGAGAAATCCCTGCCGTCCCAGGCCGCCTCGGGCGCGATGAACGTGCGGCGCGCCACGACGCGGACCTCGGGGGCCCCGGTCGTGATTTCCACCGTCGCCTCGAAGCGGGCGACGAAGCCGGATCCGGAACCGGTGCCGCCCTCGCACCGAAGGATGGTCACCGCGATGTCGCAGTCCCGGTCCGAATCGAGCGGAAAGGGCTGCAATACGACGCGTCCCACCCCGTCCGATGCCCGCAGCCGTTCCTCGAGAATCCGCGAAATGCCTGAATCAAGCGACTCCCCCCAGCGGGCGTAATCCTGGGGAATGATCTCGTTCGCTCCCCTGCGCACGATGATGTCGGGGCTCTTGAGGTAGGCGGAGAGTCCGACCGCCTTCAGGCCCACCCGCAGCCGGCCGCCCGGCGCAGCCGCCTGCGGAGCCGGGCCCGCCAGGACAAAATAGCGGGTGGAATCGGACTGTGGCGGAGGAATGAGGCCGCTGCAGCCGGCCAGAAACAGGCACGGGATGGAGAATAGGAGAGCTCGTTTCATGGGCGTGGGATCAGGGAACCTGCGGGGGTTTCTTGCCCGCGATCACGGCGTTGGGATTGCGTTCGAGAAAATCGGCGAGCCGCTGCACCGACTCGGCGGCGTCGCCGAGCTTCGAGAGCGCGTCCGCCGCGCCGTCGCCAAGATTCTGCTGGCTCGCGACGAAGCGGCGCATCGTCGCGGACGTGGCCTGGAATTCCGCGAGCGTCGCCTGCAGGTGGACAAGCGCCGCCTGGAGGTTCGGCCCGTTTGCGTCCACCTGGGTATTGACCTTCTGGAGCGTCTGGCGCAGGTCTGCCATCGTGCTGTCGAGGCCCTGGAGGCTGCGGTTGATGTCGGCCGACCGCGCGAGAGCCTGCACCGACGCCCCCGTGCTCTTCCATTGGGCCACGGCGCCCTTGAGATCGAGCCCGTCGAGCTGGCGGCGCGCTTCCACGAGCAGCGCCTTGAGTTCCGTGCTCAGGCCGGCGAAATCGACCTGCCCGACCTTGGAGAGGATCTCCTCGGCGCTCGCCTGGAATTCCGAAGTGGCCGAGGGCACCGAGGGGATGACGGTGTACGGGGAGGCAGGCGCAGCCTCGGTCTCGGGATGCGCCTTGGGGTCAAGAAAATCGAGTTCGATGAAGAGGAGGCCCGTGGCGAGGCCGATCACCCCGAGCTGCGCCCGAAGGCCCCGGTCGACAAGGAACTTCAGCCTTCCCGGAACGGTGACGTCGAAAGGCTCGCCCTTGGCGTCGCGGATCATGTTCTTGTTGAGCTCGCAGACCACAGCGACGAAGGACTCGTCCGTCTTCGGGTCGAACCGGACGTTCAAATCCACCACCCGGCCCACGCGGACGCCGCCGAGCTTCACCGGGGATCCAAGGTCGAGGCCGTGGATCGATTCGTGGAAATAGACGACAAAGCGCTCGGGATGCGCGAAGAAGCTGAAGCTGCTGAAGGAAAGCAGGGCCACGAGGGCGAGAGCGAGCGCGCCAATCACGAAGGCGCCGACTACAGCGGGGCTGGCCTTGGTTTTCACGGTAACGGGTTTGAGTAGGCTACACCGGGTTCAGGTTCCATGGACAGATGAAAGGCTCAAAAATTCCCTCACCCGGGGATCCGGGCTCGTTTCCGCCAGCTCCCGGGGGCTCCCCTCGGCTATGATGCCCTGCGCCTCCCGGTCGAGCATGATGAGGCGGTCTGCGAGACCGAAGATCGATCCCAGTTCGTGTGACACGATGACGATCGTCGTCCCGAAGGTCTCCCGGACCTCGCGGACCACCTGGTCAAGATGCCGGGAGGTCACGGGGTCGAGGCCCGCCGACGGCTCGTCGAAGAAGACGATCGCCGGATCAAGGGCCAGCGCCCGGGCGAGTCCCGCCCGCTTCCTCATGCCGCCGCTTATTTCGGAAGGATAAAATTCCTCGAAACCGGAAAGGCCCATCTGCGCGAGCCGGAAGGCAGCCAGGTCGTTGATGTCCCGCCGCGCAAGGGTCGTGTGCTCCTCGAGCGGCAGTGCCACGTTCTCCCGGAGCGTGAGCGAACTCCAAAGGGCCCCGCCCTGGAAAAGGACTCCGAAGGCCTTCAACTGCTCCCGCCTCTGGCTGGCACCCACCTCCGTGAAGGGCTGCCCGAGGATGCGGACGCTGCCGGCCAGCGGAGCCTGCAGGCCGACGAGGTGGCGAAGGAGCGTCGTCTTGCCGCAGCCCGACGTTCCGATGATGAAGAATATCTCCCCCGTCCGCACGGTGAAGGACACGTCCTTCAGGATCGTGGTGTCCTCGTACCCGCATTCGAGGCCCCGCACGTCGATCGCCGGCACGGCATCCCTGTTGTCGGCGTCGGCGCTCACAGGTGCAGCAAGTTGAAGATCACGGCGAAAAGCGCGTCCGCCACGATGATGAGGAGCAGCGCGGTGACCACCGCCGAAGTCGTGGCGCGGCCGACGCCGGAGGCGCTTCGGTCGGCCCTGAGGCCGCAGAGGCATCCGGACAACCCGATCAATAGCCCGAAGGTGGTGGCCTTGACGAGGCCCGTCGTGACATCGTGAATGTTTACGATGCTCTGCGTTTCGATCCAGTAGGCGGAAGGCGAAATCTGGAGGATTCCCCTGGCCACGATCATTCCCCCAAGGATGCCCACGCAGTTCGAGTAAAGGGCGAGGAGAGGCATCATGACGCCGAGGGCGACCAGCCGCGGAAGGGCCAGGAATTCGACAGGAGATATCCCGAGCGTCTGCAGGGCGTCGATTTCCTCGTTCGCCCTCATGTTGCCGAGCGTCGCGGCGAAGGCCGCGCCCGTGCGACCCGCCAGGATGACCGCGGTCATCATCGGGCCCATTTCCCGCACGATCGAAAGGCCCACCAGGTCGGCGACGTAAATGTCGGCCCCGAACTGCCTCAATTCCTCGGCCGCCTGGTAGGCAAGCGTCAGGCCCACCAGGAAACTGATGAGGCTCACGATCGGAAGCGCCATCGCCCCGCATTGCTGCATCTGGTCGAAGCAATCGCGCCAGCGGAACTTTCCCGGACGCCTGGCCATCCCGACAAACCCGATCGAGCACTCGCCGACGAAGTGCAAGGCCGCGCGCAGGCTCCCAATGACCTCATGGGTCGCAACCCCCACCGCAGTGAAGATGTTCCCCTCGTGCGGATGGGACGCCCGCGCGGCAGCGGACGCCGACGTCAGCTGGGTGAGCAGGGCGCGGACCTTCTCCGGCAGCGCCGAGCCGTCAAACGCGGCGGATTGCGACCGGCACCAGGCCTCGACGTCCGCGATAAACAGGAGAAGCGAGCTGTCCCAGGATGTCACCCCGTCCATGCGCATGCCCACGCGGGCCGGACGGGTCGCGCCCGGGCTCCAGGATGGAACCACCCGGGTAATGCGCCATTCGCCGGCCAGGACAACCTCCAGCCCGTCGGCAACGGGCCGGACGGTTGCGCTGGCCGCCGGCGGTTCAGGGGCGGGGGACATTGCGGGACGCTAGCACGCGGAGGCGGGTATGAAAAGGCGGCAAGTCGATGGTGGACACGGCATGGCTGTCATCGGATGTTCGCCTTGGATGCCCAAATCCCGCCAAACGTTCCTTTTTGACCTCGATGGCACGCTGATCGACCACTTTGCCGCCATTCACCGGGCGTACGTGCACACCCTGGGCGAGATGGGCCGCCCGATCCCGACGATGGCGGAGGTCCGGTCGGCGGTCGGCGGCGGGCTGGGAACCGCCCTTCGCCGCTTCGTGCAAGAGTCCGATCTGCCCCGCGCCCTCGGCATCTATCGCGCCTACTGGGACAGGACCATGCTCGACGACGTGATCCTGCTGCCCGGGGCCCTCAGGCTGCTCGAAGCGCTCAAGGCGCGAGGCGCCAAACTCGGCGTCCTGACCAACAAGCTCGGGTCCTCCTCCCGCCTGATCTGCCAGCATCTTGGAATCACTCCCTTCGTCCAGGCCGTCGTCGGGGCGCAGGATACGGAATGGCTCAAGCCGCAACCCGAGCTCTCGGCGCACATCCTGGCGTTGCTGGGTTCCGCCGCGGACGACGCGCTCATGGTCGGCGATTCCCCCTACGACATCGATGCGGCGCACCATGCCGGCTTTCCCGCCTGGTGCGTGACGACCGGCACCCACGACGCCGTCCAGCTCCGGGCCTCGGGGGCCGATGCCATCTTTCCGAATCTCGATGCCCTGCGGGAGGTTGTCTAATTTGAGGCGACCCGGGTGATCTGGACGGAGACGAGCTTCCATTGTCCGCTTCGGCGCGCATAGACATGGACATAGCGGGTCTGCGCGAGGCTCCCGTCCACGCGCCGGTAGGTGGCAAAGTCGTTGACCAGGGCCGCGTCGCCATAGAGGCGGACGGCGACCTCCCTCACGTGGAAATCCTTCAGGGCGGGCGGCTGGGCTGCCAGCACGAGGAACTTCGTCTTGTCGACGACCCGGCCGTCGGCGAGGACCCCGAGGAAATCGTCGGAAAGGAGCTCGCGGAAGCGGGCGACATCGCAGGTCAGCGAGGCGCGGACATAGTCGTCGTTGAGCCGGCGCAGGGACGTCTCGTCCCCGCCATCCGCGGCGGCGGCCGCGGCGGGCAGGCGGGACAGAAGTCCCAGGAAAAGGAGTCCGTGTGCAAACTGGCGGATCGAGGGCAAGCTCCTCCACCTTGGACGACAATGCCCGGCGAGCAAATAGTTCTTCCGCCGGCCTGCCCTTTGTTGTCTTCTGCGCCATGCCCGCGCCGTCCGCTCCCGCTACAATTACCGGAGTCGTGGAGCGGATCATTTTCCTGAACGAGGAGAACCATTACACGATCGCGGAATTCAGGCCGGACCTGCCGGACGCAAAGGCCCGCAGCGAGCCGGTCACGATCGTCGGCGCCCTTCCCGGGGTCGAATGCGGCGAGACCCTGCACCTGACCGGTGAGTGGGCCCACCACACCCAGCACGGCGCGCAGTTCAAGGTCGCCGCTTTCAAGAGCGAGCTGCCTTCCAGCGTCCACGGCATCCGCATGTACCTCGGCAGCGGCCTCGTCTCCGGGATCGGCAAGGTCTATGCGAACAAGATCGTGGACGCCTTCGGCGAGGACACGTTTCGCGTCCTCAGCGAGGAATCGGGCCGCCTGCGCGACGTCGAGGGAATCGGGCGGAAGCGTGCCACCGCAATAAAGCAGGCCTGGGAGGAGAAGCGGACGGAGCGCGAGCTCTACATCTTCCTGCAGACCTACGGCGTCACGCCCGCCCAGTGCGTGAAGCTCGTCAAGCGCTACGGCGGGGAGGCGAAGGAGATCCTCCAGAAGGACCCCTATCGCGTGGCTCGCGAGGTCGAGGGCATCGGGTTCAAGACGGCGGATCAGATCGCGATAAACCTCGGCTTCGCAAACGACGCGCCGCCGCGCCTCGAGGCTGGCCTCCTGTACGCCCTGGACACCCTTCAGGAGGAGGGTCACACCGCCTATCCGGAGTCCGAGCTGATCGGCTATGCCGCCGAGCTGCTCAACGCGTCTTCCGAAAACCTTTCCGCCCGAGTCGAAGCGCTCGTCGCGGCCCGCCAGCTGATCCGCCATCCGCAGGGCTCCTCGTACCTCATCCAGTCGCCCAAGCTCGACTGGGCCGAGCGAAAGATCGCGGAGTCCGTCGTCCGGCTCCAGGGATCGCCGAGCGGACTTCCGCCCATCAAGATCGGGGCGGCCGTGGAATGGGCCGAGAAGCAGGCCCGGTTCGCGTTCCACCCGCTCCAACGAAACGCGATCCAGAACGCGCTCGCGAACAAGCTCTCCATCCTGACCGGAGGGCCCGGGACGGGAAAAACGACATGCCTGCGCGCCCTGGTCGATATCCTCAAGGCCAAGAAAGCCCGCGTCCACCTCGCCGCGCCGACGGGCCGCGCGGCGCAGCGGCTGGCCGAGGCGACGGGCGGCGTCGCCTCGACGATCCACCGCCTGCTCAAGTACGAGGGAGGCGCGAGCGGCTTCACGGTGGACGAGGCGCATCCCCTGGCGACCGATTTCCTGATCGTGGACGAGGCATCGATGCTGGACGCGCGCCTCGCCGCCGCCCTCCTTCAGGCCGTTCCGCAGCGCGCCCACCTCCTCCTTGTCGGCGACACCGACCAGCTTCCCAGCGTGGGCGCGGGCAATGTCCTCAAGGACCTGATCAAGTCGGAGGGGACGCCCGTCACCCGCCTGGCCTTCATCTACCGCCAGGAGGGCCAGAGCCTCATCGTCAGGACGGCGCACGCCATCAACGAAGGGGACCCGTCCCTGCCCTCCGTCGTTCCCGAGGTCGCATCCGTGTCGCAGGAGGATGATCTGGCATTTGTCGAGGCGACGTCCGCCGAGGACTGCCTCCAGAAGGTCATCCAGCTCTGCACCGACTTCCTGCCGCGCCACTATCCGGCGATCCACCCCGTGGATGACGTCCAGGTGCTGGCGCCGATGCACAAGGGCGTGGCCGGCGTGGCAAACCTCAATGTCCAGCTCCAGCGGGCGCTTGCGCCTTTCAAGAAAAGGAGGGAGGTCTCGGGCTTTGTGCCGCGGTGGCGGGACAAGGGCCACAATCCCGCTCCTTCCCTAAAGGCAGCAGGCGCGACCTACGAGATAGGCGACAAGGTGATCCAGCTCCGCAACAACTACGACAAGAACCTGTTCAACGGGGACATAGGCGTCGTGACCGGGATAGACGCGGGAGCGGGCCGGCTCGCAGCCGACTTCGACGGCGAGAGGCAGGAGTTCGAACGCGGCGATCTGGGGAGCCTGGCCCTCGCGTTTTCGATAACCATTCACAAGAGCCAGGGCAGCGAATATCCCGTCGTGATCATCCCCCTTCTCAAGGCGCATTTCATGATGCTGCAGCGGAATCTCCTCTACACCGCCGTCACGCGCGGGCGGAAGAAGGTCTTCATCGTCGGGGAGCGGGCCGCCTATGCGATGGCCGTCCGAAACAGCGAGGCGAAGCAGCGCGTCACCCACCTCCGCGAGAAGATCGCCTCGGCCTCAGGCGGCTAAGCTAGCGCCAGCGGAGCCCGAGTCCCAGGAGGAACACATCGGAATCGGCGTGCCCGTAGCTGACAACGCGGTTGAAAACTCCGCGGACGACCCAGCTGTCGGACAGCCGAACGGAAAAGGTCGGTGAAACAAGCGGTGATATGCCAGGCGCATGATAGCCCCTGACCTGCCTTATGTTTTTGCGGTCGATGGACGCATAGGCGCCAAAGCCCATGCCTACCGTGAATCGATCGTTCCCAAACGCATTCACGGGCCAGACCTGGATAGCGACGCCATTGCGCCGAACGACCTTCGGGTCGCCCTCGTAGATGTAGGAGATGGTCCCGTCGAGATGGGGCAGGATTCCATGGCGGTACTCGATCGCCGCAGCCAGCGTGCGCGCGTCCGCAAACGTGTTCTCGACGCTGCTGCCTCCGAAAACAGTGAGCTCGTTCACGGTCACGAAATCGGCGCCTGGCAAATCCCCGAAATTCCCCTTCTTGGGCCGCTCTCCCCTGCCTAGCCAAAAGCCCAGGCCGATGGATGCGGTGTTAACCTTGATATCGTTGTTCGGGACGATCTGGTTGAATACGACCCGGGCAAACCACCGCTCATCGCTGTAATAGGTCGCGGTGAAGCTGTAAATGGGCGCCGTCCCGTGGATGTCCGCCGAGCTGCCCCCGCCGATCCGCTGCGTGTCGAAATAATAATACGGTCCCGCACCGATCGAAAAGGCCAGGTGGTCGTCCATCGTCGGCAGCGTGAACCAGCCCTCCCAAGCGTAGCCGTCCCGCTTGTGGGTGGAAATGTGGCCCTCGTTGATCCAGCCGAGGGAGGTCGCAAAATTCCGGGTGAAATCCTGCCGGTAATCGACCTGATAGGAGTAGCTCGACTGCTTGAGGCTGGTCGTCTGCGCCCCTCCGTAAAGGATGGACAGCTCCTGCCCGTGGAGCCGCGCGCCGGCAACGCCGAGCGCAATTAGGGAGAGCTTCAGAACAAGGGCGCGTATTCTCATGGTGTTTGGCCAGAACCGCCCCAACTGCCACACCCAGGTCAACGAGGTGGCGTTCGCAAGTCCCCTTGCACATAAGCGGTACTGACGAGGCGACAGACCGAGGAATGCAGACCCGGTTCCCGCACCCCAAAAACACAAGAGCCGCCCCTTTCGAGGCGGCCCGTGTGACCTAACACCAAGCAAACCGTAAGAACTACAAACACCCACCATTCTTTCGAACAATGAGGTGCACGGAG
>CAZJNA010000065.1:0-17023 GCA_964547325.1 uncultured Opitutaceae bacterium | reverse complement strand
CCACGGACGCTTAGCTCAGTTGGTTAGAGCACGTGCTTCACACGCACGGGGTCACAGGTTCGAGTCCTGTAGCGTCCACCATCTTACAAAACAATAAGTTACGATTATTTTTGAGGTCGGTCTCAGCAGCTAGTCTCAGCAAGACCACCTGAATTCACCACCGTTCATTGGCGTCCGCCGACGACCGACGGGCGAAGAAAAAGATTTAAGCCGAATCCTTGCCAGCGTTTTCCGAATGCCGTTCCCCAAAAAATTCAAGCCTCGCTTGGAGCTCACGGATTCCGAGGTTGTTGCTCCAAATGTAGTATGGATTTGCTACTGCGTCTGCGGCGTCCAAAAGAACTCATGTGGCTGGGAGGGGTGGGCTCTCGACTCTGTTCGCGCAGAGAAGAACGGCAAGAAGGAGGAACTGATCCACGCTGACACAGACCTCAGCTGTCCCTGTTGCGGCAAGCCATTGTTCCGAACTGCGGTGTCGAAGCGACTGGTGGTGTCCAAGAACCAGGTGCCAGATATGGTTCCCGGCATTCACTACCATACGGCCCCGATGAAATATAGATAGTTCGAGCAGGATGGGCGATGATCAGACTTCCCTGAACGGTTCAACGGAAACCAAGAAAGTTTTTCATCGGGCTGTGCGGATCATGGCAATAGTCCATTCGCTCGGCGAGCGGTAAGGCTTGCCGTTAGCCGATACTGCGCCCGGTTTTCGGGGCAATGTCCAATCTCGGACAGCGTACAGGACACTATCCAACATCCTTCGGGCGAATTTTATCGGCCCTTGCGCTATTTGAGCTTAACGTCGGCGTGGATGACCGCGTCTGATATCCGCTCTACTGTGCTGGCCGCGATCGGTTCGCAATGGGATCGGACAAACCTTCATGGCGTGAGCTTGCGGACCTGTCTCGTAGATCCGGTGCCAATGAAGTTCATTTCTGCGTCCGGAGACCAGGAAGTTATGGGATGGCTAGTGTTGCTTGAACATCCCGATCAAAAGAACGGATATGCAGTGGTTTACGATGAACCCTCTGGTCAATTCGGATTGGCTCAGATCCTCGAAGGGTACGATCCCTGCCTGTTCGGGTTGTACGGTGATTTCTTTTCGGCGTTGGACGCGATGTAGTTGCACCTCTCCGGAGGCCGATCATTTGTCCAACTGCTCGATGATTATTGTTTCTATGAAAGGTTCCGCCGGATCGGTGAGCGCCCGGTATTCCGAGGGCAATTCGCGGAGCATCTCCACGTGAAACTGCCTGATGTCGCCGAGCAGCTTTGGCAGATTGCGGCCGTGAATTTCAATTTTCTCCTCCGCGAATGTTAGCACGAGCTTGTCGCGGTCGAAATGGTAGCGGCTGAATCGAGCCCAGGCGAAACCCAACGACTCGCCGTTTGCCAACTCGATCGCGAGTGTCGCCGTCGAGTGACCTCCGGTGTAGCAGCGGTAACGTGGGTCGGGCCTGCGGAGCGGGTCCGTTTGTTGAGGAAGGCTCATATCCGCATCCCCCTCCGCTCGCCGTAGCGTTCCCGCCGTTCGATGAATTGGCGCATTCGGGCGAGGGCGATCATTTCAGCCGCGCGACGTGAACGGCCGGGAATGCGCATCACCTGGCTAGTCTCGGCGCCCGCCACGTCCACTGCTAACTCGCGCTCTCCGCTGCGCTGAATGTTCAGGCGTAGGCTCTCCTTGTCTGGCGTGAGCACCACGACCCGCTTCCGCCCGCGCGAAATGCCGACGTACCATTGCTGCGCGCTCGTGGCGGCGCGAATGCCGGCGTCGGCCACGATGACGGTGTCCACTGTCTTCCCCTGCGACGAATATGAGGTGACGGCGTACCCTCGGACGAAGAGCCGCTGCGACGACGCCAGCGTCTTGGTCTCCCCGCGTTCATCGGCGACTACCAACGTGCCCGATGGTTCGACGCGCTCCACTGTGACCAGCTCGCCGTTGCGCAGTTTCGCGCCTTCCATGCTTCGGCCGTTCGCCTTGAGTTGTAGCCGGTCGCCCGGGGATAGCTCCATTTCGACCGCTTTCGCGACCGTAAATCGGCCCGCGTAACGGTAGCTCATGGTCGAACGGCGGCCATCTTTCACCAGAATTACGCCGTGCTCGTCAGCCCCGGCGATTTCGTACAAATCGCCCTTTGTAAATCGACCGTAGCCTTTCAGAAATACCGCCCAATGGCCTTGTTCGTAAAATCGGGAATCGCCTCTCTGGGCTTCGTCCCGGTCCACCGGCTGGAAAGCAGTCAAGGTTGCCCCGTCCGCCAGTTGCCCGCCAGACCGCAAGGCCGCGCGGATGGCGTCGTTCGCGGCGTGGACCTCGTTCCAGGTTTGAGCGACGACTAGGGAGCGCTCGCCCCGCGCCGAGGCCGTCAGATACTCTCCGGCGATCGCTTCCCGCCGGGGTTCGTCTGGGAGTTCACGAACACAGCCCATTTTTTCCAGACGGTCGAATGATTCGACGATTTTCCCGTCTGCCGCCTCCTTCACGGCGGCGCGGTATTGGCGGATGAAACGCCGTTCGTCGATGGTCCTGGCGAGTTGCGGGTCCTGGCGCCGGATAGTCCGAAGGGTTGCCACCCGTGGGTGGGCGTGCTTTTCGATGGCCCGAAGCGCATCGGACGCCGCCACCGCCCCGTGTTGGCGGGTGTCGCCGGAAAGGATCAATCGACCTTCCTGGGCTTTCACCAGGCGGATCAATTCGCGCATATCACGGCCTCCGACTTGACCAGCCTCGTCCAAAATCACGACAGCGTGGGGCGGCAGGCACCGGGTGGCCAGGGCATGGGCCAGCGTTTGGGCCGGTAGCCCGTCGTTTTCCAGGTCATGCGCTTGCTGGCGCTGCGGAGTCAGCACCACGACCGAGTGTCCCGCCTCCGCGAGCCCGCGCTGAATTTCGACGATTGTCCGAGTCTTCCCTGTGCCGGCCCCGCCCCGGAACAAGGTAACGAAGTCCTCGCTCGTCAGAATCCGACGTGCGGCCCGGGCCTGCTCTGCCGACAAAGCGGCGTCTGGCTCATAGTCGGTCTTGAATCGGGCGAAACAGTGTCGGCCGTCGCGGACCGAGAGCACGATTTCGAGTTCGTAGCCGAGCAGTTCCTTGGAAGTAAGTTTCCGGCTTCCGTCTTCGCGCACGTACCCACGTTCCGCAACGGCGCGGCCGAGGTCGGCCAGATCGAAATTCTGGCCGCGTCCCCGCGCGAGCGCCGCTGCCATCAATTCATAGTCGTTCACTACTGTCCGCCGCTCGAATAGGTGATCTTCGGCCCAGGTCACGGCGGCGCGAATGTCCACGGCTTCCCTCTGGCACTCGCAGGGCAGGCGGAGCCTTTCGAGACTCCGCTGCTCGTCGGGCGTTGTCTGTGCCCGCCAGTATTCCCGGAGTTCGTCGGCAGTGGAATTCTTGATTTTCCGCCGCCGGCGTTCGTGTGCGATCCTCGTCCGCAATTCACGGATGTCCCCTTTATAGCCCTGCGCTACCTGACGCTTCGCCTCGGCTTCGATCTGATCGTGGCGCTTCGAAAACCGTGAGATGACACTCGCCGGGACTCCCTTGATCTCGAAGTCTCGGGCGTTGTTCCCGATCTCGTACCCCAGCGAACGGAGCCCCTTGGCCATCTCGTGGTAGTACAGGTTCTCGGCGAATTTCTGGGCGCGATACATGCCCTCTGTTTGCAGGGCCTTCCAGCGACCCTCAATCGGGTCGAAAGTCGCGTTAAAGACAACGCAATGCGTGTGCAAATGCGGGTCTAGCTCACGGCTGGTCTCATGCCGGAAACACGCGGCCGCGATGTTTCCCGTCGCCCGCGATGTGTTCTGCTTCGACTTGCGCACTCGCGTTTCCGCCATCCTCTCCAACTCGACCAAGGCACAGCGTACCGCCCGGCCATGCAATTCGACGATCCGGTCATCCTGGCAAAGCGCCACCACCGAAACGCTCTTTGGCGGACTGATCGTGAAATCATGGAATATCCGGCGATTCGCCGATTGCCGCCCGTTTTCCCAACGCACCGAATTCAATCGCTGGGTCAACTTCTGTCCGGTCTCCGGATTCAAGCTCTCGCACATGGCCAGAAACGCCTTTTCTCCAACCCGGCCGCGAAGCCCCAGCTTTTCCGCCGCCTGCCCAATCCATTCGCCGTCGATTTCCTGTCCCTCCGAGTAGTAGTCCCCGACGCAGAGATGCTCGCGGAAATACTCCCGCGCATTCTGCAAATTTAACTGTGGCTTCGGCGTCAACATGACTTTCCCTCATTGCCCGTCGGCACCTGCTGGAACGCCAAGCGCAGCCACATCGAAAATCGCGTAAGTCATACTTCGATTCTCGATCACCAATTTTTCGGGGAACGCATCCGCGTTCCTGTTTTTAGGCAGACGCTTTACCCCTTGCGCGTTTGGCAACGAACCCAGAGCCCGGGCGCTGCATCCGTGAACGCACAGATCACGCGGGCCAGTTCGGCTCAATTCAAACTTACGA
Organism: uncultured Opitutaceae bacterium; assembly: GCA_964547325.1. Lineage (GTDB taxonomy): Bacteria > Verrucomicrobiota > Verrucomicrobiia > Opitutales > Opitutaceae > Palsa-1447. Next base: position 12,546 of record CAZJNA010000065.1, on the reverse strand, counting down.
GAATTGAGCCAACGCATAGCGAGCCTAGTCATCGCGTGGAAGGCGCGGCTGGGGTGTGCCGGTTTCACGAGGTCGCCTCAACCGCCTCGGCCGACCGCCGCACGTAAGCGAGGACCGACTCGAAAACCACGAGCCGCACGCCGCGCAGGGCGCCACGCTGGCGAACTGAGATCATCTTGATTTCGCCCAGGGCGGCGGCTTTGTAGTACCAGCCGCGCGATAGCCCGAAGTGCGGATCGCGCTTGCCGGGTGACGGGAGCCTGAAGAATTCGACGCGTTGGGCTATCAGCGCGGCGTTGGTTGGGATTTCAATTGTGTTCATTGTTGGGTCCTTTCGTTGCTGCTGCTTACCGATGTGCCGTTGTCTTCTGGCGACAATAGCGCGCTTCTACTGAAAATGCGGTAGGCCGGTCGATAGTCCGGATATCGTTCGTTGGCGTTCTATGTCGCCACGCGTATTGGGGTGAACTCCGTCAACCGGAAACGGGGGGCTGCGCTTCGTCAACTCACCCGCCCAGATGCCGTCGATGCCGCTGCGGGAAGGATTGAGTGGGCAGCGGACTTCGAATATAAAAATCGGACAAATGATCCACTCGGCATTTCTGTTCGCCACGGTTCTGGCGGTCCTTCTCCCCACCGCGGCAGCATTGCTGAAAATATTGGACGATGCGCTGCTTTTGGAGGCCGAGAAGATTTCTTTTCGACAGCGGTTCGAAGATTGGTGGATCGCTGTTTCGAGCCTCTCGCCTCACGAATTCTCCGTAGCGCTAGCCGGAACACTTTCCAGGATTCTTGATCATTCTTTCGGCGAGGATCTGAGGTCGCGCGCGACTGCGAAACGTGTCTTTTTGATTTGCGTAGTCTCGGCGCTCATTTGCCTGGCTTCGCTTTGGCTCTTCGGCCATCGCGGCGACGACGGACTGCATCCGTTCAAGACCTACGGGGAGGCGCTGCGACTTTACGAAAAACAAGTCTCCGATCAGTTGAGTCATCCCGAGAAGTACAAGCTCTCTGCCGACGCGGCAAAGGCCAATATCACGATCCAGCCGATCGCCCATGTGCTCGCGAAGCCTTACGTCGTAGTCGCAATAGGCATCACGCTCGTTGCCTTGAAATTCCTGTTATGCTGGTGGGTCTGCCTTTGGGGCTTTCGTAGGAGTCGGACCGTACTGCGTGAAATTGCTGTCATCAAACGTCCGAATGCCACGCGGCTCTTGCTGTGGGGCCATCTTTGGGCGCTCGTTCTCGCGGGCACCTTTCTTATGGAGATGTATTGGATCTTTACCGAACCCATTGGCCTATTGACCGCTTCGGTTGGTGGCCTCTTCGGGCTGGCGAACGCTTGGGGTATATCGATATGGCTGATTCTCTCAGGTGCCGTCGCCGGTTGGGAATTTTCCAGCCTTAGTTCCGTCCTCCTCATGGCCATTGCTATGGCTCCGCTGGTCGCGTCGGCCCTTGTAATCGTCTGCACGTGGGTTGCGGTCCGATGGCCGCACGCGTTTCATCGGACGGCGGCATGGCTGCTGTTCCGGTGCGCAGTCAACGGCCCAATGAAAGTGCTTACAGGCGCTTTGCTTGGCTTTTCCGCTGTCGTGACGTGCCTGCGAGAGATATATGCATGCATCCATCGGTGAGGACGAACATGAGCCTATGGGTTAGACGCCAGAACTCACTACGGGGGCAATGCCCCAAATGTCAGACCGCAATCGCGCGGACGCTCAATACCTCGTCGTCTCTCAGTGCCTCCAGCGATTTCGCGGAAACCGCGATCACCGCCATGGTCTGCCCCTTGGCGCCCAGGACCTCTGCGGAATAGCCCTCGTCGCCATCCGGAGCCACGTGGTGTTCGACCAGGCGCACAAGATCACCCCGGCGCAGCCGGTATTCCGGCAGATCGCGGGTGAGAGCGACATCGGTGTAAAGGGGGAAGGTCATTTGGCGAGGACTTCGACTGGTATCAATGTTATGAACTTCGTCGCCCCTGACAAGTGTTCCGTCATCCAGATCGTCTTGACCCGTAGATCGATACCCGAAGGACCGTGCAGGACTCCGAGGATTTCATAGTATTGGCCGAATTTGTTCTCGTCGACCAGCCGCGCATCGTCCTCATCCCGGATGCATGCCAGGGCGGCGATCAGCGCTTCCGGGTTTGCCAATGAAAACCCGCCCCGTTGCAAAAAGGCGGACTTGTCGCTCCGGCTTTGGGGTATGAGAAGGTACTGCGTGGCCTTCTCAGGTGCGATAGTGGCGTTTGGCGGCAATTTCATGGCAGCCCTCCCGCTTTGGGCTCACGTACCGGATAAGTTCTAAGAACCGCGCTCAATTGCGCCAGTAGACCGGGCAGGTACGACTGGTCAGAACTAAACCGGAATTCGTGGCGCTCAGAAATGTAGTCCCCTGCAATCGAAACCCTGCAATCGAAGTGCCCGGTGTGGCCCTTCCGTCCCTCAAACTCCAGCTTTAGGTTCGGTTCGATGGTCGGGAGTTCGACCTTGCCCTCCAATGTTCGCTGAAATGCCTCGATGCCGGTTTTCCATCTGTGGAGCTCTCCTAGGTGGAGGAAATTCCCCTGGACTTTGACTACTGATCCGTCACCGACGCATTGTGCCGTCGCCTGCACCCAGTTCCCGTCCCAATAGTCCGTCGCACCGGGAAATTGGCGGTTGTGAATCCAAATCTGCAAAGGCCCGAAGGCGAGTGATGGTTCATCTTCCATGTCGTTGCTGAAGGACCCGGTTTAACCGTGGCCGGTGGGGGATCAAGCAAACTAGGCGGGGTTCGAATTCTGGAGAGGAAACGGACATTCGACTTTCACCGAATCCGACCCATGACAGCAGGCCGTCTTCATGCCGCTATCGTGCCTTTGCCGGATAAAACTCATCGATCAACAGAAGGTCTTGTTGATGCTCAGTCGAGTAGTTGATCGTGACGCGATCGAGCGGCACGGCCACAGTCGTGTGGCTCGCTGTATTGAAAAGTTTGAGGACGAACGCGTCGCAGTCGTCTACCCGATATGCGACCATATTTGGACGTCGGTCGACGTCTGTCGAAATCGGCCCAAGTTTCCAACTAACGCGAATGACGAGGCCGTTCTCTTTCGTTCGCAAGAGGCGAGCTACTTTGTCGATCCGTTTTAAAATCAAGCTTTCGAAGGCTGCTTCGCTTGCTCGCGGACTCGTCGAGCCCTGCCGAACATAGGCGTGACCGGTGAAATGTGGTGTGTTTTTGCTGTGTTCGACAACCACGGCAAGAACTACCTTGCCTTCGATTTCGATCACTTGCGGTACGGCATGAATTGGTGGATAGCAGTCGTCCCGAGCGATCTTTATGATCTTCTTTTGAGTACCATCGATGGTTGTCGGATCGATTCCGGATACGTTGCCGGCGTCCTCGACGCCAATAAGGAGAACGGAATACTGGCTTGGTGGAGTGGAGTTCGCGAACGCACATAGGGTTGCCCGAAGCTCGGCGTCCTTTGGGCAATGGGCCTTCCGTTCCAAGTACTGGGATTCGGCCGTCTTTAGAAGGTTTACTAAGGCGTTATTTGGAAGCATGGTGCCGGGCTTAATCGAGATCGTCGAACCGTACGCTGAAAGGCGGCAGTTTTAGATTCTTGGCCATTCGCTCAAATTCCGATGCTGTCAGTGGGCCGACTACGCCTTGTTTCCGGTCGCGGAACACCAGGCTACTCGTGCGCGTTACGACAAAGTAGTTGGTTATGGCGCGGTCATATTTCGTAGCGCCAGGATCGAGCGCTGGGTGTTGTTTCGCCACGATGAAACGGTCGTCCGCACCTAGCTCGAATACTGTTGGCCCGACAAGGCCGATCGACGAGCTGCCTTTGTGACCGTGGTACATAACGTCGAACGCAAGGGACATTTGGGGTTTCGTATCTACAGCAACGAGAATGTACCGCTCGGAACGCCAATAAGTATCAAAATCCCAGAACCAGCCGCAGCCTGTCAGGCTGAGTGCCACGAGAGCGAGGCAGGCGAGTGGAACTGACCTTCGCCGCTTCGGACTGAGCGAAGAAGCGCAAGTTGGCCGGAATGGCATACGCCCAGTTTGACCAACCACCTTAGGCGAACAAGAACGATCCGCTTACTCTAGGTTGGGCAGCTTCCGTAAGGCCGAACGCTTGGCTTTTGATTCCACATGGGTGTAATGGCGGCTGATGGCCTCGCTGTCATGGCCGATGATGTCCATCGCTACGGCTTCTGGCACGCCGGCGTTTTTGAGGAGACTGGTCGCGGTGTGGCGAAGAGAATGGAAGGAAATATCGCTAACCGGACGGCGTTGCGAGCGGCCGACGCCGGTGTCCTCCTTGGTGCGAGATTTGGCCATGCCAGCGGTGGCCAGGATTCCGTGGAATTGCTGGGAGAGGCGGCTGTCGCTGCCTTCTTTGCTGGCGATGGCGTGAGCGTCGGGGAACAACGGGGCGGACGGGCTATCGCCGGCGTTCATCGTTTGCAGATGGGCCAGCAGCGGCCCAGCGAGAGGGATCGACATGCGCCGGCCCGTCTTCGCGGTGACAAAGCGGAGTTCCTCGTTCTCGATGTCGATGTGCTCCCAGGTGAGGCGGGCGATGTCCTTGAGCCGCTGGCCCGTGTAGAGGCCGAAGAGGATGATCCCTCTCCATTCACCGGAGGCGTGGCCGATGACTGTTTTGAGTTCCTTGACCGTGAAAGGCCGGCGGGCCGCGCGGTCGGCCTCGCGTCGCTTGAGCACGTCGAGTTTTGCCGCCGGGTTATCCTGCGCCAAACCGTCTTTGTAGGCCGCGCCGAGCGCCACCCGCAGATATTTGAGCGACTTGTTGGCCGTCGCGACGGAAGTCCGCGTTTGGACCCCATCGCGGTACTTGGCAACATCGGCCTTGGTCAGTTGGGAAATGTCGATCTTGGCCCGTTCGCCGAGGGACTTGATGAAATCCCGTACGACCTGGCTGTAGGCCTGAAACGTGCGCAAGGAAGTATCGGCTTTACGTTTCCCGGCCCATTCGGTGAGAAAGGTGCCCGCGATGGCGGTCCGAAGCGGTTCGTTGCTGACCGCCGCGTAGATATCCGACAAAACCCGCCTAGCCTGGGCTTCACCCAGACGCTTTTCGCCGGCTAACCGGGCAGCCTTCTCGAACTCGTTCGCTACCAGTTGCGCCTTTTTCCGCAGGCTCTGCTTGGTAGAGCGCTGGACGCGTCTGCCGTCAGGTGCCGTGTAGCCGGCGAACCAATAGGGCGAGCGAGGAAATTTGCGAAGAAAGGGCATAATCAGGTCTCAGCAAAAGTCTCAGCATTGACCGGTGTATTTTGATGTCGTTCCGTGGCTTCTCCCTATGAAAGAGACGTCTATGAACGTCAAAACCCGAATCACTGGTTCGAGCCCAGTAGCGTCCACCATCATCCACCCCCTTCGGGATGGAACAACCTATTGGAACTTCGCCGCTAGCCCGAGGTCGGCGCCAGCTCGACTGCGAAGGGATAGTCGGGGCCGAAGAAGTTCGCCCGGAAGATGATCCACTTCCCGTCGGGGGTGAAGCTCGGGTTGGGCTCGAGGCGATAGTTCTGGGCGCCGTGCTGGGGCGTGAGGCCCATGTTGACGAGGCGTTCGACCGTGAAGTAGCCGACGTTGATCAGGTTCGTTCCGAGGGTGCGGTCGTCGGGTATCGCGACCGGCCGGCAGATCATGATCCAGGGGTTGGAGTCGGTGCCGTCTCCGCAGAATAGCTTCCCATCGCGGGAGGTGTTGTGGTGGATCGAGGCTGCATCGGGATTGTAGTGATACCAGATCCGCTCGCCGGTCTCGATGTTGCAGCCGGCGAGATAGGTTGCGCCGGGCACGGACCGGTCCGGGATGATGCCGGTCCCGGTGGGGAGGTAGGCTTGCTCAGGCAACCGGAGCTGGTACCAGATGGTCCGCCCGTCGCCGCTCCACCATTCGTGGCCGGCCGTCTCCATCTTCAGCATGCGCTTGTGGACGAGCTGGTTTTTGGTCCCGTCGGTGCGGATGGTCCAGATCCGGTCGACGTATTGCCAGTGCCCCTCATGGCAGTACATGAGCAGGGTTGGATCGGACGGCGAGAACTGCAGGTGGTTCAGCCAGTCGGTGCTGTGCTCGATCAGCTTCTTGATTTCGCCGGTTTGGAGATCGATGGTGAAGAGCGTGTTCGGCAGCCTGGCCGCCAGGCGGGTGTTCATCATCGCATCCTTGTCGGCGGCCTCGCCCAGGTTCGTGCCTCCCATGCGGTTGGGAGGCGTGGCCCGCGGCGTGCCATCGTAGGCGCCGCCGTCGCTTGCGTCGCCCTCGATGTAGGTGCCGGCCCCGAGGGTCTCGTCGGCGTTGATCGTCGAGATCCGCGCACGGCGCGGAAGGCGGCCGATTTCCCGGGTCGCCCCGGTGTCGATGTTGGTGGCCCAAAGCGTCTGGAAAAAGGGATCCCCGGTCGGCTTCATGTAGTAGATCGTGGGCGTCTTCGCCCCGACCACGATCGTCTGCTCCGCTCCGGTGCCGGCCACCACGGGCCGCGACTGCATGGTATCGAGGTTCAGGACCTGGATTCCGGCGGGGACCGTGAAGGCCATCTCCTTTCCGTCCGGGGTATAGCCGTTGACGTTGAAGTAGAAGCTGTCCGAGCCCGGCGAGTCGCTTAGCCGGATCACGCGGTGGCCGGTATCGGGATCGATCCACGATTTCGGGGGCGGGGCGGACTGGCCTTGGGCGCGGACGGACACGCCAAGGATGGCGGCGAGGAGCAGCGGGGCGCAGAGGGCGGCCGCTCGGGGCAGATGCGGGGTTGGGGCTTTCATGATGGGGTGCAGTCTATGCGATCACGGAAAGTTGGCTTTCGTCCCGGTGATTGCCGCGGCAACGAGATTGGCGAGGTAGTGGCGGCCGGCGGGCGTGAGATGGGTGCCGTCGACGAACATTTCGGGCTTTCCGAGGAAGGGCGTCCACAGGTCGATCGTCGGCAGGTTCTTGTCGCGGGCGATCTGTTCGGTTTCGATTCGGATGCGCCGGTAGTTGTCGCTGCTGTCCTTCGGGCCCCGCGGTATCGGGAGGGCCAGATAGATCTTCGGCTTGCTGCTGAATGCGGCGATGCGGTCGATGAGCCTGGTCAGGTCGGGGGTGAAGTGGTCCATGCTGACTTTTGTCAGTGATTCGTGGTCGCCGAATGGACCCACGACGAAGATGTCCGGTGCAAATTGCTCCGCCAGTTTCAGCTCGGTGCTGCGCAGGATCGCCTTGGGATTCTCCAGGGCGTGGTCGATCGCGGTTCCACGCGGATGGCCGAAGTTGCCGATGCGGTAATGCGTGCCACCACCGTAGAGGAATCCGCCGGCCATCGGGTGCGGCGTCGGATCGGCCTTGAAATCTTTGTCCAGGAGCTCCCCGAGCATCTGGGGATACTCCGGGTCGTTCACCCGGTGGAAGCTGTGCGTTGTCTGCTCGCCGGTGACGGCGATCTTGATAGGTGAATCCGCCCTGAGCTGGGCCTGCGCGCAGGACAGTAGGGAGAGGGCGGCTGCAAGGATGGCGAGACGGCGGGACAGGTCGGATCGAATGGGCATCGGGGGTTTGTGTTTTGGGGTACGGGCGCGGCTGGGGGTCCGCCTCGCTGACAGAAAGCGGGATCGCGGACTCCTGGGCAATCCTCCGTTCGCGGGATTTGGACCCGTCGTGGGAATCGATCCAGCTCGCTGCCAATCCGCGAGTCTAAGGGCTCTGGGCGTTCTGCTGGTCGCTGCTTAGGAGGCCGGGCGCGACGGCGGAGGACGCGGGGGCGGTCTGCGCGGGATCCTTGATGGCATCCAGTTTCCTCAGATCGCCGATTTCCTTCCACCGGGCGTTGTCTTCATCCTGGTCATAAAGTCGCATCGCCAGCCCTTCTTTGACCATGAAGTGATCGAGCCCTTTGTTGTATAGAAGGTGATCGAGCCACGACATGTAGCGCGTCTCCGCCAATTCCTCCAAGCCCTTCTTTGTGTAGCTTTCCCTTTCCGTGAATTCGCGAATCGGGCGGTCCCGGACGGTCATCTGCGGCAAGGGGACGATGGGAAGACGGGGTATCAGGTTTTTTGGCTTATCGATGGCGGCCGGCTGCGCCGAATCGGCAGAGGCATTCTCGTAGGCGGGGAGCACCGTCGCCAGGGCTGCGCTCAGCGCGGGCGATACCGCGTGCTCCCGGTCGGGGGCGGCCGGGGAGGAATCCGGCACCGTGATGGCGGCGGCTCCAGCGGCGGAAAAAACGGGAGGCAGGACCGCCGGGGTCTTGGCGGTTGCCACGGTCTGGGCCTGGCCTGATGACCCAATGGCCAAGAGGGCGATCGCGAGACCGAGCTGCATTGGGGCGGGGTAGGCCACGGCTCTTATTGGAACCATACACGGGTCGCGGGTTCCTGCAAAAGCTAATTGGCAGGGCGACGGCCTGCTGGCCTTTCACCGGGGAAGCCCCAAGCTCCGGACCATGCGGCCTCTTGCACTCATCACCGGCGGCTCAGCCGGAATCGGCGCCAGCTTTGCGCGGCAGCTTGGCGCGCGCGGGTACGATCTCATTCTGGTTGCCAGGCACGGCGACCGGCTCGAGGCCTTCGCCCGCGAACTGGAGCGCGGCCAGGCCGGAATGAAGGTGGAACCTCTGGCTGCCGACCTTGCAACCGATGAGGGCCAGGGGGCCGTGGAGCGGCGAATCAAGGAGGCGAAGAGCCTGGATCTCCTGGTCAACAACGCCGGGTTTGGAACGATGGGTAAATTCGCGGACACGGATGTTTCGACCCAGGACCAAATGCACCGGCTTCATGTCCTGGCGACGATGCGCCTGACCCATGCGGCTCTGCAGGGCATGATCGCGCGGGGGCGCGGGGCGATCATCAACGTGTCGTCGGTCGCGGGATTCATGGCGAGTCCGGGCAGCGCGAGCTATTGCGCGACCAAGCACTGGATGAACGTTTTCACCGAGGCGATATACCTTGAGCTCAAGTCCACGAATTCCCCGGTCGTCGTCCAGGCGCTTTGTCCCGGCTTCACCTATTCGGAATTCCACGACCGGCTTGAATTCGACCGGAGCCAGATTCCGAAGGGACTGTGGCTCAAGGCCGACGACGTGGTGGCCCAGTCGCTGCGGGGTTTGGAAAAACGACAGCTCTTCGTGATCACGGGCTGGCAATACAAGCTCGTCGTCCTGATGACCAAACTCCTGCCAGCCCCGATCGTGCGGGCGCTGAACACCGGCCGGCAGCGGAAGATCAACCGGATTTGAGCGTTCGCTTGAGCCAGGCAACCACCCATTCCTGGTATCCGGGAGCGACCTTGTCCCAATAGAGCATTCCGTGGATGCCGTCCGGAATGGTGATCAACTGGCAGTGCACGCCGGCAGCCAGGAGCTTGTCCCGAAATTCCACGGACCACTGGTAGGGCACGGTCTTGTCGCCATCGCCGTGGAGCAGCAGGAAGGGCGGCAGCCCCGGATGGATATGGGCGGCCGGTGAAGCGTCCCAGACGATGGGCGTCGTCTGGTCGTCGAGCTGGGAATGGCCGAAGAGCTGGCCGAGATTTGTCGTGAGCCCGCCGCGGTGTTTGGCGTCCTCGACGAGATCATAGGGGCCGTAGAAGGACACAACGGCGGCGACGCGGGTCGATTCGTCCGCCCGTGTGGCCGCGAGGTCGACCAGATTCCCGCCGGCCGATTCGCCGAGGAGGGCGATGCGCGTGGGATCGACCCGATAGTCCGTGACATGGGCCTTTACCCAGCGGATTGCCGTCTCGACGTCCTCAATGCCAGCCGGGTAGGGATGCTTCGGGGCCAGGCGGTAATTGATCTCGAACCATGTAAAGCCGCCGCGGGAAAGCGGTTCGTCCATCGGAGTCGTCAGCCCCTTGTTTCGGCCGCCCGATTTGTCGCCGGTATTCCAGCCGCCTCCGTGAACCAGGATGACCGTTGGAAAGGGACCCGGGCCGTCGGGGACGTAGGCGTCGAGCCGGAGGCTCTCGCCGTCCACATTGGCATATTCGATGTCCTTCGTGAGGGTGCCGCCGGTCCCGGCTGCTCGGGACGACAACGGAGCGATGGCAGCCGCCAATGCGACCGCAAGCAGGGCAAGACAGGTGACGGATCTCATGGGGTTTGGGGAGGCCGGGCCGCGACGCGCATACCGGCCGTTGGACGAACCTACGCGGGTAGCCTGTTCGCGCAAGCGGCGCGCGGATGTGGCAATGTGTCCGTTTGCCGGGAGCATGCCCCCATCGTCGGGTGCTGCCAATTCCCGGACCGCCGCCACACCGGCCGCCAAGATCCGCCGGCCAGTTGCCGGCCGGATGGCGGCCCCGAGGCGTCGGATGCGGCAGCAACTCCTCCGGAGGAGCATGCTCCCGGCAAACTGACACATTGCCGGGAATTTCGAGCCGGAAAGGCGAATTTCCAGCAACCCTTGCCAACCGGCCCGCGCCCTCCGCAGGATTCACCCTGGAATGAATCGGCCCCTGTTCACCCGCCGCGCAGCCTTGGCGCTTGGTGCCCGCGTGACCGCGGCGGCGGCGATGGGCGCCGCCCTGAGGCCCCTTCTCCGGGCGCTCCCTGGAACCGGACTCCCGGCCAAGATCTTCGACGCGATCGACTTTGGAGCCGCTGGAGATGGCATTGCCATCGACACCGCTCCGATCCAGCGGGCGATCGATGCCGCCGCCGCTGCCGGGGGAGGCAGCCAGGTCCTCCTTCGAGCCGGGAAGAAATACCTGGCGGGCGGACTTCTGCTCAAGGGGGGCATCGACTTTCATCTGGAAGGCGATGCCGAACTGCGGCTGAGCACGAAGCCTGATGACTTCCCCGGCGGCGCGGCCGCCCTGAGCGCCTCGGGAGCGGACGGCCTGAGCATTTCCGGGACGGGCACGATCAACGGACGATCGCCCGAGCTCATGCTGCGCTATGACGATAAGAACGAATGGTGGCGCCCGGGACCCTTTCGACCGCGCCTCCTCCACCTAACTGGATGCCGGGGGCTGAAAGTGACCGGCGTCACGCTCCTTCACGCCCCGCATTGGACGCTCCACCTGACCGGCTGCGCGGGCGTGCTCGTGGATGGGATCCGGATCCGGAATCAGCTGGATGTCCCGAATTGCGACGGCATCGATGTCGACCACTGCCGCGATGTCGATATCCGGAACTGCGACATCGTGTGTGGGGACGATGGGATTGTGATCAAAACGACGCGGCAGGACACAGCGTACGGGCCGACCTCCAACATCGCAATCCGGGACTGCCGGTTCGAGACGCAGGACGCGGCGATAAAGATCGGAACGGAAACGGTCCAGAACATCTCCAACGTCCGCGTCGAGCGCTGCAAGATCCCTGTGTCCTCCCGCGGCCTCTGCATCCAGCTCCGCGACGAAGGCAATGTTTCGGATGTCGAGTTCCGGGACATAAGATTCGTCTCGCGCAACTTCTCGGATCCCTGGTGGGGCCACGGCGAGGGCATCTCGCTCACGGCCATCCCGCGCGCACCGGGCGCCCGGGTCGGCAGGATAAGCGGCGTGCGCTTCCGTGAGATTTCCGGGAGGGCCGAAAACAGCGTGCGCATCTGCGGATCCGCGCAGAGCCGGATACGCGATGTGGTCATGGAGGATGTGGCGATCACGCTCGACCACTGGACGAAGTATCGCGGCGGGATCTGGGACAACCGGCCGACAACCGCGGTGCCGGGAATAGAGCCGCACGGAATCCCGGGCTTCGGCATCCGCAATGCCGACACTATCGAGCTTCGGCGATGCAGCGTGGCGTGGGGCCGGAACCTGCCGGCTTATTTCACGAGCGCCCTCGAGGCGGAGGACGTGACGGGCCTCAAGCTGGAGGGTTTTTCGGGGCAGGCCGCCCACCCGGGCATCGATCCGCCGGTGGCGATCCGGTAGCATTAGCTTCCGGCGCCCGTTTGGGCGGCGGGCACTGGCGGGAGGAGCGTGTTTTGGGCGCCGACCGGCGCAGACTGCGGGCTGCTGAAATCTGGCCAGGGCGAAGCGAGCAGTCCTTCGGGGTCCGTCCAGATGAACGTGCTTCCCGCCTGTCCGGGTTGATTGACGACGTGCGCGTCCACCCCGCCTGAGTTGAAGCGGATGCGCGCGATGCGGGCGGCCGGCTTGGCGGCGACGACGGGAGCTGGCGGTGGGGGTTGCGGGGGCGTGGGATCCGCGGCCGGCGGAGCGGGATCCGCGACGGGAGGCGGGTCGGGTGGGGGAGGCGGCGGCGGGGGATCCTCGGCCGGCGGCGGCGGATCTGCGACCGGTGCCGGGTCTGGTGGCGGCGGTGGCGGATCGGGTGGCGCCGGCGGCGGGGCCGGATCCGGCGGCGGGGGCGCAGCAGCCGGGTCTGGAGGCGGCACAGGATCGGCGGGAGGTCCGGGATCCGGCGGGGCGGGGATGGGCGCGGGATCGGGCGGTGCAACATCGGGCGGGGGCGGATCTGATGCCGCGCTGGATCCTCCTCCGCCGCTCGGATCCGAATAGGCGGGATCCGGCGAGGAATTGGGGTCGGAAATAAACAGGCCCGAATTCGCCCAGGCGGGCCCG
>CAZJNA010000064.1:0-17410 GCA_964547325.1 uncultured Opitutaceae bacterium | reverse complement strand
CACGACATGGACCTCTTCGCATTGCTCTCGGCCCGCATCCCCTCCCCTCCCGTCCATTAGGCCTGGATGGCGTCGAGGTGGACCTTCAATTCGCGGGCCAGCATGCCGACATACGGCTCCTCGAGCAGACTCTCGTGGAGTCCGGGCAGCACCTGCACGGTGACGCCGCCCTGGGCGAATTCCCCCCATCCGCACTGCCGGTCATAGGAGCAATTCAGGCGGTGGCCGCGCGTGCGCAGGAGCACGATCCTGCCCGAGTAGGACAATGTCTTGTGGTTGTGGCTCGCGCGGACATGCGATTCCCAGAGGCAGCGCTGGTCGTCCGATATGGCCGAAAGATCGACCAATTCGTCAACGTTGCGCTCGCGGAGACGGGGCGGAGCCAGGGAGAACCATCGCAGCACCCGATTCCGCATGCTCCAGGCCTTCCAGCGCAGGAAGCGCCTTTGCTTCACCGAATCCCATTCCCTGAAACCGTCCAGCCAGTGGCAGAGGTTGCGCAGAAATTTGAACAGATAGACGGGCGTCCAGCTGACGCGGTCGTAGCTGCAGTTGGGCGGCGATGAATTCATCAATGCGAGGAGACTGACCCGCTGCCCCTGCTCCTCGAGCAGGCGGGCCATTTCATGGGCGACGTTGCCGCCAAAACAATAGCCGCCCAAGGCGTAGGGTCCCTCGGGCTGCATCCGGCGCAGCTCCCGGACGTACTGCTCGGCCACTTTTCCGACGGTGTCGAACTTCTGCAGGCTGCCGGGCTTGCAGGCCTTGAAGGCAAAGACCGGCTGGTCCGCTCCCAAGTGGCGGGAAAGATTTGCATAGCCCCACAGCATGCCTCCGCCCACGCCATGGACCAGAAACAGCCGCGGACGGCTCCCCTGCGGCTGGATTTCCACCCAGGAGGAATCGGCGGCGGGGCGTCCGGATCGGCGCCTTTCGTCCAGCAGTGCCGCAAGGCGGCTGATGGACCGCGCCTGCTGCATCGCCTCCATCGGAAGCTTGAGTCCGGTCTTCTCCTCGACCTCCGCGAACATCGCGATTCCAAGAAGGGAGTCGCCGCCGAGTTGAAAGAAATCATCCTGCACGCCGACCTGTTTCAGGCCAAGCAGCTCGATCCAGATTCCGCAAAGGAGCTCCTCGGTTGGCGTGCGCGACGCCATAAAATCGCCCGCCGCAGCTCTCGTCCGGGCGGGCGCGGGAAGGCTCGTGTGTAGGGTCTTCCCGTTCTTCGTGAGCTCGAATCGGTCGAGCACCATGTAGGTGCAGGGCAGCATGTGATCCGGCAGGCAATCCTGCAGATGCGATCTCAGCTGGGGAACGATGCGAGCCTCCGCCGCGGCCGGTAATTCCGGCTGCTTCTGGCCGGGCAGCGCGCGCGGCACCACATAGGCGACCAGGCGCCGCTCTCCCGGGGTCTCCTCGTGGGCGACCACGATCGCCTCGCTGACCGCCGCATGGGTCAGAAGTACGGACTCTATCTCGCCCAATTCTATCCGAAACCCGCGGATTTTAACCTGCCGATCGAAGCGCCCGACGAACTCCAGATTTCCGTCGGACCGGCAGCGGCAGAAATCTCCGGTCCGGTAGAGCCGGGCCGCGCCGTCGGAAATCGACGGGATCTGCAAAAATTTCTCCGCCGTGATCTCGGGGCGGTTCAGATATCCGCGGGCCACGCCGCCTCCCCCGATATATAATTCACCCAGTGCGCCCGCCGGCACCGGCTTGAAATTCTCATCCAGAAGGTGGACGTGTGCGTTTGTGATGGGGCGTCCGATGACCGCGGGCCCGTCGGGGGTCCGCAGCGCGAACGTCGAGCAGGTCGTTGACTCGGTCGGGCCGTAGAGATCATAGACCCGCTTGATGTGAGGCAGGGCATGGAGGTCCCGCACCAGCTGGATCGACAGGGGCTCGCCGCCCAGGTTGATGGTTTCCACCGACGTGGGAATGCCGCCCATGCGCAGCAATTCCCTGGCGACGGAAGGAACCGTGTTGATCATCCGGACCTCCGACGCCGCGGCCAGGCCCGACAGGGCAAGGGTGTTCGAGGCCATGATCACCTTGCCCCCCAGGCTGAGAGGCACGAACAGGTCGAGAATCGAGGGATCGAAGGAAATCGAGACGCCCGCGAGGACGCCGTCCAGCTCTCGCGCGCTGTAAACACCGGCCGCCCATTGAATCAGCGCGGCGGTGTTCCTGTGCTCGAGGGCCACCCCCTTGGGCTGCCCGGTCGACCCCGAGGTGTAGATCACGTAGGCAAGATTGCACGCCCTCGCCCAAGGACTTGGGTTCTCCGCGCCCGCCAGGCTAATGCCAGGATCGGTGTCGATGCATACGATCTGCATGTCCTTTCCCGGCACGGGATCGCTGTCGCGCAAGGCCCTGATCAGGGAGGACTGCGTAAGCAGGGTGCGCACCTGCGCGTCCCTGAGCATGAAACCCAGCCGCTCCGCCGGATAGGCCGGATCCAGCGGCAGGTAGGCGCTTCCGGCCTTCAACACCCCCAGGATCGCAATCACCATATCCTCGGAGCGCTCGAGAAACACGCCGACGAGAGTCTCCGGGCCCGCACCCAGGGAGCGCAGGAGATGGGCGACCCGGTTCGCCCGGATATTCAGTTCGCGGTAGGTGAGGCGCGCCGCGCCGGCGACGAGCGCCACGGAATCGGGCGTCGCACCGGCCTGCGCCTCAAAGAGCTCATGGATGC
This sequence comes from uncultured Opitutaceae bacterium, assembly GCA_964547325.1. Classification (GTDB taxonomy): domain Bacteria; phylum Verrucomicrobiota; class Verrucomicrobiia; order Opitutales; family Opitutaceae; genus Palsa-1447. The sequence goes on along the minus strand of CAZJNA010000064.1, from coordinate 14,709 downwards.
ACAGTTCACCCGGAAAGGAGGCGGCTGCGCCGAGTGCGGAAGGGGCGCACGGACGTCCCGCTTCCTGCCAACGGCTCGCCGGCGCGAGCGATGCGAGCGGTGCCTGGGTTCGCTTGGGCCTCTGTCGGGGGATTGCAATCATGGTTGAAGCCCCACTCTAGCGCGAATGGTCCCTGTCGCGCAGTAGGTGTTACCCGCATAGATGGCGAAAGAGCGGGGCGCAGCGCCCCGCTTTCTGGGCGCAGACCCCATTTCGGCGCCCGGCGCCCGGGTGTCTAATGGGGCATGAGCATCACCTCGCCGATAGAAGCCGCCGCATTCCGGGGAACCCAGCATGCGGCTGCAGGCAAGCGGCGGGGCGTCCCGGCGGCCTCGCGTCCCGCGCCGCGGCCGATCGGCCTGCTCGGAGTGCCGTTCGACAATGTGACGCTGGCCGAAGCCGTCGCCCGCATAGGGCAGATGATAGGTTCCGGCGGGGTTCATCATGTGGTCACCGCCAATGTCGACTTCCTCGTGCAGGCTCAGCGCGACGTCGAGCTGCGCCGCATCCTGCTCGAGGCCGATCTTGTGCTGTGCGACGGGACGCCGCTGCTGTGGGCTTCCCGCTTCCTTGGAAATCCGCTGCCCGAACGCGCGGCGGGGTCCGATGTCGTGCCCCTGCTGATTCGAGCCGCCGCGGAAAACGGGCACCGCATCTTCCTCCTGGGCGCCGGTTCCGGCGTCGCGGCGGAAGCCGCCGAGCGTCTCCAAGGACAACATCCGGCCCTCGTTATTGCGGGCCATTACTCGCCGCCCTACCGCGAGCTTCTCGATATGGATTTTCCCGAGATTGCGAGGCGCGTCAAGGACTCCCGTCCCGACGTCCTGCTGGTCTCCTTCGGTTGCCCGAAGCAGGAAAAATGGATCGCCATGCATTTGCGCCGCCTTGGCGTGCCCGTCGTGATGGGCGTCGGCGCGACCCTCGATTTCATTGCCGGAAGGATGAGGCGTGCGCCCGTCCTCATGCAGCGAACGGGCACCGAATTCGTCTACCGGCTGGCGCAGGAGCCCCGGAGGCTGGCCGGCCGCTACTTCCGCGATCTTATTCGCTTCGCTCCGTCAATCGCATTTCAACTGTGGGGCCTTTGTTCTGCGGGGCGGCGCCCGTGCACGGCGGAATCGGGGCCTCTGCCCGAGGCCCCGGATTGGCGGCTGGTCCGTGTGGCCGGGGACTTCAGCGCCGCGGCATTGAATGACAAGCGGGGCTTTTTCGATGAAGCGATCGGAGCTCTCGAGCACTGCCTGCTCGACCTGTCGCAGGTCCGGCTCCTGGACAGCACCGGGGTGGCGGTCCTGGCGCGATGGCGGAAGCGGCTGAGCGCCCACGGCAAGCGGCTGGTGCTTCACAATCCAAGCGCCGACGTGCGGCGCAGCTTGAAGCTGATGCGATTGACGGGCCATTTTTCGACCGTCGGACCATCGTCGGAGGCACCCCACCATCCCGGGGATTCCACCGGCGCCTGCCGGGAGGTCATTCCGCCCTTTCCGGGCGGCCATACGGTGGCGTGGCGGGGCGAGGTCACCGCGGCCAACGCGGAGGCTGTCTGGGATCTGACGCGGGGACACCTCGCATCGGCGGACGCGCGGCAACGGCAGACCTTCATCATCGATCTCACGCGGCTGCGGTTCATCGACAGCGCGGGCGCGGAGCTGATGGAACGATTGCGCGACTGGGCGCACGATCTCGGGAAGGGCATCCGGTTTCTCGGGTCGAGCCACGACGTTCGCAACGTCCTGCGGTTCGCGGGGCTTTTGGACCTGCTGGAGGAGCCCCGCCGATGAGAATCGGGATCTCCACGTCGGTCATCCAGCGCGGCCGGTCCGGAGTGGGCCAGTATGTCCTGGCGCTGGTGCGCGCGCTGCATGCCGGGGCACGGCACCACGACTTCAGCCTTTTTGTCCTCGAGGAGGACCTTCCGCTTTTTGCGTTCGCGGCGGATGCGATGACGCTGGTTCCGGTCGCGGAGCGATTCCGGCCGCCCGCAAGGGATGTTCTCTGGCATCAGATCGACCTCCCCCGGCTGGCCAGGCGGCTCCGGCTCGACGTGCTGCATGTGCCGAGTTACCGCCGCCTGCTCTGGCGGCGTTCCTGCGCGCTGGTGGCCACGGTCCACGACCTCGCGCCGTTCCGGGTCCCCGGGAAGTACGATCTGCTGCGAATGCTCTACGGGCGCGTCGTCGTGCCGGTCCTGGCCCGCCGTCAGGACGAGATCATCGCTGTCAGCCGGCACACGGCCGCCGATGTGGCCGCTTTCTTCCACCAGCCGCCGGAGCGGTTGCGCGTGATTCACAACGGCCTCGACCACGAACGTTTTTTCCCCGGTTCGCGGACCGCCGCCAAGGAGGACGTTGCGCGCCGGCACGGCCTGCATCAGCCGTATTTCCTGTACGTCGCCCGGCTGGAACATCCGGCAAAAAACCACGTGCGCCTGATCGAGGCATTCAACGGCTTCAAGGCGGCGACGGGATCGCCCTGGCAACTCGTGCTCGGAGGAAGCGACTGGCATGGCGCGGAATCGGTGCACGAGGCCATCCGGCGATCCGCCTTTGCGGCCGAAATCCACTCGCTGGGTTTTGTGCCCGATGGGGAGCTTCCGATGCTCTATCGCGCGGCCGACCTGTTTGTTTTTCCCTCGCTTTTTGAAGGCTTCGGCCTTCCGCCGGTTGAGGCGATGGCCTGCGGCTGTCCCGTGCTCGCCTCGCGGAGCGGCGCACTGGGCGAAGTCATCGGCGAGGCCGCGGCCATCCTCGATCCGGAGAGCGTCGCGGACATCCGAACGCAGCTGACCCGTCTCTCCGGTGACGCGGGTGCGCGGGAAAATCTGCGCACTGACGGTCTGGCTTGGGCCGCGCGGTTTGACTGGGGCCGCACCGCAGCCGCCACAGTTGCGGCGTATGCCGGAGCCGTCGAGCGCAGCCGCGCCCGGTCCCATGGGTTCCCGTCCCGTGCAATCTCGGGTCTGAACCCAATACCCGATTTGCGCCGAAAGGCCGAGGATACTGAACATTAAAAACACGACCCCAACCCCTGTGAACAGCCCCTTCCCCAGTTTAGAGCCCAAAGAGCAGGCAGCCGCCCCGATTGCCGCGTCATCCGGCCGGGATGCGCCCTACGCCACCCTCTTCGAAGCCAGCCCCGATGCGATCATCCTGGTCGATTGCGCCGGCGGGATCATCGAGTGGAATCCGGCGGCCGAGGACATCTTCGGCTACACCCGGGCGCTGGCCATGGGCAGAGACGCCGTGGGGCTCGTCATGCCCCACGCCGCCGGCGAGCCGCCCTCGAGCGAACTCTCCCGAAATCTTAAGACCGGGAAAGGGAGGCTGATCGGAAAGCGGACGGAAATGACCGCTGTGCGGGCCAACGGAGGGGAATTTCCCGTCGAGCTGACCCTATCCCGAACGCTGGCGTGCGGACTTCCCGCCTTCACCCTGTGCATCCGCGACATGACGGAGCGCAAGGTTGCGGAGGCCGCGCTCCGCAGGAGCGAGGAGCGGTTCCGCATGCTCGTCGAAAGCGTGGAGGACTATGCGATTCAGCTGCTGGATCCAGCCGGCCGCATCCTGACGTCGAACGCCGGGGTCGAGCGCATCGACGGCTATCGCGCGCGCGACATCATAGGGCGGAGGTTCAACCGGCTCTATACGCCGGCGGATATCGCCCTGGGGCGGCCGGAGCAGGCCCTGGTCACGGCGGGGGCGGACGGCCGCTACAGCCACGAATGCTGGAGCGTCCGCAGGGATGGAACCTGTTACTGGGCGAGTGTCGTGTTCACCGCGCTGCGCTTCGAGAACGGAGCCCTGTTCGGGTATTCCCGCATCGGCCGCGATTGCACCAAGGACAAGGAAGCGGAGACCAAGGCGGCGGCCCTGACCGTCGCGCTGGAAGCCCGGCTGCGGGAGCGCACGGCCGAGCTTCAGGCTGCGACGCGGCTGCTGGATGAGGCGATGGCGCGATGAACATTCCCCTCCGCATCCTGATGGTGGAGGACAGCCTGGCGCACGCCGAGCTCGTGAAACGAGCCCTGCTGGACTCCGATATCGAGTTCTCCGTCGTGCGCGTGGACACCCGGAGGGATTTCGAAGACCAGCTCGCGGTGCGGCCGCCCGACCTGATCCTATCCGACTACACGCTGCCTACGTTCGATGGAGTGACCGCCCTGCGCATCGCCCGGTCCACTATGCCGGACGTTCCGTTTATCTTTGTGACGGGCACGATGGGCGAGGAAACCGCGATCGAGACGCTGAAATTCGGAGCCACGGATTATGTCCTCAAGACGCGGCTCACGCGGCTCGGCCTGTCCGTGCAGCGGGCTTTGCGGGAGGGCGTCGAGCGAAAGGAGCGCCATCAGGCCGAGGAGAAGCTCCGGCGCTCGAACGAGCAGTTGAGGGCCCTGACCGCGCACTTGCAGCATGTTCGCGAGGAGGAGCGGACGCGCATCGCACGCCAGGTGCATGACGAGCTCGGGCAGGCCCTGACCGGGCTCAAGCTCGACCTGTCGTGGCTGGCGGGTCATCTGCCGAAGCACAGCCGGATGCTGCAGCAAAAGGCCCGGATCCTTTCCGACTGCATCGACACGACGATTCAAACGGTGCGCAGGATATCCACCGAACTGAGGCCCGGCATTCTCGACAATCTGGGGCTGGTTGCGGCCATCGAGTGGCAGGCCCAGGAGTTTCAGCTCAAGACCGGCATCCGCTGCACCGTGAAGGCGACGGTTCCCGAAACGATGTGGAATCAGGATTTTTCGACCACCTTCTTCCGGATTTTCCAGGAAACGCTCACGAATATAATCCACCACGCGGGCGCCAGCAGGGTCGAGGTGTCCCTCGCCGTGGACGGGGACGGGCTTGTGCTGCAGATCGGGGACAACGGCCGCGGAATCTCGGAGGCTGAGATTGCCAGCGGCAAATCGATCGGCTTGGCGGGCATGCGGGAGCGGGCGGCGCTTCTCGCAGGAGAGGTGACCTTCGCCGGAATCGCGGGCCAGGGCACGACGGTCACCGTTCGGATCCCACTTTCGGCCGCGGCCATTCCAATCGGGGTCCCCGCATGAGAATCCTGATCGCAGACGATCACGCGGTGGTGCGGCAGGGCCTGAAGCAGATCCTGGCTGCGGAGTTCAGGAATGCCGTCTTCGGCGAAGCGAGCAACGGCCAGCAGGCGATCGACCTCGCGTCGAAGGAATCCTGGGACGTCCTCGTCCTCGACATCACGATGCCGGGACAGAGCGGCCTCGATGTGCTGAAAGCGATCAAGAAATCCCGCCCAAAGCTTCCCGTCCTGATGCTCAGCATGCATCCGGAGGATCAGTTCGCCGTCCGCATGCTGAAAATCGGAGCGGCGGGATACATGACGAAGGAAAGCGCGCCGGCCGCGCTCGTCGGGGCGGTGAAGAAGGTGATTTCGGGGGGGCGTTATGTCAGTCCGGCCCTGGCCGAGAAAATGGCCGCATTTCTCGCCATCGATGTGCAGATCCTGCCGCACGAGCGCCTGTCCGACCGGGAGTTCCTCGTGCTCCGCCTGATCGCCTCCGGCAAGACCGTGAGCGCGATCGCCAAGGAGCTCTCCCTGAGCGTCAAGACGATCAGCACCTACCGGACCCGCATTTTGGAGAAGACCGGGATGGTCAACAGCGCCGAGCTGACCCACTACGCCATTCAGAACCGCCTGGTGGAATAGGCGGGCACCCTCCCCGTCCCGGAAAATGGGGTGATCACCCACTGACACTCCGCCGGAAAACGGCCTATATTCCACGCGAAAAGCCTCCCGCCCGCGCGCTTTCCGACGCCATGCTCGACACCAATCTATACGCCTCGGAGCTGCGCTACCGCCGGCTATTCGAGGCCGCGCACGACGGAATCCTGATCATCGATCCGATGACGCGCAGGATCGTCGACGCGAATCCATTCATGACGGGATTCCTTGGCTACAGCTATGAGGAGTTTATCGGAAAGGAGCTGTATCAGATCGGCCTTCTCGAGGATGAGGCCGCCAATCAGGCGGCCTTTCGCGAGCTGCAGGGCTCCGGATCCATCCGGTATGAGGATCTGCCGCTGCTGACGAAGTCCGGGCAGTCCATGGCCGTCGAATTCGTCAGCAACGTCTACCAGGAGGGCGACCATACGATCATCCAATGCAACATACGCGATATCACGGCTAGGAAGAAGATAGTGCATGCGCTGCGCGACGCGAAGGATCAGCTCGCGCGGCACACAGCCGACCTTGAGGCTGTCATCGGCCTCCGCACGGCCGAGCTCCGGCTCAGCAACACGCAGCTGGAAACGTTCGTCTATTCCATCGCGCATGACCTTCGGGCGCCGCTGCGAACCATGCAGGGTTTTTCCCAGCTCCTGGTCCAGAACCACGCGCCGTCCCTCAACCAGCAGGGCCGGGACTACGCCAACTTTATAAACTCGGCCGCGCAGACAATGGACAACCTGCTGGCGGACCTTCTGGAGTTCAGTCAGATCAGCCAGCAAAAAATGGAATTGGCATCCGTGCCGGCGAACTCCGTCGTGCAGGCCGCCATCGCCCTCTGCCAGCAGGAGATTCTGAAGACCGGGGCGCGCGTCGAGGTGATCCCGCCCTGGCCAACGGTCCTGGCTCATTCGACGACGCTGAGGCAGGTGCTTGTGAACCTGATCAGCAACGCCTTGAAGTTCGTCTCGTCGAAGACGCCGCATGTCCGGCTCTGGTGTGAGGATCTTCCGTCCGGGATTGTGAGGATATGGGTGGAAGACAATGGAATCGGGATTCTCCCTGAAGTCCAGGAGCGGATCTTCCTGGTGTTTCAGCGCCTCCACACGACCCAGTATCCCGGAACGGGCATCGGACTCGCGATCGTCCAAAAAGGGATGGAGCGCATGGGGGGCCGTGTCGGGCTCGTCTCCTCGCCGGGCAACGGCAGCAAATTCTGGCTGGAGCTCGCCAAAGCCCCGGCGGCCGAACGAAACGCTGAATATCGGGCGGCATCATGAGAAGCGACGAACCGGTCATTCTGATCGTGGATGACAGCCAAAATGACGTCATGCTGATGCGGATCGTCTTTCTGCGCGTCGGCCTCCAGAAGGAGCTGCAGTTCGCGAATGGCGCCGACGATGCGATCGCCTACCTTGCCGGCGCGGGCCGTTATTCCGACCGCAACCAGTTTCCGCTGCCCTCGGCGGTGCTCCTGGATCTGAATATGCCGGGAAAGAACGGCTTCGAGATGCTCGAGTGGATCCGGGGACAGGCGGCGTTCAGGCGTTTGCGGGTTTATATCCTCAGCGCATCGAGCCGGCCCGAAGACATCGAACGCGCTTACGAGCTGGGCGCAAACTCCTATCTGGTCAAACCCCGCAATCTGGACGGGCTCGTCCGCCTGGCCAAAGCCCTCGTCGCATGGTTGCGGATCAGTCATTTTGCGCCCCTGAAGCGCGTGGATCGGGCCGATGAGCCCGCTCCGGACGACCGCATCGGAGTACAGTTGGAAAGCGCCCGCAACCGCGCCACGGGATAGCGCGAGCAGGGGACGGGGCCCCCGCCCACTCGCTGGGTAGGTAATCACCTACTTATGGGCGCCGGATGTTTCGGCTAGAGTGGCGGCGAGCGACCGATGCCGCTCAGCCCAAGACACTCTATTTGCCCGCACCATGAACGACGACTACGCAGCGAACCAAACGGAAAACCTTCAATCCGCGCCGGAGGCGGACGACGCCCGCCTGCCGACACCGTTCGACCTCGGATCCCTGATCGAAGCGATCGCCGTCCAGTGGCGCTGGGTGGCCGCCAACGCCCTGCTTCTTCTTTTCCTCGGGTTCGTCGCGGCCGCCGCGCTTCTGGGGCCGCGCTACTCGGTCCCGGTGCAATTGACACGCTACGAGCCTCCGCTTGCGTCCGATTCCTTCAAGCCGCAGCCGCTTTCCACCGCGGCTCTCTTCGGCATGGTCGCGGCGTCGGATGCGCTTCAAAGGACCGGCTCGGAATTGACTCCGCCGCTCACGGCTGAGCAGCTCGCAAGGCGGCTGACCATAGCGGAGGATCACAGCAGCGAGCTCATCACGGTCACGGCGGCCGGCAGGACGCCCCGCAATGCGGTCTCCCTGGCCAACCTCTTTTCGGCCGATACCGTCCGGTTCACCCAGGCGATGCAGAAGGACGAGGCAATCGAGGCCGGCCGCCTGATCGCCCGGCAGCTCGCAAGCACGGAAGGCGACCTGGCCCGGGTGAAGCAGCAGCTGAGCGGCATCGAGACGCTCCGCGCGGCAAGGGAGCAGGATATTCGGAGGCTCTCGAGTGCGCCGACCATCGCGAAGGTCGACACGGCAAAGATCACGCGACTCGATGAAAAAACCCAGGCCGCCCGCGATGAGCTGGCCGACCTGCAGGCCCGTTACACGGATGCGCATCCGCTGGTGCGGGAGCAAAAGGCCCGGCTGGCGGCGCTCGAGGTTCAGCTTCTCATGTCCGTCAACGCCAGCAAGGCGGACGACGCCGTTCCCGCCGGTCCGTTCGCGGCCGCCAATCCTGGGCCGCAGGCGCCTCCGGCAACCGGCGACCAGAGCTCCGGCTATGACGCGCTGGCGCTCCGCCTGAGCACGCTCGAAGCCAGCCATGCGGATTTTGTCGCCCGCCAGCGGGCCATCGAGCTGTTTGCCACCCAGCCGCCTGGATACCTGCGGGTCGTCCGCGAGGCCACGGTCGACAATGTGGTGGCTCAACGCAACCGGCTGACGATCGGGGTCCTCGCGGTGTTGTGCAGCCTGCTGGGGGCTCTGGGAACGATCCTTTTCATGGCGATCCGCGAGCTTCTCGACGACCGGCTGAAGACGGGCGCCGATGTGAGGCGCGTCACCCACCTGCCCTTGATCGCCACCCTCGGAAATCTGGGCGGAATGTCGCCCGCGAACGAGGCCAGCTGGGCCTTCCGCACGTGGAACGCCCTCCAGCGCAGGCTGAGCGTTTCGCCGAACCATGGAATGGTCTGCGGTTTCACCTCCTCCGGTCCGGGCGAGGGCCGCTCGACATGGATCCGCCTCCTCTCCCAATCGGCCCGCCAGTGCGGCTTTACGGTCCTCACCATATCCTCCCCTCCGGAACCCGGCTCCGGGCTGCCCGGCTCAAGTTCGAATGGCAGCGATCCGGACAGGCCCGCTCCTCCGGCGCCGGGATCGACGGCATTCACGGCGATGGTCCTGGCCACGCCCGCACAGCTTATGGAAAAACTAACGGGACCAAGCCTGGCGCTTTCGGTGAACCTGCCGCTGCCGGGCGGGTGGATTTGGGATCTGGAGAGACGCAAGCAGTGGCAGCAAGCCCTGAACTCGTGGAAGGCGATCGAACACGTCGTGATCCTCGTCGAACTTCCCCCGGTCTCCGATCCGGAGACGGTTCTCCTTGCCGAGAACATGCCCAACCTGATCTGGCTCGCGGAGAGCAACAAGGCCGGGGCATCCGAGACGATCGAACAGCTGGAGACCCTGCGCAACGCCCGGTGCCGCCTTGTGGGAGCGGTCTTGAACCGCGAACCCGCGTCGCCCTCAAAGCGCCGCCTTTCGCGCTGGTTCGGAAACCGTCCATCGGTCCTTGCATCCGCCTTCGGCCTGATGGCAGCGTTTGCCACGGCGCAGGTCCTTACTTCGGCCGCCGCCGCAGATCCGGCCCCGGCACCCTTGCAGGCGGGATTCGGCGTCATGGACTCCGCGCAGCGCGCCCCGTGGCAGCAGCGTCTCACCCTCGGGCCCGGCGATCTCCTCAATTTCAGCGTCTTTGGGCAGCCGGAGCTAACCCAGACGCACGTCCCCGTCGGTCCCGACGGACGGATCAGCTACCTGGAAGCCCAGAACATCATGGCCGCCGGTCTGACCGTCGATGAATTCCGGGCGGCCCTGAACACCGAGCTCGCGAAATCCCGGAACGCCCCGGAGGTCATCGTGATTCCGGCGGCCTATCGCAGCAAAAAATATTATGTCCTTGGCGCCGTCGTCAAGAAGGGCGCGTTTCCCATCAACCGGCCGATCACGATCATCGAGGCCGTCTCGCAGGCCGATGGCCTCGAAACGGGCGTCTCGGATCACAATCTGGTCGTTCTGGCGGACCTGTCCCGCAGCTTCATAGCGCGCCAGGGAAAGCACCTTCCGGTGGATTTCGAAAAGCTCTTTCTCGAGGGCGATCTCTCGCAGAATATTCCGATCGAGCCGGACGACTACCTCTATTTCCCGGGTGGGGAGCGGCAGCAGATCTATGTGCTGGGCGAAGTCCGGTTTCCCGGAAGCCTGGCTTACGATTCCCAGACCAGCACGCTTGAGGCCGTCTCGGTCCGTGGCGGCTTCTCGGAACGCGCATGGCGGACGCGCCTCCTCGTCATCCGCGGCTCCCTGGACCATCCGCAGACCTTTGTCGTGAACGCCTCGGACGTCCTCTCGGGCAAAGTCGTGGACTTCCAGCTTCGGCCCCGGGACATCGTCTACGTCAGCAGCAGGCCCTGGTTCAAGGCCGAGGAACTCCTCGACATCGCGGCCTCCGCCTTCGTTCAGGCCGCCGTTATCACCGAGACCGGCCTCCATGTCGACCCGATCGGCAGTCGCTAGGAGAGCCCATCAAGCCTTATGAAATCCTCGAAGTCATTTTTCCACTTCAGTGCCTCCCGGTGGATCCCGGTCGCGGGCGGCCTGTTCGCGCTCATCCTAGGCGGCTGCGAAAGCATGACGTCCTATCCCGCGGCCAGCCATCCGCCCGCGGCCCCGCTGGCCAACCTCGTTGCCGCGCCGGCGCCGCCGCAGCTCGATCCGGCGCTGCTCCAATTTCCGTCCGGCGCATTCACGCTCGGTCCGGGCGACACGATGGAGATCGAATTCATCGGCGACCTTGCGAGCCGCACAAGCGTGGAGGTCGGCCCCGACGGGAAAATATACTTTTATCTGCTTCCCGGGCTCGATGTCTGGGGGCTGACGCTTCCCCAGGCCAGGGATCTGATAGCGGAAAAGTCCGCGATGTTTCTCAAGAAGAAGCCGGACGTCGCCATCACACTGCGCGAGGTGGGCAGCAAGCGCATCTGGGTTCTCGGGCACCTGAACAATCCGGGGGTATTCCCGGTTCCCGGTCCGATGACCCTGATCGAGGCCGTTGCGGCCGCCGGAGGTCCGACCGCCGCGATCGAAACCAGCGGGCCGGGCAGTCCAAAGACCGCGACAGCCGATTTGCGGCGCAGTTTTGTGCTTCGCAACGGACAGATCCTCCCCGTGGATTTCCAGCGGCTCATCCTCGAGGGGGACCTGTCCCAAAACATCTACGTTCAGCCCGGCGATTTTGTGTACCTGCCCTCCGCCACGGCCCGGACGGTGCACGTGCTCGGCGCGGTCGCCGTGCCGGGCGCGGTGACCTCCGGCGCGGATATCACCCTCGTCCAGACGATCGCCAGCGCCGGCGGCACGATCAAGGATGCGTATCTGTCGCACGTCGCCATTGTCCGCGGTTCGCTCACGCGCCCGTCGATCTCGATCGTCGACTACCAGGCCATGGTGAGGGGTGCCACTCCCGACGTTCTTCTCGAGCCCCACGACATCGTCTACGTCCCCTATACGCCCTACCGCACCGTCGAGCGCTATGTCGACCTGATCCTCAGCACGTTTGCCCAGACCGTGGGCGTGAACGAGGGCGCCCACGCCGTCTCCAACCGATCGACCGCGGTCGGAGTGAACGTCCAGGTCAGCCCCTAGCGCCGTTCCCCGCCGGGCTTTGCGGGGGAATGCCCGCCGCAAAGCCAGTCCCGATCCGAAGCGGCGGAGCGCACGAGAATCATGAATTCGGCGGCCCTTCACGCGGCGCGGGTCGTCCGGGCTTCCCCGCCGCCGTCGGCCGTGGCCCATGGCCACTACCTCAGGACGCGTTTTTTTTCGTCCCTGGACGGCTTGCGCGCGCTGAGCATCCTGGCGGTGATCTGGCATCACACGGCCGCAGCCGGGGCGGCAAACACTCTGCTCCACCAGGGCAATCAGGGGGTGTCGCTCTTTTTCGTGATCAGCGGCTTCCTGATTGTCACCCTTCTGCTCCGCGCGAAGGCTCGATCGGGAACGTTTTCGCTGCCGAAATTCTGGGGACGGCGCACCCTCAGGATCCTGCCGGTCTACTACGGAGTCCTGGGGCTGTATGTCGTTTTGGTCGTCCTGCTAGAGCACAACCCGGGCTACCGGCGGGCTTTTTTCGGGAATCTGCCCGCGTTCGCAACCTTTACATCCAACTGGTTTGTGAGCCTCAAGGATCCGCGGGTGATCTTTTACTTCGCCTGGTCGCTCGCCGCCGAGGAGCAATTCTACCTGGTCTGGCCTTGGTTCGAGCGCTATCTGCGCGGAGCATGGCCGCTTTTCGCGGCCCTCATCGTGCTCGCGCTGACGCAAGGCACGGCTCTTGCCGTCCATTCCAAGGATCTGAATGATCTTTCCCTTCCGGTGCGCATGATCTCGAGCGTCCCCGCAGCGATCCTGCTCGGCGTGATCCTGGCCCATCTGCTGCACTCCCCTGGCGCCTTCCGCGTCCTTTACGCCATGACGGGCCGACGCGGAAGCGCGACGGCGGCCTTTCTGCTGACCGTGGCCGCGCTTGGCGCAAGGCCTGTTCTTGGCCCCGCCCGTGACTTTGTGACTGCGGCGGCGATGATGCTCCTGGTGGCGTCATGCGTCGTCCGCGAGGACAACGACCTGATGAGGCTGCTTTCCGCGCCCTGGATTGCCTGGGTTGGCAAGGTCAGCTACGGCATGTATCTCCTGCACATGCTGAGCGTGAACCAGGTGAGGCGCGCCCTGGCCGCTGTTCACGCGCATTCGCCGTATCTCGACTTTATCTTCGGGACGCTGCTGGCCATTGGCGCCGCCTCGCTCAGCTATCTATTTTTTGAAAGCCGGTTTCTTCGCTTGAAAGACCGTCTTTTCCGCGAAGATTTGAAGTCGGTTCAGTCTGGGCGTGTTTGAGTTAAATCATTGCGACCAAGGCTGATGCAGCCTTGATCGCGCCGCAAATCTCGCGTGTCCCAAGCGGGGGGGCATGGCCGGAAATCGCCGCCGTGTTTTTTGTCGGACAAACACCGACACCGTGAGCACCACGGACCATTACAGGCCTATCAGAGGTCCGCCGACATCAAAAAAATGCCCGGGCTGATACTCTGGGCCCATGAAAAATTATCTTGGTGCCCTTTGCATCACATCCCTTGCGCTAACGATGGCCGCCAGAACTGCATTTGCCGGCGACACCGTCTGGGTAGACGACGCGGTGCCTGCAGGCGCAACAGCCCTCGCCGGCGGCGGCGATGCCTGGAACTGGATCAGCGCCAATCCCGCGCCCTTCTCCGGCGCCAAGGCCCATCAATCCACGCTCGTTCCCGGGCTCCACGAGCACTATTTCAACTCCGCGACCGCGACCCTGAGCGTCGCGACGGGCGATGTCCTCTTCGCCTACGTCTATCTCGACCCCGCCAATCCCCCGAGCGAGATCATGCTTCACTGGTATGACGGCAGCTGGGAGCACCGCGCCTACTGGGGCGCCAACCTCATCACCTACGGCGGCAACAACACGGCCGGCCGCCATTACATGGGGCCGCTCCCGGCCGCGGGCCAGTGGGTCCGCCTGAATGTGCCCGCCAGCGCGGTCGCCCTCGAGGGCAGCACGCTCAGCGGCATGGACTTCTCCCAATACGACGGCCGCGCCACCTGGGACAACGCCGGGGACGCAACGGCCTCGGCCGCGGTCGTCACGCCGCCGCCGGCCGCGACGGCAACCAGCGACACTGTCTGGGTTGAAGACGCGGTGCCTGCAGGCGCAACAGCCCTCGCCGGCGGCGGCGATGCCTGGAACTGGATCAGCGCCAATCCCGCGCCCTTCTCCGGCGCCAAGGCCCATCAATCCACGCTCGTTCCCGGGCTCCACGAGCACTATTTCAACTCCGCGACCGCGACCCTGAGCGTCGCGACGGGCGATGTCCTCTTCGCCTACGTCTATCTCGACCCCGCCAATCCCCCGAGCGAGATCATGCTTCACTGGTATGACGGCAGCTGGGAGCACCGCGCCTACTGGGGCGCCAACCTCATCACCTACGGCGGCAACAACACGGCCGGCCGCCATTACATGGGGCCGCTCCCGGCCGCGGGCCAGTGGGTCCGCCTGAATGTGCCCGCCAGCGCGGTCGCCCTCGAGGGCAGCACGCTCAGCGGCATGGACTACTCCCAGTACGACGGCCGCGCCACCTGGGACAAGGCCGGAAATGCAACGGCCTCGGCCGTGGTCGTAACGCCGCCGCCGGTCGCGACGCCTCCGTCGGTGACACTGGTCGCGACGGATGCGACTGCTGCGATCGGGACATCGGACACGGGCCTGCTGACGTTCAGCCGCACGGGCAGCACCGCGGCTTCGCTGACGGTCAGTTATGCGCTCGGCGGGACCGCGGTGAAATGGAATGACTACCGCACCGCCAACGGCGACATGCCGGTTGCCGTGACGATTCCGGCAGGGGCCGCCTCGGTGACCATGACCATCGTTGCGGTGGCAAATTCGAGCAATGCCAACCCGGAGACGGCCACCTTCACCCTGGCCGCGGATCCCTCCTACACGATTGGCGCCGCCAACGCCGCCACGGTCACGATGGGATCCGCCGTCCCGGTGACTCCTCCCGTCACGACGCCCCCGGTCACGACGCCCCC
>CAZJNA010000063.1:3776-17885 GCA_964547325.1 uncultured Opitutaceae bacterium | reverse complement strand
CATTCCCGGCGCGGTGCTCGCCGGCGTCCTCAACCCCGGCGGCGCGGCCGCCGCTGTTTCGCAGCATTGACCGCCATGGCCCGACTCGAGGCAAAGATTCCCCCCGGTCCGCTCGAGGACAAGTGGCGCAGGCACAAAGCTGACATCCGGCTCGTCAATCCCGCGAACAAGAGGAAGTACCAGGTCATCGTAGTCGGCGCCGGCCTCGCGGGCGCCTCGGCCGCCTCGTCCCTCGCCGAGCTCGGCTACAAGGTGAAGTGCTTCGTCTTCCACGACAGCCCCCGGCGGGCGCATTCGATCGCAGCTCAGGGAGGCATCAATGCCGCCAAGAATTACCAGAACGACGGCGACAGCGTGCACCGGCTCTTTTACGACACGATCAAGGGCGGCGACTACCGTTCGCGCGAGGCGAACGTGCACCGTCTCGCCGAGGTCTCGGCTGACATCATCGACCAGTGCGTCGCCCAGGGCGTTCCCTTCGCCCGGGAATACGGCGGCCTTCTCGCCAACCGCTCGTTCGGCGGCGCCCAGGTGTCGAGGACGTTCTATGCCCGCGGGCAGACCGGCCAGCAGCTGCTCCTCGGGGCCTACTCCGCGCTCCTGCGCCAGGCGGCCGCCGGGGGAGTGGAGCTTTTCACCCAGTCCGAAATGCTCGACCTCGTTGTCGTGGACGGCCACGCCAAGGGCATCGTCGTCCGCAACCTCGTGACCGGGGAGATCTCGAGCCATGCGGGCGACGCGGTCGTGCTCGCGACGGGCGGCTACGGGAACGTCTTCAACCTGACGACCTACGCGCGCGGGTCGAACGCGACCGCGATCTGGCGCGCGTACAAGCGCGGCGCCTGTTTCGCCAATCCCTGCTACACCCAGATCCACCCGACCTGCATCCCGGTCACGGGCGACTACCAGTCGAAGCTCACGCTGATGTCCGAGTCGCTCCGCAACGACGGCCGCATCTGGGTTCCGAAGAGGGCGGAGGATTGCCGCAAGGCCCCGGGGGCCATCCCGGAGGGCGACCGCGACTATTTCCTGGAGCGGATCTATCCCAGCTTCGGGAACCTCTGCCCGCGGGACGTCGCCTCGCGCGCGGCCAAGCGCATGTGCGACGAGGGCCGGGGAGTGGGGGAGACCGGGCTCAGCGTGTACCTCGACTTTGCGGACGCGATCAGGCGCCTCGGCGAATCCGGCGTCCGCGAGCGCTATGGCAACCTCTTCGACATCTATCACGAGATCACCGCGGAGAACGCTTACCGGACGCCGATGCGGATCTACCCGGCGGTCCATTACACGATGGGCGGCCTGTGGGTGGACTACAACCTGATGTCGAATATCCCGGGGCTCTTTGTCCTCGGCGAGGCGAATTTCGCGGACCAGGGCGCGAACCGCCTCGGGGCCTCCGCGCTGATGCAGGGCCTGGCGGACGGCTACTTCGTCATTCCCTACACGATCGGCGACTACCTCGCCACGCAGAAGCCCGGCTCGCGCCCGCCGGCCGACGGCCCGGACTTTCGGCAGGCGGAGGACTCCGTCCGATCGCTCACGTCCCGGCTGCTCGGCGTCAAGGGCCGCGAGCCCGTCGACCATTTCCACAAGCGGCTCGGCCGGCTCATGTGGAGCCATTGCGGGATGGCGCGCACCCGGGCCGGCCTGGAGGAGGCCCTGCGCGAGATCCCGGCCCTGCGCGAGGAATTCTGGGCGAACGTGAACGTTCCGGGCTCGGGCGGGTCGCTCAACCAGTCCCTCGAGCGCGCCGGCCGCGTGGCCGACTTTCTCGAGCTCGGCGAACTCATGTGCCGCGACGCGCTCGCGCGCGAGGAGAGCTGCGGCGGCCACTTCCGCGAGGAGTACCAGTATCCGGACGGCGAATGCAAACGCGACGACGCGAACTTCGCGCACGTGGCCGCCTGGGAATACCGAGGCGACGGGCAGGCGCCGCTGCGGAACACCGAGCCCCTCCAGTACGAATTCGTGAAGATGAGCGTGAGGAACTACAAATGACCACGGGCGCCGCGCAACCCATCAGCGTCACCCTGCGCGTGTGGCGGCAGGCCGGCCCCGGCGAGCCCGGGCGGTTCGTCGACTATCCCGCGAAGGACCTCAACCCGAACATGTCGTTCCTGGAGATGCTCGACGTCGTCAACGACGGGCTGACCCTCAAGGGGGAGGAGCCCATAGCCTTCGCGCACGACTGCCGGGAGGGCATCTGCGGCACGTGCTCGCTCGTGATCGACGGCAAGCCGCACGGTCCCGGTCACGGGGTGGCGAGCTGCCAGACGTACCTCCGGAGTTTCCGGGACGGCGAAGTCATCGTCGTCGAGCCCTTCCGCGCCCGACCCTTCCCCGTGGTCAAGGACCTGGTCACGGACCGCTCTGCGTTTGACCGCATCCAGCAGGCCGGGGGGTTCATCACCGTTCGCACCGGCTCCGCGCCGGAGGCCAACGCGGCGCCCGTGCCGAAGGGCGACGCGGACCTCGCGATGGACGCGGCGCAATGCATCGGCTGCGGCGCGTGTGTCGCGGCCTGCAAGAATGCGAGCGCCATGCTGTTCGTCGCCGCAAAGGTCTCGCACCTCGGGCTTCTGCCGCAAGGCCAGGCCGAGCGGGACCGCCGCGTCCTGGCGATGGTCGAGACCATGGACGGACTCGGCTTCGGGGGTTGCGTCAACCAGTATGAATGCAGCGCCGCGTGCCCGAAGCTGATCTCGCACGACTTCATCGCGCGCCTCAACCGCGACTACCGCCAGGCGGCGTTTCGCGCCGCGTTCAAGCCGGCGACCAACGCCGGGTCCGAGGGCGCCTGAAGGGTCAGAACGTCGACAGCGCCTTCGCGCTCTCGACGACGAACCAGGCCCCGCCGGCGGCCACGAGGACGACGAGCGCCTGCTTGACCAGCCGGCGTCCGCGCAGGACGGCATCCTGGACGTTCGTGTCCACGGTCCTGCGGTTGTTCTGGACGAGGAAGCTCACAAACCGGGGATCGCGGAATCGGCTGCCCGCGCCGCGGGCCGGTCCCGGCCGGACGGCGGGCCTGTGGAAGAGTTCCTTCAGGACGCGCAGCATGCCTGGACCCTCGAATTTTTAGGTCGTTTTTTCAAGGAGAAAGTGGAGTCTATCCCCCCTTTCCATGCATCATTTCCGCTACGCCGGGCAGAGCCTTCACTGCGAGTCGGTCGACCTCGCGGAGGTGGCGCGCCTCTACGGCACACCGACTTACGTGTACAGCGCCGCGACCATGGCGGACAACTACACGCGGCTCGCGCGCAGCCTGGCCGGCCTGGACGCGCGGATCTGCTTCGCGGCCAAGGCCAACTCGAACGTCGCCGTGCTCCGGCATTTCTCGAACCTCGGCGCGGCCTTCGACCTTGTGAGCGGGGGCGAGATCCGCCGCGTCCTTGCCGCAGGAGGGAACGTGCGCTCGAGCGTGTTCGCGGGGATAGGCAAGACCCAGGACGAGCTGGAACTCGCGCTCAAGGAGGGGATCTACGCCTTTCACGTTGAAAGCGAGCCCGAGCTCGCGCGCATCAACCACCTGGCCGGCAGGCTGGGGACCCGGGCTCCCGTCGCCATCCGCATCAACCCCGACGTGGACGCGCATACCCACGCGAAGATCACCACGGGCAAGAGTTACAACAAGTTCGGCATCCCGCTCGGGGCCGCGTCCGCGGCCTACGAGGCGGCAGCCAAGATGAAGAACATCCAGGTGAAGGGGGTCCAGATGCACATCGGTTCCCAGCTCACCGCCGCAGCTCCGTTCATCGAGGCCGTGGAAAAGGTCGGTATGCTGGCGGCCGAGCTGAAGGCCAGTTACGGGATTGAGTATTTTTCCATCGGCGGCGGCATCGGCATTGTCTACCGGGACGCGCTCGCAAGCGGCGCCGCGGCCTGGTGGGATGCGCAGCCGGCCGACCAGCGCCCCCTGACCCCGGAAGCCTACGGCGCGGCCCTGGTCCCGCTCCTCAAGCCCCTCGGGCTCAAGATCCTCCTCGAGCCGGGGCGCTTCCTTGTCGGCAACGCCGGCGTCCTTCTCTCCCGTGTCGAGCATCTCAAGCGGGGGGCGGCGAAGAACTTCCTCATCGTGGACGCGGCGATGAACGACCTTATCCGCCCTGCGATGTACGACGCCTATCACGAGATCGTGCCGCTTCAACGCGACACGACCCGCCGTGCCCTGGTCGCCGATGTCGTCGGGCCGATCTGTGAATCCGGGGATTGCTTTGCGCATGACCGGCAGCTCCAGGAGGTTGGCGAGGGGGAGTTCCTGGCCTTCATGAGCGCGGGCGCGTACGGAAGGGCCATGTCAGGCAGGTACAATTCCCGGCCGATGCCGGCCGAGGTCCTGGTCCAGGGGAGCGCGTTCGAACTCGTGACCGCGCGGGAGACCTTCGAGCAGACGATGGCTGGGGAGAAAATCCCCGCCTTCTTGAAATAGGCTCGCGGCGGGGGCCGCCTGCGCTAGGCTTTGGCCCATGAACTTCGCGGTTGTAGGAGCCGGCGCCTGGGGCACGGCTTTCGCGTTGCATCTTGCCCGCCTGGGCCGGACCGTGGCGCTGGCGCCGCGAAGGCCCGACCACGCCGCGGCACTCTCCGCATTGCGCGAGAACACGGACTACCTTCCGGGCGTCTCACTGCCCCGGGAGTTGCGGATCGAGGCGGAACTCGGGCAGGCCCTCGCCGGCGCCGATGTGATCTTCCTGGCCTGCCCCGTGCAGGCGCTTCGCCAGACCACCGCGCGGGTGCGCGCGGCTCTTCCAGCGGGCGCGGGCGCGGCCCGGATCGTGAGCCTCGCGAAGGGCCTCGAACTCGGCACCCACCTGCGGCCCTCGCAGGTGATCGAGGCCGTGATGCCGGGCGCCCTCGTGGCGATGCTGACGGGACCCAGCAACGCCGCCGAAGTGGCTCGCGGCCTTCCCGCCGCGATGGTTCTTGCAACCGCGGATCCGGGAGCCTTCGCCGCCGAGGTCCAGACGGCCATCAGCAACGCGGCGCTGCGCGTCTACACGAGCGACGACCTCGCTGGCGTCGAGTTCGGCGGGGCGCTCAAGAACATCTATGCGATCGCGGCGGGCTGCGCCGAGGGCCTCGGCCTCGGGGACAACGCCCGCGCGGCCCTGCTGACGCGGGCGCTGACGGAAATGGTTCGCGTGGGAGCGGCGCTCGGCGCCCGGCCCGAGACGTTTTACGGCCTGAGCGGCTTCGGGGATCTCGTCGCCACGTGCCACGGAGGCTGGAGCCGCAACCGTGAATTCGGGCAGCTGATCGGCGAGGGAGCCTCGGCCGCGGAGCTCATAGCCCGCCGGAAGACGGTCGTCGAGGGCTACGAGACGACGAAGTCGTTCGCGGGGCTCTGCACCGAAAGGCAGATAGAGGCGCCCATCCTGCGCGAGGTCCACGCGGTCCTCTTTGCCGACCGGCGTCCCGCGGATGCCCTGGCGGCGCTGATGACTCGGGGCCTGAAGCAGGAGACGGTCGTCCCGGCCGGCGCATCCCAGAGCTGAGCATCCTTCCACAAGCATCCGCCACCCCATGCCCACCCGCGATTCCTCCCTCGACAAGAAACACCGCCTCGTCATCACCGCCTCCGCCCTCGGCACCGTCTTCGAATGGTACGATTTCTACATCTACGCCACGCTGGCCGTGTTCTTCGGCAAGCTGTTCTTTCCTCCGGGCAATGACACGGCGGCGTTCCTCTCGAGCCTGGCCCTGGTCGGCGTCGGCTTTTCGGTGAGGCCCTTCGGCGCGCTCGTATTCGGCCGGGTGGGGGACCTCGTCGGCCGGAAGTACACCTTCCTCGTCACGATCGTCGTCATGGGCCTTTCCACGGCGCTCATCGGGCTTCTTCCGACGTACGCGACGATCGGCTTCTGGGCGCCCGTTGTTCTCGTGCTCCTGCGCCTGGCCCAGGGCCTCGCGCTGGGCGGCGAATACGGCGGGGCGGCGACCTATGTCGCCGAGCACGCGCCCCCGGGCCGCCGCGGCCTCTTTACGAGCTGGATCCAGATAACGGCGACGGTGGGATTCTTCCTGTCCCTCGTGGTGATCCTGTCGCTCCGCCTGGGCATGTCCGCCCCGGCGTTCGCCTCCTGGGGCTGGCGCGTGCCGTTTCTCGTCTCCTTCATCCTTCTCGGAATCTCGATCTACATCCGGCTGAAGCTCGCGGAATCGCCGGTCTTCGCCGAGATGCAGGCGGAGGGAAAGGGCTCGAAGGCCCCCCTGACCGAGAGCTTTGCGCGGTGGCCCAACGCCAAGGTGGTGCTCGCGGCCCTGTTCGGGGCGACCATGGGGCAGGGCGTCGTCTGGTACGCGGGGCAGTTTTACGCCCTCTATTTCCTCACGACCACGCTCAAGGTGGACTACGTCACGACCTATTTCATGATCGGGACAGCCCTCATCATCGGGACGCCCTTCTTCATCGTCTTCGGCTCGCTGTCCGACCGGATCGGGCGCAAGCCCCTCATTCTGGTCGGCTTCCTGCTCACCGTCGTCACCTACCAGCCCATTTTCCACGGCATCGCGAGGGCGGCGAACCCGGCCCTCGTCGCGGCTTCCGAACGCTCCCCCGTGGTCCTTGCGACCGCCGAATTTCACGGGCGGGCGGGCCTGGTCGGCGGGGCGCTGAAGGATGCTGTTAGCAAGATCGTCCTTCCTAGCAAGGCGGTGACGGACACAGCGAAGGCGCGCAATTTCCTCAATAATCGGAGCATCCCCTTCTCGCTCGCGCCCGCCGCCGGCGTCCCGCTCACCCTGATCGTCGGCGACACGCGTGTGACCGGCTTCGACGAGAAGGCGTATGTGGCTGCGCTGGCCCCCGCGCATTATCCGACCTCGGCCGATCCCGCCGCGATCAACAAGCCCGGCGTGATCGTGCTTCTGACAATCCTGATCCTCTACGTCACCCTGGTCTACGGGCCCATCGCCGCGTACCTTGTCGAGCTCTTCCCGACCCGGATCCGGTACACCTCGATGTCGCTGCCCTACCATATCGGCAACGGCTGGTTCGGAGGCTTCCTTCCCCTGATCGCGGCCTCGATCGTCGTTTTCACGGGCAATATCTACGCGGGACTCTGGTATCCGATCGGAATCGCGGGTCTGGCATTCATCATCGGCGTGATCGTGCTGCCGGAGACCAAGGATCGGGAGATTGACGGGTAGATCGAATTGCCTTCTGACTCCTGTGGCTATGCGCGCCGTAATCATCGAGGATGAAGCTGTTTTCCGGCAGATGCTGGCGATGGCCCTCGGCCGGGTCCGCGGCCTGCAGGTCGCCGGCTCCTACGGAGAGGGCAAGGCGGGCCTGGACTTTTGCCTCCGGACAAAGCCAAACCTGCTCGTGGTCGATCTCTATCTCCCGGTCATGCATGGCCTCGAGGTGATCAAGGCGGTGCGCCTCAACCTGCCCGAGACCCGGATCCTCGTCCTGACCGGCCATCCCGACGGGGACCTCCCCGCCCGATTGATCGCGCAGGGCGTGCACGGCTTCGTGGACAAGAATGCGCCGATCAACTACGTCCTCCAGGCGGTGGAATCGGTCATGAGCGGCGGCATGTTCTTCGCCGCCCACATCCCCCCCTCCGTCACGGCGGAGGCCGCCAAGGCAGCCGCCGGCGCGCGCCGGGTGCCCCCGGGAGTGAAGACCGGGCCGCAAACCCCGTCCCTGGAGGCGATGCAGCTCCTTTCCGGCCGGGAGATCGAGGTGGCCCGACTCGTGGCCGAGGGATTTTCATCCAAGGAGATCGCGACGCGCCTCGACCTCAGCGTGCGCACGGTCGAAAAGCACCGGGCAAACATCATGGACAAGGTCGGCGTTCACGAGGTCGCGAGCCTCGTCCGCTGGTGCGTCCAGTCGGGGATCGTGAAGCAGAAGTAGGGCGCCGAGGCGCCTTACGTGTCTAGCTAGTCCGCCGCGAATATCCGCAGGGGCGCCGCGTGCTCCTCGAAATCGCGCGTGATTCCGTCCAGATCCTCGGCTCGGATGGCCGTTCCGGGCACGGACAGGCGGATTTCCAGCGCTGCCGCCCGCTCCGCGAGCGCCTCGAGGCCCATGTGCTGCGCGCTGCTCTTCAGGCTGTGCGCGGCGAGGTAGCGCTCGCGCTCGGTGCCGCTCGACATCGCCCGCCTGAGCCCGGGGAATTCTCCGAGGAAGATGCGCACGAGCTCTCGCGCGTCATCTTCGCTCAGGGCGCTAGCGAGATGGGCGAGGGTGGGGTTGGGGAATATCCGCATCGCGGCTTTTCTACGGAGAACTCGAGCGCCTGGGGACGGCTCCGCCGCCCGGCAGCGGGGCCTGCAGTGCAAGCCGCGTCCGCAGCCGCGCGTTCTCGGACGCGAGATCCGCCACCTCATCCTGCAGCTGCCGGACGCGATCGCGAAGGGCGACGGCCTGGGAGGCAAGGGGCGCCTGGACGCGCAGGACCGCCAGCTCCGCCTGGTCCTTGTCAGCCTGGTCCTTCAGCCGGCCGTCGGCATCCTCGAGGACGGAATAGCTGTGCAGGGCGGTGGAGAGCTTGTCCTGGGCGTCGGCGAGCTGCTGCTTCAGGTCGGCGGTGTCCGACGAAGCGGGGCTGCTGGACGGGGACGGCGCGTCGGCTGCGAGAGCCGGAGTGGCGAACGCAAGGAATTGCGGCAGAAGGCACAGGCTGAGAATTCGGCGCATGATCACCGACGATGGACGCTCCGCCAGAAAGTTACAATCGCAACCGAACGCGGGCTTTACGTAGGAATCCCCTCAGATTTCCGCCCATCCCTTGGCCCGCTCGACCGTCCGCCGCCGAAAGAGCGGCTCGAGCCCGCCGGCCTTGAGTTTGGCGCAGGCCCCGGCCGTCCGGCGGTCCTGCCAGACGATGGCGCGCGATGACGTCGTTCCCTGGCGAGGGCGAGGATGAACCGGCTCATGGCTGGCGGGGGTGCGGAAAGGCCGCCAACACTCCTCAACCTGCTTTTTGCCGTTAACAAGCCCCGATTTATATCCATGAATGCCGGTCACATGTCGGAAACGAAGGCAACGACGCGGGTCCTGTGGGCGGGCGGGATCATCGCGCTCGCGGTTGTCATCGCGTATGCGAACAGCTTTTCAGGGGCGTTCGTCTTCGACGACGAGCAGTCCATCCAGGAAAACCCGACCATCCGGCACCTTTCCGCGATCTCGCAGGTGCTCAACACGGTTTCGATCAATTCGACGGCGAACGGCCGCCCGATGCTCAACCTGTCGCTTGCGATCAACTATGCGATCAGCGGGAGCAGCCCCTGGAGCTACCACGCGGTCAACCTGCTCATCCATCTCGCGGCAGCCCTGACATTGTTTGGGATCGCGAGAAGAACGCTTCTGCTGAAAAGCGGAAAGGCGAAATCGGAAAGCGCTGCGGATTCGACGTGGGTCGCCTTCATAATCGCCCTCTTGTGGGGCCTGCACCCGCTGCAGACGGAATCGGTCACCTACATGATCCAGCGGGCGGAGTCCCTGATGGGACTGTGTTATCTGTTCACTCTCTACGCGTTCATACGCGGTGCGGAGACCAAGGCTGGCCAAATCGGAAATCGGAAATCGGAAATCGGAAATCCAGCATCAGAATCTTCCGTTGGAACGCTTCCGCCTTCCGCCTTCCGCTTTCCGCTTTGCTTCCCATGGTTCGCCCTGTCGTTTTTGGCGTGCTTGATGGGCATGGCGACCAAGGAGGACATGGTCTCGGCCCCGGTCATCATATTCCTGTACGATCGCACATTTGTAAGCGGCAGCTTCAAGGCTGCCTGGCAGAAGCATCGGCGGGTGCTCCTCTCGCTGGCCGGAACGTGGGTTCTCCTCGCCTACCTCGTCGCGAGCGTGGGAGGCAACCGGGGCGGCTCAAAGGGGTTCGGCGTGGGGAGCCCCTGGCTGGCCTACGCCCTCACCCAGTTTCGGGCGATCCGTACCTACCTTTACCTGACATTCTGGCCGCATCCGCTGATTTTCGACTATGACTCCTACTGGGTGCGGCGCCTTCCGGAAATTCTCCCGGATGCCGTTCTTCTCGCCGCCCTGGTCGTGCTGACCTTCCGCGGACTCTCCCGGCGGACTGCGGTTGGATTCCTGGGCGCCTGGTTCTTCTCGATCCTGGCTCCGACGTCCCTGATGCCGGCGACGTCGCAGATGATCGTGGAGCACCGGATGTACCTGCCCCTCGCCGCCGTTTTGACGGTTTTTGTTCTGGCTGTGGAACGCGCCATCCGTCTCCTCCCGTCTTCATTTCAGTTTCCGCTTTCCGCTTTTCGATTTCCGACTTCGGTTTCCCGCTTTCCGCTTTCCGCCGTCCCCCTTCTCCTGTTGGCAGCGGTCTGGTTCGCCCTGACCGTGCATCGCAATCACGACTACCGGACCAACGTCGCCCTCTGGACGGACGAACTTGAGAAGTGTCCCGACTCCGCGCTGGCGCACTGCGACCTCGGCAACGCCCTGCTGATCGATGGACGGCCCGCGGAAGCGCTCGTCCGGCTTGAGGAGGCGCTGCGGCTCAACCCCGGCTATGCCGAGGCCTACGACAACGTTGGAACCGCTCTTTACCGGCTGCATCGCCCCGCCGAGGCGATCCCGGCTTACGAACAGGCCCTGGCCCTTCAGCCCACGTTCTACCGGGCGCACACGAACCTGGGAATCGTCCTCGCGGAACAAGGACGGGTGCCCGAGGCGATCGCCCATTACGAGATCGTCCTCAAGGCCGATCCGCGCAACGCGCCAGCGCTCTTCAACCTGGGAAACGCGCTGGCGCAGGCGGGCCGGCAGCAGGAGGCGGTCGCGAGCTTTGAGGCGGCATTGCGCATCCGTGGCGACTACCCGGAGGCCGCCTGCAACCTCGGAAAGACCTTCGCCGAATTGGGCCGGATCGACGAGGCCGTGGCGTGCTACCGGGAGGGCCTGCGCCTCAAGCCCGATTACCCCGAGTGCTACTACAATCTCGGCAACATCGAGATGCAGCGCGGCCGTCTTGCGGATGCCATCGGCGACTATGAGAAGGCGCTCCGCCTGAGGCCGGCATACGCCGAGGCCGATTCGAACCTGGGGATCGCGCTTCTCGGGAACGGGGATCCCACGGGCGCGGCGGCGCACTTTGAGGCGGCCCTCCGCGCGGATCCGCATTACGCCGTCGCGGAGTACAACCTTGGCAATGTCTATGCCCGGACCGGACGGATACCCGAGGCGGTCGCGCATTACGAAGCGGCGCTGCGGCTCGATCCGGGCTCCGAGGGGGCGCATGCGAATATCGGCAACGCACTCTATCAGCTTGGACAGATTTCCGCCGCCATTGCGCACTATGAAGCGGCGCTCAAGCTAAGTCCCGGGAATGTCCGCGTCCGCTACAATCTGGCCAACGCGTACCTGCGGACCGGCCGCACCGCGGAGGCCGCCGAACAATATGCCGAGGCGCTGCGGCTCAAGCCTGACTTTGCCGAGGCCCGAGCCATGCTCGCCCGGCTGAGACCCTGACGAACCCCGCCGACAATGACCCGAGACCGGAGAGAAAATGCCCTGAACCTCCTTGGGGGAGCGCTGATCGCGCTGGCTGCGCTCGCCGCCTACAGCCGCACGTTTTCGGCGCCCTTCGTCCTGGACGCCGAGCCGATCGTGACGAGGTATCCGAGCATCCGCCATTTGTGGCCGCTCTGGGACGCCCTGCGCCCCCCGCACGACGGATCGACGGTGGAGGGCCGGCCGATGCTCAATCTTTCGCTCGCGCTCAGCTATGCCGCCAGCGGCACTCGGCCCTGGGCCTATCACGCGATGAATCTCGCGATCCATGTTTGCGCCGGGCTCGCATTGTTCGGAATCGTTCGCCGGACGGTCGCGATGAGCGGCGACCCTTTCCGCGCGCGGGCGCTCGCCCTTGGCACCGCCCTCCTCTGGACCCTTCACCCGCTCCAGGTGGAATCGGTCACGTACATCATCCAGCGCGCGGAATCCCAGATGGGACTCTGTTATCTTTTGACGCTCTATTGTTTTATCCGGGGAGCGGAAACTGAAGCGGGCGAAAGCGGAAAGCGGAAATCGGAAATCGGAAATGCGGCGTCCGAATCTTCCGCTGAAAGTTTTCCGCCTTCCGCTTTCCGCTTTCCGCTTTGCCAGGTCTGGTTCGCCCTGTCTTTTGCCGTCTGCGCGATGGGGATGGCGACCAAGGAGGTCATGGTCTCGGCCCCGATCATCGTATTCCTGTACGATCGGACCTTCCTGGCGGGCAGCTTCCGCGAGGCGTGGAGGCGGCGGCGCTGGCCGCACCTCGCGCTGGCTTCGACGTGGATCGTTCTCGGCTGGCTTGTGATCGGCACCGGGAACCGCAACGGCACCGCCGGCTTCGGAGCCCACCTTCCCTGGTCGCAATACGAAGTGACGCAGGTCTACGCCCTGGTCCGCTATCTGCGCCTGGCGCTCTGGCCCCAGCGGCTCGTGTTCGACTACGGCTCCGCGGTGATATCCGGCCTGCCGGTCATCCTGCCGTCGGCCATCGTGCTCTTGGCGCTTGCCGCAGGCACGGGTTTCGCCCTTTGGCGCCGTCGCCCCTCCGGTTTTCTGGGCGCCTGGTTTTTTGCCATCCTTGCCCCGACCTCAATCGTTCCCGTTGCGACCCAGACGATCGCCGAGCACCGGATGTACCTTCCGCTTGCCGCGGTGATGATCGCCGCCGTATTTGGCATCGAGCGGCTCGGAGTCGCCGGCCGCGGCGGGCCGGCGGCCAGGCAGGCGGCCGATCTCTGGGCCACGCTCGCGGCCTGCGCCGTCCTTGCGGGGGTGTTCGGGGGAGCGACCTTTCGCCGGAATGCGATCTTTGGGAACGAGATGGATCTCTGGGCCGATTCGGTTGCCGCGTGGCCGTCGAATGCGCGCGCCCACACGCAGCTCGGCAAGACTCTTTCCTTTGCGGGCCGGATACCGGCTGCCGAGGCGCAGTTTCGGCTCTCGCTTGAGCTGCAGCCCGCCGGGAACGAAGACGCCCGCTATGACCTGGGCAACTGCCTCCTTCAGGAAGGGCGGCTGCCCGAGGCCATCGCGAACCTCGAGGAGGCCATCCGCCTCGATCCCGGGATTGCCGGCCCGCACAACGGCCTGGGCAACGCGCTTGCGGGCTCCGGCCGGCTTTACGAAGCGGTGCAGCAGTACCGGGCTGCGCTGCAGATCGATCCGGGCGATGTGTTGTCGCTGAACAATCTCGGCCTTGCCCTGGGGAGACTCGGCCGGACAGGGGAGGCGCTCGCCTGCTACCAGGAGGCGCTTCGCATAAGGCCCGGCTTTGCCGAGGCGGAGTGCAATCTTGGCGTCGCGCTCGCGGCAATGGGCAGGATCGCCGAGGCGGTCGAGCATCTGGAGGCGTCGCTGCGGCTCGACCCGCGGAATGCGATGGCCCATTTCAATCTTGGGAATGCCCTTGCGCGGACCGGACGAATGCCCGAGGCAATCGAGCACCTCGAAGCTTCGCTGCGTCTTAAGCCGGAATTTGCGCCGGCTCAGGACAACCTCGGCAACGCCCTTTTCCAGGAGGGACGCCTGGCTGAGGCGATTGCGCGCTACGAGGAGGCCGTGCGGCTCGAGCCGGACTATGCCCGGGCGCACTACAACCTCGGGAACGCCCTCTACCGGACAGGCAGGACAGCCGAGGCCGCGGATCAGTTTGCCGCAGCCCTGCGGCTCCAGCCCGACATGGCCGAAGCCCGGGCCATGCTCATCCACCTGCAATCTGCGGAGTCTCCGTGAGGGGGTTCCGGGCGCATCTGGACGACCCGGGAGTCTTGTAGTCGCGGCGAAGTTTTTGCATAACGGGCCCGCATGTTCGAAAGAAAAGGAACGGCCCCCACGCTCCTGGCGTGCGCCTTCATCGCCTGCGCGGCCGTCGGCGCGTACTGGAATTCCTTTTCCGCGCCTTTTGTCTTCGATGCTGCCGCGATCATCGCAAACAACCCCACGATACGCCACCTGGGGACCGCATGGCATCCCCCGCACGACGGCTCGACGGTGGATGGCCGGCCGCTTCTCAATTTCTCGCTGGCCGTAAATTACGCGATCAGCGGCACCGATGTCTGGAGCTATCATGCCCTCAACCTCGCGATCCATGTCGCGGCGGCGTGGCTTCTCTTCGGAATAGTCAGGCGGACGGT